>JBKJTE010000219.1:0-12489 GCA_046590495.1 Gemmatimonas sp. | reverse complement strand
GGCCCGTGTGGAGGAAATCCACCGTGTGCTCGATGCGTCGACGCTTGAAGTGGACGATGCGAAGACGCGGGTCGATCGGCATGAAGTCGCCGAGCTGACGTTGCGCACCAGTCGTGCCCTGGCCTTCGATCTCGCCACGGAACTCGCCACCACAAGTCGCTTCGTACTCATCGACGAGTTCGAAATCCGCGGCGGCGGTATCGTGCGCGAAGCGTTGTCAGACACGATGACGGGTGTGCGCGAACGGGTGCTGCTCCGTAACTACAAGTGGGAGCCGAGCAACATCTCGACGGAATCGCGCGCGGAACGGTATCGCCAGCGTCCGACCCTGCTGCTCATGACCGGCGAAGCCAGCGCGGATCGAAAAGCGCTTGCAAAGGACGTCGAGCACCGTCTCTTCGACCTTGGCAACATCGTCTACTTCCTTGGCATCGGAAACGTGTTGTATGGCGTCGATGCTGACCTCGAACGCAGTGATTCGCAGCGACAGGAGCATTTGCGTCGTCTCGCGGAAATCGCGAACCTGATGCTCGATGCCGGCGTGATTCTGATTGTCACAGCTGCCGAGTTGACGCACGCTGACGTCGAGATGATCAAGACCTCCGTGGACGCGGACCGCATCGAAGTGGTGTGGGTTGGCGATGCGAGTACCAGCGATCTGCCGCACGATCTGCACATCCCTGATCCCGACGATCCATCCGCAGTGGAACAGGTGAAGCGACTGCTGCAGGACAAGGGGATCATCTTCCGCCCATGGTAAACGCTGACGCATTGAACACGCTCATCACGATCGCGCGCAATGCGGGCGACGCGGTGATGGCGCACTACGGCGGTGACGCTGTCGTGCAGCTCAAGTCGGACGCGAGTCCGGTCACGGCCGCCGACCATGCGGCGCACACGGTGATTGTTGACGCGCTCGCGTCGGCATTTCCCGACGTACCCGTGATCTCGGAAGAGGGTGAAATCCCGTCGTACGATGCGCGTCAACATTGGCGTCGCTTCTGGCTTGTCGATCCGCTCGACGGTACGAAAGAATTCATTCATCGCAATGGCGAGTTCACCGTCAACATCGCTCTGATCGAAGACGGTGTGCCCGTGCTGGGTGTCGTCTTCGCGCCCGCGATGAACGTGCTGTATGCGGCGGGGCGCGGACTTGGCAGCTGGAAATACGATGGTGCGGCGGAGCGCGAGCAACTTTTCGGCCCCGATGCGCCAGGAGCTGACGGCGTCGTCATCGTCGAAAGTCGTTCGCACCCGTCTGCCGAACTGGAAGCGTTTCTCGCGACACTCACGGTCGCATCGCGTTTGCCGGCGGGTAGTTCGCTCAAGTTCGGGCTCGTTGCCGAAGGAAAGGCGCACCTGTATCCGCGGCTGGGTCCGACGATGGAGTGGGATGTTGCGGCCGGCGACTGCGTGTATCGCTACGCCAAGCGCGAGGGCGTTCGCAGTTCACCGCTGAGCTACAACACACCCACGCTCAAGCAGCAGTCGTTCGTGCTGGGGGTCACGTCATGAGCGCCCGCGACACGCACACACGAAGCGTGGTCAAAGCAGTCAGCTGGCGCGTACTCGGCACCATCGCGACGTCGATCATCGTCTACATCTTCACGCAGCGATGGGCGGTCTCGCTCTTTGTCGGCGCGATGGAATTCGTGTCCAAGATCGGACTGTTCTGGCTCCATGAACGCCTGTGGGATCGGGTGTCGTTCGGTCGCGAAGCCAAGAAGGGTACGGTGCTGTGGTTTACCGGTCTCTCGGGATCGGGGAAGAGCACCATCGCCGAGCAGGTGTTGCGCGAGCTCGAGTCGAAAGGCGAAAAGGTGGAGCATCTCGATGGCGACGCCGTGCGCGCCGTTTTTCCGATGACCGGATTCACGCGTCCCGATCGCGATGCGCACGTGAAGCGCATGGGGTTCATGGCAAGTCGCGTCGAAGCACACGGCGTAACGGTTGTTGCGTCGTTCGTTTCGCCGTATCGCGAGTCGCGGGATGCGGTGCGCGCGATGTGCAGCAATTTTGTGGAGATCTATGTCGACACGCCGCTCGCAGTGTGCGAGGCGCGCGACGTGAAGGGGCTCTACGCCAAGGCGCGTCTTGGAGAGATTCCGAATTTCACGGGAATCGACGATCCGTACGAAGCGCCGCTGAATGCAGAGTTGGTGATCGACACGACGAAGACTTCGATTGCGGATGCGACGCATCAAGTGTTGGCGCTCCTGGAATCGAAGCGTACCCAGAGGAGGAACGCATGAGTCAGCACCTGGACCAGCTCGAACATCGCAGCGTACACATTTTTCGCGAAGCGTACGCCAACTTTCGTCAACTGTGCATGCTCTGGTCGATCGGCAAGGACAGTACCGTGCTGCTCTGGCTTGCACGTAAGGCGTTCTTTGGCCACGCGCCGATTCCGCTCGTACACATCGACACGTCGTACAAACTCGCCGAGATGATCGAGTATCGTGATCGCCTCGCGATGGAGTGGAAGCTGACGATGATTGTCGGGCAGAATACAAGCGCGCTCGAAGCCAAGCGCACGTTTCCAGATGGCGCTATCGATCGCATCACCTGCTGCAGCCTGCTCAAGACGCAGGCGCTCAAGGATACGTTGAGCGGTGCGGGTGTTCGCAAGCGACTGAACCTTCGCACCGGTCAGTACGAAGTCGACAGCAATCGCGAGCCGTTCACAGGCGTGATTGTCGGCGCGCGTGCCGACGAAGAAGGGAGTCGTTCAAAGGAACGTTACTTCTCGCCGCGCACCGAGAGCAACGTCTGGGATATCGGCGAGCAGCCGCCTGAATTCTGGAATCAGTACAAGACGGAGTTTGCGCCTGGCACACATGTGCGCATTCATCCGCTGCTCGACTGGACGGAGCTCAACATCTGGGAATACATCGAGCGCGAAAAAATCCCCACCGTTCCACTCTACTACGATCAGGGTGACGGTACGCGCTATCGCTCGCTCGGCTGTGGCCCGTGCACCAATCGGGTGGAGTCGACGTCCCGCGATCCGGCCGAAGTCATTGTGGAGCTGAAGAGTGGTAAGTTTTCACGCGTGGCCGAACGCGCCGGTCGTGCGCAGGACAAGGAAGACGGTGGTGGTCTCGAGACCCTGCGTCGCGACGGGTACATGTAGGCAGCAGAGTACTGACATTGAAACGGCGATGCATTCACCCGGATGCGTCGCCGTTTGTTATCTGCGACGTGCGTTCCTGAGGAATAGCGTCGAATACAACGTCAGCGCGATTGAAAATCCGGTCAGGCCACCGACTGCGAACCGGCCGAGGATGATCGTTGTACGCGTGGTCGCCGAGGAGTCGACCATCAGCCCGGTTTGCATTGCGTTCCAGGCAGCGAAGAGTGTTGCGAAGAGAATCAACGACACCCAGGTGCGTCGACGCCAAGGTTCAGTGACTACGCTGGGCCATGCATGCGCGCGTTTCATCAGGCGCAAGATCCACACGAGTACGACTGCGCCACCGACAATGCTACTGAACAGCTGCAACACGTTGTACCACGGCACGTCGACTGTTCCGAGCCGGAACGCGCTGTATTTGAGCGCGGGAATTACAACCGGTCCCCACGCGTCGCGGTGCGTGAATGCATCCCATACGACATGCGTTGCCCCGCCAATCAGCACGCCCGCAGCGGCGCGTACCCACCACCGAAACGCGTAGCGACGCGAGGCTTGTTCGGCCGGCAATGCAAAGAGTGCACGCGTCGGCTCACGCAACAGAAACACCCAGAGCGCAACCGTCATGAGTCCAACCGGCACGCCAAAAAGGAACAACCCGTACGACGCGTGACTGATCAGCGCGATAGGCTCGAGCCGAAAGAGATACTCAAAGTCGGGAGACATCGTGCCGATGACAAACGCTTCGAACGGCAAGCGGTCGGGGCCGATGAGTCGACGAAATGGTACGACCGTCGCTGGGTGAGCGAGTGTAAACGGCACGGGATATCAGTGCTTCGGTGTCAGCGATTTATGCCAGCGGGGCGATGTCGGCAGCGCGATGTCGCTACGACTTCAACGTACGCGTGACAGCGCGTCGCCGCCGCCAAGCCAGTAGCCGACGACTTCGCCAAGTCCCCACGAAATCACGAACACACCGATGAACGGCATCGTGGCAAGCACGCGCCCCGTCGGCACACGCTTGGCGGTGAGACTTTTGGTGATGCGCAGCAACAGCAACGGCGGGAGTGCGAATGCGGCGGCGCCAGTCGCGAGTCGTTTGACCAGCGACGCGTTTCGCATGCGCGCGCCGGCATACGAGCGCGAGTAGAGAAAGCGCTGGCCGATGTACTCGAAGAACCCGAAGTGCTTCTTGTGTCCAACCAGCAGCGCTGCTTTGCAGATAAGCTGCACGCCGTCAGCGCGCATTGCGTCGTGCAGGCGATTTTCCCACGCGCCTTCTGCGGTCACTGACAGAAATCGGTCGAGCACCGCTTTGCGGTAGACGATGTTATTGCCAGGGAGCCATGCGGCGTCACCTTCTGGCAACGGCGGAAGACAGGCGCTGTATTCACAGAGAAATGTGGCCCAGTCGAGCAGTCGTCCCGTGGCGGCATTTTCGATTGGTCCCCCGACGACGTCATGCCCTTCGGCAAGCGACGAAAGCAGACGTTCGCCCCACTGCGGCGGCACGATCACATGATCTTCGATGACCGCGATCGCGTCAGCGCTCGCAATGCGAAACGCGCGATCGCGCATCTGCGGAATTGTGGACGCACTCGGCAGCGAAAGAAACGTCACCCACGGAAAGCGGGACGTGATTGTCGATTCGATGTTGCCACCCAGTCGATCGACAACAAGTACCTCAGTCGCTGTGCGCTCACAGACCCTGGCGAGTGCTTCACAACAGGGGATGAGGTCGTGCAGCCCATTCACCGATGGGACCACGATCGTCAATGCAGGCTTTGCCACACCGGTGTCAGACACGTGATGCGAGTTGGAGATGATGACCCAGCAATGGGAGCTTCCGGCGGAATCAGAGATTGAGCGCCGGCAGTGCGCCGCGACGGAGCCGAATGACCCCAACGGCGAGCAGTGCTGCGACGTAGCCGATGCCGCCGATGGGGATGCTGATGAACACAGGACGATCGGCGACCATCCAGACGCACACACCCATCACGCTCGACGCTACGGCAATCCGTGCAAAGCGCGTGATCGGCGTCATCGCGAGGCCAAGCTGCCGTGAGTATCGCAATGCAAGCACGGTGCGCGCGAGCTCTGTCGCCAGCGTGGCAATGGCGGCGCCCTCCATCCCCCATCGTGGGATGAGCGTGATATTGAGCACGACATTGGCGGCGGCGGCCCACGCGACAGTGCGCAGCATCAGATCCTGTCGTTCATTCGCCAACAGCACGCCTTGCGCGACGTTTCGGAACAGCGCAACAGGGATCACGACCAACAGAATTTGGAGTGGCCGCGCACTCGCGCCGTATCCGGCACCAAAGATCAGCGCAACCAGCGGGCTCGCAACGAGAATCCCGCCAAGCATGACCGGCAAACCCAGCGCCATTACTTGCGCCATGGAACCGTCAAACAATGTTCGCGCGGCAGTTGCATCGTTGCGCACGCGCGTGATGCTCGGAATCAGACTCATGGTGTATGCGACGCCGAGATTCTGAAAGAAGCTGATCAGCGTGTACGCCGCCGCGTAGAATCCCACAGCTTCACTGCCGCGGATCGCGCGCAGAAAAATGAAATCGCTGTTGAAGATCGCGAGCCCGAGTAGGCTGTGCAGCACCAAAGGCCACGAACGGTTCAGCAATGGTGTGATGACACTCGGGCGCATTTCAAGACGAAAGCGTCGCGCGGCGACGGGCAGCAGGCGAAAGAGAAACACGGCACCCAATGTCTCGCCGAGGATCTGCGCCATCGGCACGCGCAGCAAGTCGTTTTGCGTGTGTACGAACAGCAACACGCACGCGGCGGCCACGCACTCGTTGATGATGCGCGCCCACGATGCATTGCCTGCCTGCTCGAGCCCGAGATGCACCCAGCGCGTGCCCAGTGCAACCGTGATCAGCGTGATGGCGTACAACGCGAGTACGGGGCCATCGGGGCGCGGCATCAGCAACAGCGACGCCGGAATCGTCACGGCCATCACAGCAAACGCGATCAGCAAGCGCGCGCCAAGAATCGGCGGAAGCGTGGTTGCGAGTGCGTCGGGATGTTCTGCAACCTCGCGCACACCCAGCATCTCTATGCCGCAATCGGCGATGAACGCGAGATAGAGCATGATCGTCGTTGCTGCGGCAATCACACCGTACACCGACGCCCCAAGCGTCCGCGCGAGATAAACCGTCGCGGCAAAGGCAAACAGGCGGGAGACGATTTCACCGGCGCCGAGTGTGAGAAAGCGGCGTCCGACGGATGCGACTCCCGCGCTACGCGCGACCACTCACAATCCCGGACACTTCGCCCCAGCTCCACGCGACGAGATAGAGCATCACGGCCGGCGCGGCGAGGACAAAGCGCATCGCGTTGCCCTTGGCGGCGTGCGCGCGTGCATGTCGCACGAACACAGTGAGCGGAATGAGCGGCCCGGCGAGGCCGAGTGCAATTCGTTTGGGCACACTCAGCTTGCGCGCCCGAATGGCACCGAACAACCGTCCCCAGTGATACCGCTCGCCGAGCAACTGTCCGAGTGGCACTGCGCCGCGGTGATGCTCGACCACCAGTTCATTGGAGAGGTAGAGCGAGTCGCCTTGTTGCTGCAGCGACCAGTGCACAATCGGCTCCTGATAGCGCTCCTGCCACAGCGATCGCGTCGCTTCAAGGGCACGTCGCTTGTAGACGACATTCACATCGCTCACCCAATCGCGCGCGCCACTTTCAAACGGCGATGTATAGCGCGTGAAATCGCAGACGTGCACCGCCCAACCGCCGATCGTGGTTGGCAACGGGTCGATTGCGCCGCCGATCACACCATACTCCATCTCGCGATGCAGGCGCACCGCCGTCCGCGCCCAATCACCGCGCGGTGCGCCGCGATCCTCAACGATGGCGATCAAGTCGCCGTTGGCGACCGCAAGTCCCGCTGCGCGGCGTCGGTCAAACAGTTCGTGCTCGCCACCGGCGGACGTGATCGGCTGTTCGGTGGCGACAACGCCGAGCGGCATGAAGCGTACAGTCGGAAAATCTGGTTCGACGCTGACGACGTGTTGGCGCGCACTCGCGTCGTACGGAACGAGAATTTCCATCGGCGGTGCATCGCGTTGCGTGGTGAGTGCGGTCAACAGGCGACGCACGGCACCGCCACCTTCAACGATCGTGACGATGACCGAGAGCAGAGGATCCCCCGATGCACTCGGCGCATCGGTCATTCGGTGCTCACTCATCCCCACATCGAGCCAAGTGGTGTCAAATGCACCGCTTCGCGAGACTCGGAGCTGCGACGCACGGCGTCGGCGATCTGCAAGGTGCGCAGTCCGGCGTAGCCATCGGCCAGCGCGCCGCTCGCGCGGCCGGCAACTCGCGACACGAAATCGGCGAGCTCGCCCTCGAAGGTCTTGCGCGTGGTGCTCGTCCACGATTGCAACTTTTCACGCACCATGACCTCGACGTAACGGCGGCGTTCAGTCGTGCGCGGACCGCCGGGCGTTTGGTGCGTAATCAGCACATTCGACATCGGCGCGTACGAACCGCGCACCATGCCGAGTGGCCCGTAGACTTCGATGGCGGCCTGGTAGCCTTTCCATTCGGTCCACGTGGCGTGATAAGTCGCCGCAATGCCTGCCGCGTTCCGGAAGATCGCGACGGCGTTGTCTTCTGAACCCGGGACGTTCCACACCGACTCGGACATCATGCCATACACATCGGTGATTTCGCCCATGAAGTAGCGCGCAAGATCGGTCATGTGAATGCCGACGTCCATCATCGCGCCACCACCGGAAACCGGTGCGCGATACTGCCAGTCTGCGCGGAAATTTCCGAGCCCGTCGTGCCCACCGAAAATACGAATGTGATCGATCGGGCCGATGCGCCCCGAGTCCACCACTTCCCGTACGTATTGCATGGCGGGGTAATAGCGCAGATTGAACCCGATCGCGAGAATGCGGTTGGCCTTCTGCGCGGCGGCGACGATGCGCTCGCACGATGCGATGGTGCTGGACAACGGCTTTTCGCAGAGCACGTGCAGTCCGCGCTCAAATGCGGCGATGCACGCTTCCTCGTGCGCCTGGATCGGCGACGAAATCACGACCGCGTCCATCGGCACGCGAAAAAACGCGTCGAGATCCTGGACCAGCACCGCCTGCGTGCCTTTGGCCGCCGCGGCCGCCGCCGCCGGCGCCACGTCACAGACCGCCGCCAGCGTAGTCGACGGGCCATCACGAATGGTTTCGGCGCGCAGACGGCCGATCGTACCCGCACCGACCACGCCCAGTCTCATCGTCATTCGTCAACCTGCTTGCGCCGTCATCGGCAGCAAAATGGGGGAAAAGACTCCGTGGATCTCGAACCGTAACGTATAATATCGGCGTTCGTCCGAGACATGTGGAGCAGTGATCTCGTGACAGCAGTGCGTTTGGGGTGCAATCCGTTTGAGGAGGGGTGTGTGGTTCGTCCGTTGCGTATCGGGGTCGACGCGTCGTGCTGGGCGAATGGCCGCGGCTACGGTCGTTTCACGCAGGAATTGCTGCGGGCGATGGTCGAGATGGCACCGGCGCACACCTTCGTCTGCTTTGTCGACGCTGCGGTCGAGCAAAAGTGGGACCTCGTGGCGCCAAACGTGACACTCATCCGGGTCCCACAATCCGCAACGCCAACCGACGCGGCCAGTGCTGACGGAAATCGCGGCCCCGCCGATATTTTGCGATTCACGCGTGCCGTGTGGCGCCAACCGCTCGACGTGTTTTTTTCGCCGAGCGTCTACACATATTTTCCACTCCCGCCTGGGCTGCGAGCGGTCGTCACCGTACACGACGCAATCGCCGAGCGTTTCCCGGAGCTGACGCTCCCCAGTGGGCGTGCGCGGTTGTTCTGGAAAGCCAAAGTGTGGCTCGCGCTCGCGCAATCACGACTGATACTCACCGTGAGCGACTACTCAGCGCGCGAGATCGCCGAAGTGCTGCACGTGCCGCCATCACGTCTGCGTGTCGCGGTTGAGGCGCCGGCCGACGTATATCGTCCAAGCGATCCGTCTGAAGTTGCTGCCGCTGCCTCACGCGTGGGCCTGCCGGGCGATGCGCGATGGATGATGTACGTGGGCGGATTCAGTCCGCACAAACGCGTCCCGGCGATCGTCACTGCACACGGGAAGCTCAAAGCCCAACTCGGCGACAAGACACCGCATCTGCTGCTCGTCGGCAAGTTGAGTGGCGACGCGTTCCTGAGTAACCATCAGGACATTCGCGACGCAATCAGTGCCGCAGGCACCGACGGGTTGGTGCACTGGACCGGATTTCTTTCTGACGACGAATTGCGGCACCTGCACACGGGCAGTGTCGCGCTCGTGCTCCCTTCACTCGCTGAAGGATTCGGTTTGCCCGCGGTTGAAGCGGCGGCGTGTGGTTGCCCGGTGATTGCGACTACGGCGAGTCCGCTGCCCGAGTTGTTGGCCGACGGTGGCATCTTTGTGAATCCGCGCGACGACGTTGCGTTGGCCGACGCGATGATTCGCCTGGCGAGTGACGATGCCTTGCACGCGCGCATGTCACACAAGGCCAAGGAACGTGCGGACGTGCTCACATGGACGCATGCATCACGCGTGACGCTCTCCGCTCTCGAAGAGGCGGCACGATGACGGAGCTGCGCGCAGAATCAAGAGTCGAGATCGACGCAGAGATGAAGGCCGAAGCGCCGCTCCGTTTTGCGATGGTGACGACGTTCTATCCGCCGTACAATTTTGGCGGCGACGGCATGGGAATCATCCGACTGTCGCAGGCACTCGTGCGTCGCGGACATCATGTCACCGTTATTCACGACGGCGACGCGTATGTCACCCTCGCGGGGAAAGAGCCGGTAGCGCCACTGGCGAACGACGGTGTGCACGTTGTGACGTTACGTAGCGAACATGGCAAGCTGTCAAACCTGCTCACGCAGCAGACGGGCACTCCTGTCGTTCATGGCGCGCGCATCCGCGAAGTACTCGACAATGGAAACTTCGACGTCACCGTCTTTCACAACATCTCGCTCGTTGGCGGGCCCGGCGTGCTCAAGTACGGAACCGGGGCCACGATTTACATGGCGCACGAACACTGGCTTGTTTGCCCGTCGCATGTGTTGTGGCGACACGGGCGCGAACTGTGCACCGGCAAAGAGTGTCTGCGCTGTGTCTTGAGCTACAAACGGCCGCCGCAGCTGTGGCGCTACACCGGCTTTCTCGAACGCGAAGTGCGCCGCGTCGATCGCTTCATCGCCATGAGCGAGTTCAGTCGCGGTAAGCACAAGGAATTCGGCTTCAAGCGTGACATGACGGTGGTGCCGTACTTTTTGCCTGATACGGAAGACGCGCCCGTTGTTGACGCCGAGACGTCGCCGCACGATCGCCCGTACTTCTTGTTTGTCGGGCGCCTTGAAAAGATCAAAGGGCTCGACGACGTCATCCCGGTCTTCGACACGTTCGATCGGGCTGATCTGCTGATCGCCGGCGACGGCGAATACACGGAGACGCTGCGTACGATCGCGGCTGGCAACCCGCGTGTAAGGTTTCTTGGCCGTGTCACCCCGACCGACTTGTCGCGCTATTATCGGCACGCGGCGGCGCTGGTGGTTCCGTCTGTTTGCTACGAAACGTTCGGCATCATCATCATCGAAGCGTTCCGGCAGGGCACACCGGTTGTCGCGCGACGTATCGGGCCGTTTCCGGAAATTCTCGATCGAGCCGGGGCCGGTGATCTCTTCGACTCACCAGCAGAGCTTGAGGGCGCGTTGCATCGCTATCTCGATGAGCCCGATCGCCGATCGAAGTTGAGCGCGGCCGCAATCACCGCATTCAAAACGCATTGGTCTGAGTCGGCGGTGTTGCCCCAGTTCATGCGTGTAGTCGCAGAGGCACAGGAAGCGGCGCAGGTACGACTCTCCAAATAGCTACCGGCTAACTCTTTCGCGTCGCAAACTTGCGGACCGCGCGCAGCGCGCGCCGGAACTGGAAGTAGCTCTCGCCGCGCCCTTCGAGATGCGCACGCCACCGACCGATATCGCGAAAGTAGTGCATCTCGATGCGCGGCAAATCATGCGGATTATCGGTGCGAGTCGCACGCGCAAGCCGTGTGCCGCAGGAGATCGCGTAGTGTTTGCGAATCTCGTTGATCACGGCGGCGTTCGATGCTCCATACGGTGGGGCAAACGTCGTTGGTGCGCGACCGAGTTGACGTTCAATTTCCGCCCGTGATTCACTCACTTCGCGCGCAAGATCATTTGCACTGAGCGTCGGCAGTTTCGGATGCGTGACACTGTGTCCACCAAACTCCATTCCCTGCTCGGCGAGTGACTTCACCTCCGCCCACGACATGAGTGGGCGCGCGGGACTGGTCTGCTCGCCGGGCCAATCCGCGAACGCGCCCATCTTTCCCGTCGGGAGAAACACGGTCGCGGTAAATCCGTGGGTGGCCAATACCGGTGCCGCTTCGGTCGCAAAATCGGTGAACCCATCGTCGAATGTGATCGCCAGCGACCGCGCAGGAAGTTCAAGGCGTCCCGCAATCCATTCCGCGACGTCCCTCAGTCGTACCACCCGGTGTCCAGTCGCTGCAACGGCATCCATCTGCGCGCGAAACACCGACGGCGGAATACTCGTCGGGCCTGGGTCGTTCGAGATGGAGTGATAGGTCAGCAGTTGCACGCGTGCGGCGGTCTAGGAAGGCTCGGCACAGGTCCGATCGGTGGGGGCAAGCTCACGCACAAACGCTTCACATGCGTCAATGTGCGGGCAGCGCTGACAGTACGCCACGCGCGCCGTGCACACCAGCGCACCGAGCTCGATCAGCGCCTGATTGTGCGTCCACGAGTTCTTACCGCTTTTGGGCAGCGTCGCTTCGGCCAGCGTCCATGCAACGCGGTGGCCGAGTGCACTCTTGGGTGCAAACTCGGGAGCGAAGACACGCAGTAGCAGCCGCGCCACATTTGTGTCAACCAGCGGCGCGCGCCGTTCATACGCAAAGCTCGCCACTGCGCCCGCCGTATACGCACCAATCCCCGGCAGTGCGCGCAGCGCCACCGGATCCGATGGAATTACATGGTTGGTCGCGCCATTTGGCGTGACCTCGTGCGCAAGCTTGTGCAGGTTGCGCGCACGGGCGTAGTAGCCAAGCCCTTCCCACGCGTCGAGTACGTCGCCGACTGGAGCTTCAGCGATCGTGTGCACCGTCGGGAATCGCTCGAGAAACCGCGCGTAGTAGTCGATCACACGCGACACCTGCGTTTGCTGCAACATCAACTCCGACACGAGCACATGATACGGATCGCGCGTCTTCCGCCACGGCAAATCGCGCGCATGCTTGCGGTACCACGCCCTCAACCGTCGACCGAATGCCTGCAACTCC
>JBKJTE010000117.1:0-14889 GCA_046590495.1 Gemmatimonas sp. | reverse complement strand
ATCGTCGCAAGGCCGAGACCGGTGCCGCGCGACTCGGCCTTGGTGGTGAAATAGGGCTCGAACATCCGCTGCTGTACGTCGTCTGCAATGCCCGAGCCATTGTCGGAGACGGAGAGTTGAACGTATGGCCCCGAGGTGAGACCCAACGTCGCGGCCGCCCTGCCTTCGTCAATCCACCGGCGTTCTGCTGTCACCGAAATGCGACCCCCATCGCTCACGGCATCCGGTGCATTGCAGATCAAATTCGACAGCACCTGCTCGAGTCGCGTCGCGCCCAGACGGACCTGCAGGCCACCCACGGGCATTCGCACGTCGTAGTCGATGCGACGTTGCGCGAGTTGATGGCGCATCCACTCGAGTGACCGCAGCGCATCGGCGACATCGGCGAGCTCACCCGAGTCCACGTTCGGCCGGCTGAATTCGATGATCTCGCGGGCGAGCGACGAGCCGCTGCGTGCGGCATCACGGATGATGGTGACTTCGTCCCGTGTCTCCCGAATGG
This sequence comes from Gemmatimonas sp., assembly GCA_046590495.1. Lineage (GTDB taxonomy): Bacteria > Gemmatimonadota > Gemmatimonadetes > Gemmatimonadales > Gemmatimonadaceae > Gemmatimonas. Next base: position 14,387 of record JBKJTE010000117.1, on the reverse strand, counting down.
CGTCGGAGTCCTCGATCGACTCGGTGGCAAGCTGGATGGCTTGGAGCGCGTTGTTGAAGTCGTGCGCGATGCTGCTGGCAACGTATGCCGCAAGCGCCGCCGCAACGCGTGCCGTCGATACCCCGAGCACCAGAGACGCGCCCATGCGACCTGCGGTCATGCATCTCGCTCGTGACAAGGAATATGGGAAGCGCGCAGTCGCACGTCATCGTGCGCACGCGCGGACCCGCAACCGCCGATCTGACGCGCCGGTGAGTCTGCCCGCATCGCGATGATGCTCTTGCTTGCCGCGTGCGATGGCAAGCCCCAACGTTCGCCATGACTAGAAATACGCGATACCTGTGCGCTGCGCTGCTGCTGATCCCAATCACGACACAGGCGCAGAGTGCGGCGCCCGATGTGATCTATCTCAATGCGAAGATATGGACGGGCGAAGCCCCGCGTCCCGGGATCGAAGCGATCGCGGTGCGCGGCGATCGGATCGTCGCGATAGGAACATCAGTCCGAGTTCGCGCGCGAGCGACAACCACCACGCGCATCGTCGACTTGCGCGGTCGACGTGTCGTGCCTGGCTTCAACGATGCGCACTGGCATCTACCGTCCCGCGGCCAAGCCGATCTCGCTGATGCCGGTTCTGTCGCCGAAGTACAGAAACGTTTGCGTGCATACGCACAGTCGCTCCCGCCGACCGTATGGTTGCTCGGCCGCGGGTGGAGCGCATCCGATTTTCCGGACAATCAGCCACATCGCAAGTATCTCGACGAGCTCTTTCCCGATCGACCCGTGCTCCTGCGCGATCGTGATGGACATCAAGCGTTGGTGAACTCGAAAGCGCTCGCGTTGAGTGGCGTCACCACGACGACCCCTGATCCCGAGCGCGGACAGATCGACCATGACCCTGCCGGTGAACTCACCGGTGTGTTCAAGGAATCGGCAGCGTCGCTCGTCTCGAAGCTGGTGCCCGCAGTCAGTGCAGCAGAGGTTGCGGCCTCGCTCGAGTCAGAGATGACGAAGGCTGCGTCGTTCGGGCTCACATCGTTGCAGGAAGCTTCTGCCGGCGACCCATCCGGCGCGACGTTCGATGCCATGCAGCAAGCACTCGTGCGGGGAACCATGCGTGTGCGCTTTCGTGTGTCAGTCCCGTTTGCGCACGACGCGACGCCAGCCCAGATCGCGCGCTTGGTCGCGTTGCGCGATGCGAGCAAGTCGCCGCTTCTGTCGTACGGCATCGCGAAGGGAATGCTGGACGGAACCGTCGACGCAAAAACGGCGGCCATGCTCGAGCCATACGTTGGCGGCGGAACGGGATTGCCCTTCTGGCAAGCGCCGGCACTCAAAGACGCGGTCGCTGCGTACGACAAAGCCGGACTACAGATCGAACTGCACGCCATCGGAGACCGGGCCGTTCGCATGGCGCTTGATGCGTACGCCCATGCGCAAAAGGTCAACGGAACTTCGGGTCGACGTCATCGCATCGAACACATCGAAGTCCCATCACTTGTTGACTTGCCGCGTTTCAAACAACTCGGCGTGATCGCATCGACACAGGCAATCTTTGCAAGTCCCGACGCGACGACACTGCACAACTACGCACCACTGCTGGGGCCTGCTCGCGCCTCACACTCGAACGCCTTCAAACTCTTCGACGACGCCGGAGCGGTGCAGGCGTTCGGCAGCGACTATCCAGTCTTCCCGATGGACGTCATGCGTGGGATCGCGACGGCAGTGACGCGCACGATGCCCGATGGGACGCCGAGCGGTGGCTGGTATCCACAACACCGTATTTCTGTGGAAGCGGCACTGCGCCATTTCACGCGGGACGCGGCGTACGCGAGCTTTGCCGAGCGGGAGAAGGGGACGCTCGCGGTGGGCAAGTACGCCGACTTTGTCGTGCTCTCCGACGATGTGCTCGCGGTCCCGCCGGCGCAGCTGTTCAAGACAAAGGTGCTGCTGACCGTGATGGGCGGACGTGAGACCTGGCGGGATCCGGCGTTCCGGTAGAGACCAACGGATTGTGTAGACGGCAACTACTACCGCATTTTCGCGCGGAGAACGCGGCGTACCAGCGAGAATTGCAACAGCAATCGACTGTCACGGCAAGAAACTGATCAAGTACTTTGATTTCCGGCGATTCTACGGGCCACAAAAAGTCGTTGTAGTACCCGCGGCAATCCTCGTTTGAATCTGTTCCTATCCGTGAACCGTAGTTGCAGTTCTCTCTGTTCTCTCCGCGCTCTCCGCGCGAGAATGTTGTTGCGGTTGTTGCTATTCCGCCCGACGCACCAACGTAAGAATCGAGTACACGGCGACGGCTTCATCGTTCTGGTTCATCACCTCGACATCCCACTCGACGACACCTTGCGGAATGTTGCTGTCGATTGGCGTGTCCTTCGCCGTCTTCTGCTTCACAGTGAGAATGACATGAATCCTGTCGCCCGGATACACCGGTTTGGTGAAGCGGAGATTGTTCATGCCGTAGTTCGCGAGCACGGGCCCTAACGCTGGCTCGACGAACAGGCCGGCCGCCGCGGATACGATGAAGTAACCATGCGCCACGCGACCAGTGAAGACGCCGTTGGAGCGCGCCTCTTCGTCATTCATGTGCGCGTAGAACTTGTCACCGCTCAAGTTCGCGAACGCGACGATATCATCGAGCGTGATGAGTCGGGTGCCCGTGACATGCGTATCGCCGACGTTAAGCTGATCGAACGTTTTCCGGAACGGATGCACAGAGTCGTTGGTGGTCGCGGCACCCTTGCTCCACTCGCGCGTGATCGCCGTGACCATCGATGGGCTGCCTTGCACGGCGGTACGCTGCATGTAGTGCAGTACGCCACGCGCACCGCCCATCTCCTCACCACCGCCGGCGCGACCAGGGCCACCGTGCACCAAATTCGGCAGCGGCGAACCGTGACCCGTGCTCTCCTTGGCACTCGTCTTGTCGAGCACCATGAGGCGGCCGTGATACGGCGCAACACCAACGATGACTTTGCGCGCGACGGCCGGATCTGCCGTAATAAGCGAACCGCACAGCGAGCCGCGTCCAAGTTTCGCGAGTTCAATGGCTTCATCGAGATTGCGATACGGCATGACGGTGTTGACCGGACCAAACGCTTCGATGTCGTGCGCTTCGCGACGGTTGAACGGATCGGCGCACGCCATCAACATCGGACCAAAGAACGACCCCTTCTCGCGATCGGCGCCGACGACAGGGAAGTCGCCACCACCGTACACAAGTTCAGACGACGCGCGAATGCGTTCGGCGGCAGCGCCCACGTCGCGCACTTGGGCCCGGCTCGCGAGTGGACCCATCCGCACACCGTCGACCGCTGGATCGCCGATGGTGGTCTTCTCAAGACGCGCGCGCAGCGCCTTGATCACGTCTTCTTCCATGCCGTTGGGCACGATCGTGCGACGGATGGCGGTGCACTTCTGACCGGCCTTGGTGGTCATTTCCCGCACGACTTCCTTGATGAACAGATCAAACTCTTCAGTGCCTGGCGCAGCATCAGGTCCGAGAATCGAGCAGTTGAGCGAATCAGCCTCCATGTTGAAACGCACGGAGTGCTGCATCATCGCTTTACCTTCCTTGAGCATCTGCCCAGTCGTTGCTGACCCGGTGAATGCCACTACATCCTGTTCGGTCACATGGTCAAGCAGATCACCGGCGCTTCCGCAGATCAACTGCAGCGCGCCTGCCGGGAAAATGTTTGCGGCAACCATCTCGCGAAACATCCCTTCGGTGAGATAGCTCGTGACCGTCGCCGGTTTCACGATGCATGGCACGCCGGCAAGCAAGGACGGCGCAAGCTTTTCGAGCATCCCCCAGCACGGGAAATTGAATGCGTTGATGTGAATTGCAACGCCCTCGAGGGGCACGCAGATGTGTCGCCCGACGAACGTGCCGCCCTTGGACAGCGACTCTGCGGGACCTTCGACGTGAAAAGTTTCATTCGGGAACTCGCGACGACCGCGACTTGCGTACGCGAAAAATGTTCCGATGCCACCGTCGATGTCGACCCACGAATCGGCGCGGGTTGCACCGGTCATCGCCGACAGTGCGTAGAACGTTTCCTTCTGCTCCATGAGATGCCTGGCCATCGCCTTGAGCATCGCCGCGCGCTGATGAAACGTCAGCGCACGCAACGCCGGACCGCCAACGTTGCGCGCGTATTCCGTCATCGCCTTGAAGTCGAGACCGCCACTGGAGGCCTCGCCGATCTTTTCACCCGTGATCGCGTGAATGAGATCCGCCTTCTTGCCCGTTCCCTCGACCCACTGGCCGAGTGCGTAGTTCTTCAGCGTCATGATTGCGTATCGTTGGTCGCGGTGGTGTTGCCGTGAGCATGTGCATCAACGCGCTTCACTCGCGTCGTCGCGCCCTTCGTATCATTCCATGTCTTGAGCACGACCGATTGCGTGGGCCGGTCAGCGGGCACCGCGCGCAACGGTTCAACGGCGCGCCATGTCTCGCGCATCGCCCGCGGCAGCTGCTGATAAAGCGCCGTACCGTTGCTCTTCCAGTCGAGCATCTCATCGCTCACATCTTTCACGATCTTCGCCGGATTGCCGACGACCACCTTGCGCGGTGGGATCTGCATGTCGGCGGGCACGAAGCACAGTGCACCAACAATGCATCCCGCGCCGACCGTAGCGTTATCCATGATCACGGCGTTCATGCCGATGAGCGCGTTCGCGCCGATGCGCGCGCCGTGAACAATTGCGCCGTGTCCGATGTGCGCTGCTGCTTCAAGGACGACGGTGACACCGGGAAACATGTGGATCGTGCAATTCTCCTGCACGTTGCAGCCGTCTTCGATAATGATGCCACCCCAGTCACCGCGGATCGCAGCGCCCGGGCCAACGTACACGTCGCGCCCGATGATAACATTGCCGGTCACCGACGCATTCGGATGTACGAATGCCGATTCGTGTACGACCGGAATGAATCCGTCAAACTCGTAGATCATCGTCGTTGTGTGTTGCGATGGTCTAGACGCGCTCGATGATCATCGCAAAGCCCTGACCAACGCCGATGCACATCGTGCACAGTGCGTAGCGCTTCTGCTGACGGTGCAATTCACGCGTTGCGGTGAGCGCGAGCCGTGCGCCACTCATCCCGAGTGGGTGGCCGAGCGCGATGGCACCGCCATTGGGGTTCACACGCGTGTCGTCGTCGGCGATGCGAAGTTCACGGAGCACGGCGAGCGACTGTGCGGCAAACGCTTCGTTGAGTTCGATGATGTCGATCTGATCGAGTGTCAGTCCCGCCAACTCGAGCGCACGTTCGGTCGCCGGCACGGGTCCGATCCCCATGATACTTGGCGCAACACCCGCTGCAGCGCTCGACACAACGCGCGCTAACGGCTTGAGCGACAGCTCGTTCACCGCTCGCGACGACGCCAGCAACAGAGCCGCGGCGCCATCGTTGAGTCCCGATGAATTGCCGGCGGTCACACTCCCCTGACCGTCGGTGCGAAACGCTGGGCGCAGCTTCCCCAGGATCTCGAGCGTGGTGTCAGGTCGAATGAACTCGTCCTGCTCAACACGAATCGGTGCACCTTTGCGCTGCGGGATCTCAACAGGCGCGATCTCTTCATCAAACCGACCGGTAGCGCGAGACGCGGCTGCCTTCTGCTGCGAGCGAAGCGCAAACGCATCCTGGTCGGCGCGGGAAATGCCGAACTGCTCGGCGACATTCTCTGCCGTCTCGCCCATCGATTCGGTACCGTGGATTGCCTGCATCTTCGGATTCGCAAAGCGCCAACCCAGACTCGTATCGAACAGCTGAATGTCGCGTGCGAACGGCGTGCTCCCTTTCGACATGACAAATGGCGCGCGTGTCATGTTCTCGACACCGCCGGCAACGTAGAGGTCGCCTTCGCCAATCTTGATACCACGCGCTGCGCCAGCGACCGCGCTCAGGCCCGACGCGCACAGGCGATTCACCGTCTCGCCGGGAACGCTCACCGGCAACCCCGCCAGCAACAGGGACATGCGCGCCACATTGCGATTGTCTTCGCCGGCCTGGTTGGCGCAGCCGAGTATGACGTCGGCGACACGCGCAGGGTCGATCGATGGGTTACGCGCCATGAGTGACGAGATCGCATGCGCGCCGAGATCGTCTGCGCGGACTGCGCTGAGTGCGCCACCCATGCTGCCGATCGGCGTGCGGACTCCATCGATGATGAACGCGTCTTGCGTTGATTCGTGTAGTGGGGTGTTCATGATTCTGATTTCGGAAAGTGCGGCGTCGTGGTGCGGTAGACCGTGCCGCGAAAGTGACCGACGACGACATCGTTTTGGTTGCGCAGGGTCACTGCGCAAAAGCCGAGCCGTCGCGATGCGGCATCCTGCTCGGCAGTGGCCGTCAGAATATCGCCGACACGCACAGCCGCCGGATAGCTGATCGTGCAGTCGATCGCGACGGTCACCATGCCATCGCTGTTGACGGCGAACGCGAGTGCACTGTCGGCCAGCGTAAACAGCGCGCCGCCGTGTGACGTACCGAAGCCGTTCACCATGTCGTCACGGATTGTCATTCGACACACAGAGCGGCCGACGCCAACGTCCAGCACCTCGATGCCAAGCCAACACGAAAACGCGTCGAGCGAAAGCATCTTCGTCACGACGGCGCGCGCGCGGTCGTCGGGCGTCATTGCATCTACGGTCAGCGACGTGACGTCGATCATTGGCGCGTCCTCACGACCATTGCCTCGACTGTTCGCTCACGCGAGTGTCCCGCCGTCTCGAACGATTCGGCGCAGACGAACGCTCGCGCGATAGCGATCATCACGATACTCGTCATGCAACGCGTCCAATCGCGCCAGCACCGTATCGGCTCCGATCTGATCGCCCCATGCCAAAAGTCCACGGGGATAGTTCACGCCGGTCGTCATCGCAGTCTCGACATCGGCGATCGTCGCGATGCGAAGATGTACAGCGTCCACCGCTTCGTTCACCAGCATTGCAATGATCCGGTCGATGATCGATTCGCCAAGCACGGTGTCGCGCGTTGGTTCGGGCTTTGCTGCACCCTGAGTGTAGTTGTAGAAGCCCCGCCCGCTCTTGCGACCGAGCGATCCCGCTTCAACCAGGCGTTGCTGCGAAATGGACGGCCGATAGCGCGGATCGTTGTATGTCGCATCGAACACGGAACGCGTCACTGCAAAGTTTACATCGTGACCGATAAAGTCGGTGAGCTCAAACGGCCCCATACGAAAGCCGGCAAGTTCGCGCATTGCCCAGTCGATGGTGGCGATATCGGCGATCCCTTCTTCAAGCATGCGCATCGCTTCGCCGTAGAACGGACGCGCCACGCGATTGACGATGAACCCGGGGGTATCACTCGCCACCACCGTCGTCTTGCCCCACTCATTCATCAGCGCACGCGCTGCGCCAGCGACAGCCGGGGCAGTTGCAATCGACGGAATGATCTCGACCAGCGGCATGACCGGCGCGGGATTGAAGAAGTGCACGCCCACGACCCGCGACGGATCCTGGCACGCACCACCAATCGCGGCAATCGAGAGTGACGACGTATTCGATGCCAGAATACAGTCAGCGCTCACTACCGCCTCGAGCGTACGAAAGAGTGTCCGCTTGATCGACAGATCTTCCACGATCGCCTCGATCACCAGTCCACACTCCGCGAACGACGCGAGCCCGGCTTCACTCACACCGTCCGCAAGCGAAATCCGCGCCCGAATCGCCTCGGCATCCTGCGCTGAGCGTCGACCCTTGGACACGTCACGTGCAAGCGTCGACATGATCCCGTCAATCGCGCGGCGCTGCGCTGCCGGTTGCGCATCGGCGAGTATCACGCGATGACCATTCGTCGCGGCGACCTGCGCGATCCCCGCACCCATCGCGCCCGCGCCAACGATACCGATCACTGACGATGCATCCAATCGAGAATCCGCTGGAGAGTGCACTGACATCACACCCCGCGATACACAGGTTTCCGCTTCTCGAGAAAGGCGCGCACCCCTTCTTCGTAGTCGGCCGTCCGCCCCGCTTCGTGCATCGCGTCCGCTTCCACCTCAAGCTGTTCGTCAAGCGAATTCGCAAACGACGCGTTCATCGCCCGCTTGGTGAGACCAAATCCGCGGGTCGCCTGCGTTGCGAGTGTCCGGGCCAACGTCGACGCCGTTGCATGCAGCTGCGACAGCGGCACGACATCCCAGATCAGCCCCCACTCCTTCGCCTTCGCGGCCGACATCTTCTCTGCGAGAAAAAACATCCCCGTCGCGCGCTGCGAGCCCACGAGCCTCGGCACAAAAAAAGTCCCACCCGTATCAGGGATGAGACCAAGCTTGGCAAAACTTTCAACAAAGCTTGCTTCTTCGGCGGCGATGGTCAGGTCGCAGGCGAACGCGAGGTTCGCACCCGCGCCAGCAGCAACACCGTTCACCGCACAGATCACGGGCTTCTCGAGATTGCGAATCGCCCGAATGATCGGATTATATCCCGTTCGCACAAAATCCCCGATATCGGGCATCGGGCCGTCACCCTGCGGTAACGCTTCAGCCAGATCCTGTCCCGCGCAGAAGCCGCGCCCAGCGCCGGTAATCAGTAGCGCGCGCACAATCGGGTCGTCAGCCGCGCCCTGCAACGCGTGTTGCACTTCGCTCGCCATCGCCCGCGTGAAGCTGTTCAGCACGTCGGGGCGGTTCAGCGTGAGTGTCATCACACCGTCGCTGACATCGACTGCTATGAAGAGGTAGGACATGCGACGCAAGATACTGCGCACTGCAATACTCCGCGCCCCGCCCTCGCGACTCCACGCACGACTTCGGGGCACACTCTCCCGTTCAAGCGGTGGGTCGCACAGCTTTCAATATGGCCTCCACCGCACGTCCCTCCGCTCGACCCGCCGCGCCCGCAACCCCGGCCTCCGCCGCCTCTCCGACCTCCGGCACCTCCACCGTCCGCGCCGGATTCGATTGGCGTCGCATTGCGTACCAGGTGCTCGCATCACGTGCGCTCGACGGCATCGAAGAGGGTACCAGCCGCGGTCGTGGTACCGTCCCACGCGAACACGTGGTGCTCTATCAGTTCTCCGCACGCGGACACGAAACCGCGCAGATCATTCTTGGATCGCTGCTCACGGCGCGACACGATGGCGTGGGTGCGTACTATCGCTCGCGTCCACTGCTCCTATCACTGGGCCTCACACTCGAAGACGCATTCGCGAGGCCGGTCGGCCGCAGCGGTGGATTCAGCGACGGTCGCGACATCGGCGTCGTCTGCAACTTCCCGAATCGCGAAGGGCCGATCGTGCTGCCGATGGCCGGCGATGTTGGCTCGCAATACACACCAGCGGCCGGTTGGGCGCAGGCAATCACCTACCATCGCGATTCACTGGGCGACGCGTCGTACACGGGCAGCATTGCCGTCGCACTTGGTGGTGATGCCTCGGTCGCGACGAATGGCTTCTGGTCTTCGCTGACAATGGCCACGACGCTCAAGTTGCCGATGCTCTTCTACATCGAAGACAACGACCTCGGCATCTCCGTGCGCGGCGACATGCAGACGCCCGGTGGCAACATCGCGCGCAATCTGGCGTCGTTCACGAATCTGCTGGTCCGCGACGGTGATGGCACCGATCCGCACGAATCAGCAGGGCTGCTGCAGGAAGCCGTTGCGCACATTCGCGCTGGCAACGGACCGGCGCTTGTGCATCTCACGGTGCCGCGCCTATCGAGTCACTCGGGCCCCGACAATCAGAAGGGCTATCGCACCCCGGAAGAGATCGCGTCGGACGCTGAGCGCGATCCATTGCCCCGGTTGCGCGAGTATCTGGTGCCCGCGTTGATCTCGCCCGATGAATGGGCTGAGATCGAAGCGAATGTGGCGCATGACGTTGGCATCGCACTCGACGGCGCCCGTGCACGCGCAATGCCCGATGCGACGCGCGTGGCGCAACACGTGTTTGCGGACGAGTCCCCCGACGTTGCCGAAGCGTTTGGTGGCATGACGCGCGCAGAACGCGCTGCGCTCGGCGGCACTGACGTGCCCGAAACGGAAGGCGAGTTGCTCCGCTTTGCCGAAGCGGTTCGTCGCACGTTGCGCCGAGAGCTCGAGGTGAATCCGAAGGTTGTGGTGTTTGGTGAAGACGTTGGTCGCAAAGGCGGTGTACACCTCGTCAGCGAAGGCCTGCAGAAGCAGTTTGGCGACGCGCGTGTGTTCGACACGAGCTTGTCCGAAGAAGGGATTATCGGACGTGCCGTCGCGATGGCAATCAGCGGCATGGTGCCGGTCGCCGAAATTCAATTCCGCAAATACGCCGACCCCGCGGCCGAACAGTTGAACAACTGCGGCACGATGCGTTGGCGTACAGCCAATCGCTTTGCGGCGCCGATTGTTGTACGCATGCCTGGTGGATTCGGCAAAGATGTCGGCGATCCGTGGCACTCGCTCAGCGATGAAGTGCGTTTTGCGCATGCCTACGGCTGGCAGGTGGCAATGCCGTCCAATTCTGCAGACGCCGTTGGTTTGCTTCGTGCGGCAATGCGTGGTGCGAATCCGACGATCTTCTTCGAGCATCGTTCGTTGCTCATGACCGGCGACGGCAGTGCGCGCTATCCCGGTGACGACTACGTGTTGCCGTTTGGACGTGCGCGCATCGTACGTGAAGGCGCCGACGTAACGCTCGTGACATGGGGCGCGATGGTGCATCGTTGCGCGTCTGCTGTTGCACGCTTTGACGAGCGTGTGGAGCTGATCGATCTGCGCACGATCGCACCGTGGGATCGGGACGCGGTGCTTGCATCGGTGAAAAAGACGGGTCGCTGCCTCATCGTGCACGAAGACAACATCACCGCTGGATTTGGCGCCGAAATCGCCAGCGCCGTGGCGCAGGATGCGTTCTGGCATCTCGATGCGCCGGTTGTGCGCCTTGCGCCGCGCGATGTACCGATGCCGTATCACCCCGATCTGCTGGCGGCGGTGTTGCCCGATGTGGACCTGATCGCCGCGACGATTGAACGCGTACTGAGCGCGTAACACCCAAACGACAATCCCAAATGACGATGCGCCGCCGAGTGATCTCGACGGCGCATCTCCTTTCCGGCTTTAGCTATAATTGCTATCCGGCAAAGCAGTACGTGCACCCCGCTTCCTGTGCTTTCGCGACACCAAGCACACCACTCGGCAGCACGTACACGCCGGGAATCACGCCCGCTGTCCAGTCGGCCAATGCGACTTCAGGTGTCACGTGGGCCCCTGCAGCCGCCATCCCTGACAACACCTTGATCGCCATGCCGCATGCACCGATCACAACACCTTTGGCCAACAACTTGTCGGCGGAGGCCTCGATGTTCATCATGTCCCCCACTTGCGAATGGAAGAAGATGTTGCGCAACGCGGGCGCTTTGGTCACAGGATCAGTGACGTTGAGCATCGCGCCGAGGCCGTACTTCTTCCACACCGAATCGGTGAGCGCCATACCGATCGCGAAGTGGCGCACCACGACCATCGCGGTGATGTCACCCGGCACGAGTTTGTAGTGGTCCGTCATCGTTTGCAGATACGTGGCCGCAAACATGAATGGGAATCCGGCGTTCGAACTCGGCGCGTCGAACACCTGTTTGTGTTTTCCTTTCAGCGCCTTGATCCATGCTTCGTCATGTGCCGTGGTGATGACGTGCGCTGATGCGGATGCGATTGGTGCAGTGGCGAGTGCGATCGTTCCCGCGGCGACCTTCCCGATGAACGTGCGCCGCGCAGACGACGGCTGCTGGTCAAACGACATGGGCGAACTCCTGTGGATGGTCCCGCGAACATATGACTTTTGAGCGTCGCAGCCAGTGTCATGCGAGCTCGACGGGCCCGCCTCAGGCAGGAGCCCTTATAGCGCAGCGGTCGTGGCGTAGTTTGCCCGAAAGACAACCTTGCTTGAGCGGAAACCCCGGTGTAGGTAGTGCAAACCTGTAAATCCGACTGACCGCGCACGACCTGGCCGTCTGCCGTCGCGATCGTCAGTTAGCTCTCACCAGTCTGCACGAACCCCCGCCTCCAGCCCCCGCCCAATGCGTGAGTACCGCTTCCAAGCCACTGACTCTACCGTCACCGAGCTCCGTCGACTGCGTGCCGAGTGGGCCGGCTTTCATGTCGAGGAGAAAGCGCTGGTAGTGGCGCTCGAGGATGGGCGCGTGATTCGCGTGCAGGTCGAGTCGGCGGAGATCGAGGACGATTTAGAAGCCTTTCGACTCGAGGCCTTTCACGTCAAAGGCAAAGACGCGATGACGACGGTCGGATTCGAAGCGCCCGTCGATTTCGCCGAGGGCGACAACGACATTGTGCTATTCACTGGCGCGACGTGGAGCGAACCCGGATCGGTGGTAAATGGTGCGAGCGACGCCGACGCGACGATGACATTCAGCGGACATCCGGCGCTGTTGTCAGAAACGGCGGTCGTGGTCTGCCTGACCACCGATGCGATCGTGATTGCCGCCAAGACAGGGAATGGCATGCTGGTGCGCACTGGACTCGCGCCGAATACCATCGATGTCGTGCGTGACCGGGACGCCATCGCCAAGTTTCTGCTCGAGCGCGGCTACCAAGAGGCCTAAACTCCGCCGAGCGACTGCGAGGTAACTAGGGAGCGCTTTTCCCGGCCGCGATCGCCAGACACACCCATCCGGCGATAAAACAAACGCCGCCGATCGGTGTGATTGCGCCCAGCGCGCGCACGCCTGTCAACGCCATGGCGTAGAGCGAACCGGAAAAGAGCACGGTTCCGGCCAGAAAAAGCCAGCCGCTCGCCGTTGACAACGAGCCGGGCCACCGCGAAGCCACCCACGCCACGCCTAAGAGCGCGATGGCGTGGTACATCTGATAGCGGGCGCCGGTCTCAAACACTTCGAGCATGCGGGGCTCGAGTCGCGCACGTAATGCATGCGCCCCGAACGCCCCGGCTCCGACGCCGATCGCGCCGGAGAGTGCGCCAATGACTACAAACAGTCGTTCCACGCGCCGTTGGTCCGAATCAGGCTTCTGCTTCGACTTCGACGTGTTCCGGCGGATCGATCGGTTCAGCCGGTGCGGCGGTGGCTGCCGCGGCCGGAGCCGGACGCACGCCGCGACGCCAATGCGAGGCGACCGGTTCAGCACGACGGGCCAACAGATCGGCGTAGTACTGCAGCACGCGGGCCTTCACCGATGACTCGGTGTCCGTCTCTTCAGCGCGGAAGGGGGCGTAGCGATGACGGTCGTCGGTCGAGACACCAAACCACCACCACGCATCCTTGCGGGCACCGGTTGCCGCTTCAATGCGACAGGTGAAACGGAGTCCGTCGTTTTCGAATTCGAATGCGTTCAGCAGAAGGTCCTCGTGGTTGACGATATGCCTAAAGGTAACCCACTACAGAGCCTGACAGTTACACTTCTGCACATGTACCCGTATCTGATTTTCACCGATGGCGGCGATTCTTGACCCCCCCGCCGCGCAAACGTCGAGGCCGCGGCCCCGGCCGACCGGCCCAGCCACAGACATCCGTCCCAACGAGTCGGATCGCCTACGCCGAAACCCGCAGATGGCTGCTGATGAAACACGGGCCCGTCTGCGCCTACTGCGAGCGTGTCGTGGCGGAACGGGTCATCACCCTCGACCACGTGACTCCGCGGCGTGGTCAGAGCGCCTACGACCGGCGCGACAACCTGGTGCTCTGCTGCCGCCTGTGTAACGCGGCAAAAAAGGACCGGAGCTTTCTGTCATTCCTGCTGGAGCGTCCAGCCCGCGCGGTCAGCCTGCTCAAGCACGGTGATCACCTCAGCCACATGCTCATCGACCTCGTGCACCAGATCGCGGGGCCGGATGCGGTGGCGCGGGCGAAGAGATTGGCGGACCCGGATTATCCGTATTCGGACTAAGGGGACTGGGGACTGGGGACTGGGGACTGGAGCCGATGCGGATTTCGTGATCTTGCACTCGAACCAGAGTCTCCCCCGATCCCCCAGCCCCCAGTCCCCATCCCCCTATTTCAACGCATTCGTCAACACCACCCCGTCCACCCGCTCCATCGGCTTGATCCCCATCAGCTGTGCCAGCGTCGGTGCAAGGTCGACCGTGCGCACGAACTCCTCATGCTTTCCCGGTGTGATCCCTGCGCCGAAAAAGATGAGTGGCACGTTGGAGTCGTAGTCGTACGGAGATCCATGTGACGCCACGTTGCCGCCCCACGTGCTGAATGGGGTGAGCGTGACAACGAGTTCAATCGGGACTGTGGCCGGGAACTGGTGGCTCCACCGTCGCGCGATCGGATCGGCGAGTGTGTCAGCGAGCAGCGCCCGAAAGCGATCGGCGCGCGCCACGCCGGGCACTTGGCGCGCGGACACCGCGAACGCATCGACCACTGAATCGACATTCACCGACGATTTTTTGA
>JBKJTE010000009.1:0-6075 GCA_046590495.1 Gemmatimonas sp. | reverse complement strand
ATCTCCTCGAGCAGATCGCGCAGACGTTGCGCAGAAGCAGCCGCATAGTTGGCTGACGTGTCGGGGTTCGTTTCGACGAACGAATAGATGCCGAGTTCCATGCATGAAAATCTAACGGGCGAGCGCGAACGCTACTCATACGCCAACGCCGCCCGCGTGGTGATCCGCGTTGCGCGCCATGCGGGCACCGCACACGCCACCACCGATACAATCACCACCACCGCAAACCACTCGGCGACCCCCGACAATTCCGGGATGTACGTGAGTGGAACGGGAAGCATGATGCGGCTGAACGCCTTGCCGAGCACAATGCTCATTGGGAGCGACAGCGGAATCGCGAGTGCCCAGCCGAGGAGCGCGATGACCAGTCCTTCGACCTGGATCATTCGCATGATGGCGCCGTGCCGCGCGCCGATCGCACGCATCACGCCGATCTCGCGGGTTCGTTCGAGGACGGCCATCCCCATGGTGGAGGCGAGGGCGAGCCCACCGACAATGATCATCAGTTGCGACATCGCGCCGAGAAAGCCTGCCACCATCAGCAGGTGATCTTCGACCACTCGGCGCTGCTCGATCATCAGTTGACCGTTCTCGACGATGAAGCCACCGTCTGCGAGCGTCGCGCGAAGACGCTGCATCAAATCGAGTTGTAGCGCAGCGGAGTTGCCTGTGGCAGTGGGTGATGTCGCGTCGGGGGGTGTGGCTGCAATGACAAGGCGATCGACTCGGCCCTGCATCGTCATCGCGGCAATGACAGTGCGCGGCGCGTATGCCGTTGGTGACGTGCCCGACTCGACGACGCCAACGATCAGCCATGTGGCGAATTTGCCGGCGATGTTCAGCGTGACGCTGTCGCCGAGATGGAGCGATGGCTCGTCTGTGAGTAAACGACGATTGACGACGAGCGCGCGTGTATCGTTGTCTGCAAGCCAACGACCGGCGACTATCCCGTGGCGCAGCATTTTCGTGGCTGGCGTCGGTGCCGTGATGGAGAAAGCGTTGCCAGTGGTGCTGTCGGCGTGCGCGACGCTTGCGCGCGTAGCGCTCCACGCTTCGGCACGCAAGACGCCTGCGACGGAGGCGACCGCGCGTTCGAGCGAATCCGGCGTTGTCGGCCGCCCAAGTCGTATGGCGAGATCGAATCGCTGGACACCGAAAAGCAGATCGACGGCGCCGCGTACCGACTCTTTCAGATTGAGCGCGCCGATATACACGGCGCCCCCTGTGGCGAGCGTCAACAACGTGAGGAACATGCGCTGACGTTTGCGAAAGGCGTTGCGCAGCGAGAGCAACAGCGGACGCGAAACGCCGGGTAAGCGACTCAACCGCTGGGTGAGTCCGTCAACGCGAGATGGTACACCACTCGCACCGATGCCGACGTCGCGCAGCGCTTCACCAACCGAGATGCGACAACCGCGCCAGACTGGAATTGTCGCGGCAAGAATCGGGAACACGATGCCGACCGCAAGTTGCCACGCGTATATGTTGAATGGAATCGCGATCCCCCGTGTGCTGAAGTTGAGCATTTCAGCAGTGAAGTCAGCGTACGCCCGTCCGATCAGTGCAGCGAGCGGAATTGCGATCGCCGAGGCGACAAGCCCCAATGCACACGCGGGGACGAGGTACATCACGGCAAGTTGTCGTGACGTCGCGCCCAGCACTTTCATTACGCCAATCTCGCGTACCTGGCCAGCAAGCATTGCTGCGATGAGGTTGATCACGAGAATTCCACTCAGCAGCAGCGCGATCGCGCCGAATGCACCCTGCGTGAACAGGAGCGAATTGATCTGCGCAGCGTGGATGTGTTGTCCCGGTACAGGCACATCGACATTGAGCACGCGATGCCCGTCGCGTTCGAGTAGCTGCTTCACATTGTATGCGATGCGACGAGCACCGTCGCGATCGAGCGTGCGATCGCGCACGACAATCTGCACTTCGTTGAATGTCGACGGTGCGTGGAGCTGAGCCAGCGTTGACGGTGCGGCAAAGGCATACACCTCATGCTCCATCCAACCCGGCGCCAGACCGACGTCGCGCGCAACGGCGCTGACGGGCACCGTCACCGCGGAGCTGTCGCCGATCTGCAGAGTGATCGAGTCGCCAAGTGCGACAGACGCAAAGTCCAGTGACGAATGCTCGACCGCGACGGTGCCCGTGCGCGGCGGCCACTCGCCCTGCTCGCCGGCGATCTTGCCGATGCTGCCCGTGGTGAAGTCGTCGAGCGCAAAGAGCACCAGCGATCGGGGCGTCGGGTCCGAGCGTGTGCGCGCGACACCGCTCACCGTACGACGCGCCTGGACTGCCGCGATCCCAGCCATCGCACGGATGCTTGCGACGGTTGCAGAATTCACGGAGTCGACACGTAACGTTGCCGATGCGGGATTGCTTGCCTGATACTCCTCCGCCGTGACACGGCGCATCAATGCCCATGTGTCGAGCACCGCGCCAGCACCCGTGAGTCCGACAACGATCGCGAGTACCACCAGCGCGGTTCTCGGCAGATGCAGTCGAAGGTCGCGCAGAACTTTCAGCCAGCGCGGGCGAATGACAGAGCCTCTGCGCATCGTCGACGCTCCTGCATCACGCTTCATTGGGCACCACGCGTCCGTCAGCCAACGTCAGTACGCGCGACGCATGCTGCATCGCACGCCGTTCGTGTGTGACCATCACGATCGTCTGTCCTTCGTGCGCAAGCTCGCGAAAGATGCTCAGCATCGAGGCCGATGTGCGCGAGTCCAGATTGCCGGTTGGCTCGTCGGCCAATAGCACACCCGGCGCGTTGGCCAGTGCGCGCGCGACGGCAACCCGCTGCTGCTGACCACCGGACAGCGTTGACGGCAATTTGTCACGTTGCTCGTGTACACCAAGTCGCGTCAGCAACGACTCGGCGCGCACCCGGCGCTCGTCGGTCGAGTACATGCCGCAAAAATCCATCGGCAACATCACGTTCTCTGCGGCGGTCAGCGTAGGCAGCAGTTGAAAGAACTGAAACACGATGCCGATCGCGCGTCCGCGCCACGCCGAGAGTTCGTGCTCAGCGAGCGCGTGCACATTCGTCCCCGAGACGACGACCTCGCCACGCGTCGGTCTGTCGATGCCGGCGAGGAGTGAGAGCAGGGTCGACTTGCCACTCCCGGATTCGCCAACGACGGCAAAAAATTCGCCACGTTCAACGGTAACAGAGACGTCGCGAAGCGCGGTGAACGGCCCCGCCGCTGTTGAGTACTCGTGCGAGACGCCGCGCAGCTCAAGGATCGTTGCGTTCATCGCGCCGTTCATCGCAGGGTTCAGCGCGGCGTTGGTCGTGGAAGCCCCGGGCGCGCTGGGGGCGGAATCGATCGATGGAGTGGTCATGACCGCACGTTACGGCAAGCCGGTATTGGTCCGCCACGGCGTACGCGGCCGTTCGACCGTCCCGTACGACCGTTCAGCGAATTCCGTCTGTTTTTCCCCGTTGTTCGACACCAAAGTTCATGCGAGCGCATCGCATGAGCGCATCGCATGAGCGCATCGCATGAGCGGTGCAAGAGAACGGCGCCACCACGCAGTCATCAACGAGGGCACATGCCACAGTTCAACCGAAGCTTCGCTCACTCACTTACCGCATCGTTCATTCGACGGGCCACGCGTGCGGGCGATCACCGCACCGTAGGCGCGACGCTCGTTGCAGCGATGGCGTGCGTCATGGTGCTCGTTGCACGACCGCTACCCGCGCAGCATACCCCCGTACAGGCGACATCCCCCTTTGTCGCGCCCAAGGAAGGCTCGCAATTCAGTTTTCTGGTTGGTCAATGGGAAGTCGTGGCCAAGCCAATCGCCAAAACGCTCGGGCAAAAAATTCATGGCGTGCAGAAGCTGCAAGGTGTCTGGAAGGCTTGGCGCGCGCTTGACGGATGGGGCATTGAAGACGAACTGCGGCTCACCGACGCGTCCGGAAATCCGCGCTTGCTGGCGCACACCATCCGCTTCTTCGACAGCGGCGCGCGCAAATGGAGTCTCTCGGCGATCGACGTCTATAAGGGTGTTGTCAGCACGTCGGTTGCAGAATTGAGAGGGAACGAGATAGTTGCGAGCGGGCAGGGGAAAGAGGCCGACGGCATTGCGTATCTCTCGCGGGGCACGTTCACAAAGATGACGCCGCAGAGCTTCACCTACCGATTCGATCGCTCTTATGACAACGGCAAGACGTGGACGGAAGGCGTGACAACCATCGAAGCGAAGCGCGTCGCCGCAACGGCGCCACGTTGACCCTTGCCGCGCGAGGGGTGAAGCGCTCACGTTGGGGGATGTCGCGCAACGGGATGCCCCGTAAAGGACTGCCTCGCACATGGATTTGGCTGCAGCTGCTGCTCGGCTGGTTGCCGATGTGGGCGTTGTATTCCACGCTCATTGTTACCGCGCATCCCGGGTCGGCGGTTCGAATGGCGATCTTCGCGGGCATGCGCGCAATCGCCTGCGCCGCTGCACTTGGGTTGCTGGTACATCGCCTCACGCAACGACTGCCGTGGCCGCATCCGATGCGCGCGTCGTTCCTTGGCGCGCATGCAATCGCCGCACCGCTCTACGCACTCGCGTGGTTCGGGACCGCGTCGCTGGTTGAAGGCTCGCTTCAAATCGTACACACATCGGTGCACTACAACTCTGGCGCGCCGGTCGTTCCGTTTCTTGTGCTCGGAGTGTGGCTGTACGTGATGATCGCCGGGATCACGTATGCGTCGCAGGCAACCGCGCGTGCGAGTATCGCCGAATCGCTGGCCGCAACATCGCAACTCGCGGCGCTTCGCTCGCAACTGAATCCGCACTTTCTCTTCAACGCGCTGCACACAGTGGTGCAACTCATTCCTCACGCACCGGCTGAGGCAACCCACGCCGCGGAACAGTTAGCCGGACTGCTGCGCACCAGTCTTGAAGAAGATCGCGATCTCGTCTCGCTTGCCGAAGAATGGGCGTTTGTCGAACGATATCTTGAGCTTGAGCGGATCCGATTTGGCGAGCGGCTCACCGTGCAGCTGACGATGGACGACGCGGCGCGTGGTATTCTGCTCCCAAGTTTCGCGCTGCAGACATTGGTCGAGAATGCCGTGCGCCATGGCGCTGCGCCGCGTGTGCAGTCGACAACGTTGAGTATTCACGCCACAGCAACAGCGGAAATGTTGACGCTCGCGGTGCGGGACGATGGCGCAGGGAGCGACTCGGCGCAGATCGCAAACGGGGGCACCGGCCTCGCGCGACTGCGCGATCGACTCAATGTCCTCTTTGGCGATCGTGCGGCGCTGTCGATCACATCCAAACCTGGCGACGGCTTTGTCGCGACGTTGCGTGTGCCGTGTGCGCCGCTTGATCGCGAAAGGTACGGCGAGTGAGTGACGAATGACTGGAGCCCGGTTGGTCACGGTGCTTATCGCGGACGACGAACCGGTCGCACGCGCCGGGCTTCGTGCGATGCTCGCGAGCGTCGAGTGGGTGACGTGTATTGGCGAGGCAGCGAACGGCCCCGCTGCCGTCGATGGGATCAACACGCTGCGGCCGGAGCTGGTCTTTCTCGATATCGAGATGCCGGGGTTGATCGGGACAGAAGTCGTGCGGCGCGTGACGCATCACCCGCATGTCATCTTCACAACGGCGTGGGCGCAGCACGCGGCGGCCGCTTTTGAGCTTGGCGCACTCGACTATCTGCTCAAGCCGTTTGGTGCGGAACGTCTCGCACTCACGCTCGACCGCGTACGCGCAACGATCGGCGAATCTGACAGCACGCCCGCATTCGATCGCTACCGGGAGTCGCTGCGTAGCGGGCCGATCAGTCGACTGTTCGTCCGATCGGGGCGGGTAATTATTCCTATTGCGATCGACGAAGTCTCATGGTTCGAGGCCGATGGAGACTACGTCGCTGTGCATGTCGCGCGAGCACGCCATCTGGTGCATCTGTCGCTCGCGCGTCTGGAGGCACGCCTCGATACATCCCGTTTTGTTCGTATTCATCGCACGAGCATCGTCAACCTCGACCACGTCGTTGCGTTCAAGACGGTCGAGAAGGGGCGCGTTGTGGCCGAGCTTGATGATGGCACGAGACTGGAA
>JBKJTE010000084.1:0-8508 GCA_046590495.1 Gemmatimonas sp. | reverse complement strand
GCCCACGGGCAATCCAGGTGGTACGGATGGCGCAGTGTTCGCATGTTTCGGCACGCCGTCGTTCGGTATGGGTGCAGTGAACTGGAACTACGGCACGTACACATGGCACACCAATCGGGACACGTACGACAAGGTTGTGTTCGATGATCTCAAGCACAACGCGACGCTCGCGGCTTTGATGGTGTACCTCGCATCGGAAGATCCAGACTTCATCAAACGCGATAAGTCTCCGGGTACCTGGCCAGCGAATTGGCCCGCGAACTGCGGCAAGGTGCCTCGCAAGACGCGTCCGCGCTTATAGTCGGTAGCAAGCCGAATGCGTGCTCGTGAACTCGTGCCGCTTGGAGAGATCCAGGCGGCACGGGAACGATTGAAAGGGATTGCAGTGCGCACGCCGCTCGTGCGGCTCAATGTCGATGACGCACCCGCCGAGATTTATCTCAAGCTCGAGAACCTGCAGCCAATCGGTTCGTTCAAGCTGCGCGGTGCAGGTAACGCGATGGCAATCGCGACGGCCCAACAACTCGCTCAGGGCGTCTACACCGCGAGCGCCGGCAACATGGCGCAAGGTGTCGCATGGTGCGCGCGACGCATCGGTGTTCCCTGCACCGTCATCGTTCCCGAGCACGCGCCGGCGACCAAAATCGCCGCGATCGAGCGACTGGGCGGTACCGTTGTGAAGGTGCCGTTTGACGAGTGGTGGCAGGTGCTCATCACGCACGAGTATCCGGGAATGGAGGGGCTGTTCATTCATCCGGTATCCTCGCCCGCCGTAATGGCTGGCAACGGCACGATCGGGCTCGAAATCATCGCCGACTTGCCCGATGTCGATGCGGTTGTCGTTCCGTTCGGGGGTGGCGGACTGTCGTGCGGGATCGCGTCTGCACTGCGGGCGGTAGCGCCGCATGTGCCTGTGTACGCCGCCGAAGTGGAAACGGCGGCGCCGCTTGCTCCATCACTCGCGGCCGGCGAGGCGCAACAGGTGAACTACACACCGACGTTCGTTGACGGTATCGGCGGCAAGAGTGTGCTCACCGATATGTGGCCACTGGCGCACGAGCTGTTGCGGGGCTCGTTGGTGGTGTCGCTTGATGCGATCGCCGGCGCCATTCGCCTGCTCGCCGAACGTAATCGCGTGATTGCAGAAGGCGCCGGCGCAGCATCCGTTGCTGCCGCACTCACTGGAAAGGCCGGCAGCGGGAAAATTGTGTGCGTTGTATCGGGTGGAAATATCGACGTTGCAAAACTGGCCAGGATTCTGCAGGGCGAGACGCCGTAGTCACGCGGTGAACGACGGCGTCTCCGTGCTCGCCGATAGACGGATCGACGCGCGTCAGTCGCTCAACAACACGTCGATCTCGTTGTAGCCTGTAGGAATCGTGATGCTGGCACGCGACGCACCTGCGCCGATCAGCGTCTCGACGGAATCAGGTTTGCGACGATCGGTCCAATACGAGTCGACACACGCGCGCACCGCGAGCATGAGCGGTGTGCGGCCGCGACCATCGACATCGTTCACCGGTGAGCCCCGGTCGATGAGCAGCGCGACCACTTCATGCGCGGCCTTCCACGCAGCGACGTGAATGGCGAGACTCATCGGCGCGATATCGAAATAGCCATCACCGCTGGCGTAGCGCGCCGTCACCGGCACGCCGAGGTCGAGCAGCAATCGCACACCATCGACGTTGCCGTTGCCGGCAAACTCGGACAGGAGCGTTCCACCCTCTCGCTGCAGCACCGGAAGAATGTCCGGCCGCGCCGCGACCATCGCACGCGCTGCATCGCCGTTGTTCACGGCACACGCCGCGATCAGCGCATCGAGCCCAGTGAATTCAGCGGTCATGCCACGACGGGCCGCTTCGGCCAGAATGTCTCCTCGACCACGACGGCCAGCGATACGAAACGCGCTCGCGAAATGGATGTCTTTCGTGATTGAGAGATCGCCACCATGATCGAGCAGCAGCGCGATCTTGGCGAGATCGTTGTCTCGTCGTACTGCGTGTTGCAGCGGCGTCACCTTCCAGCGGGAGAGACTATTGGGATCCGCCCCCTGCTCCAGCAGATACCGCATGCCTTCGGTATCGTGCCAGTCGGCTTTGCGCACCAGCAGTGAGGTCATGCTGTCGGCAGTCAGTCTACCACTTTCGACCAGCGCCTCCATGGCCCGGTTGTCGTATGACTCCGGCGTGTGGTACGGGGTCTCGTCGTCGTTGGGGTCTGCGCCGCGCTCGAGCAGCAGGCGCGTCAGGCCGGCGTGATGAGCGATACCCGCCGCGCCATAGAGCACGCTTTCAAACGTCGGGGTCGGCCCGTACTGTGAATCGTAGAATCCCGCATTCGGATTTGCAGCTGCATCGAGCAGCGCTCTCGCCGAACGCACGAATGCATCACTTCGTGTGTCATCGAGTCGCAGGAATCTCGAGAAGCAGAGATACGTCAGCGCGTCCCAGTTGAACGGTCCGCCCTGGCGCGTCGCGTTCTCCGGGTCGAGCACGAGCAAATCGCGCACGGCCGCGTCGTCGCCGAGCACCGCGGCCACGTAGATGTTTGCGCGCACGCCTTCGAGCGCGATCGATGCATCGGCGGCCAACATCGCGTGCGCTTCGGTGAGCGTGCCGCTGGTGTGATCGCCCTTTCGCGGCACGGAGGCCGCGATGAGGAAGTCGTCTCGATTGGTCATGGGCATCACTACGCTGGGTGAACACCAACTGCTAAGCCGACGTGAAATATGAGAACCTGTCGCTCACCTCGCACACCCAACTGGTGGTTCCCCCAGCGAATTCGGCTAAAAGACATACTTGAACCAGTGCGCGATACTCGTACGCAGTCTCCCCTGCCTCGGCAACAGCGCTTCCAGTTGCTCAGGTCCGTCAACCCAATCGCACTGCCCCACGAGCGAGAGGAGATCGAGATAGGGAATCACCGCTGGCCAGTTCGAGATGACCAGCGCGTCCTCACCATCGCTTACCATACTCCGATCGTTCTGATTCGCGGAGCCAAGAACCGTGTAAAAGAGCAAGCGTTCGCGTTGGGCTGCCGACAACGATTCCCGCCAACGTTTGATCGCGATGTCGCCGAGCACGAGCGCTGAATCCGGCTGTTGGGTGAAACCAACTAGGGAAACCGGATGCGGGCGCCGCACCTGTGCGATGCGTTGTTGAACAAACGCGCGTGTTACCTCCACCCACTCCGGACGCGCCATTACCTGCCACGCATCGCGCGAGGCAAAAAAGTTGGCTTTGAGATGCAATAGCGCCCGACCGCGTGATTCAAAATCATCCGCGAACTCGCTGCTGTCGCGGTGGGTAGAGGCGAGCCCACTCAACGAATCGGCAAGTTGTGTAAGTCCTGGATAGACTGATGGCGGAAACTGGAAGAGATCGCGCAGCCATTCATTCTTCGTGAGTGTGCTGTTGATCGCTCGGAGTCTTCCGATGACATCGGTAACGGGAAGCGTCGTATTGTAGATGCCGACTTTGAGCAGACCGCCGGTCGACGCGATCTCGGCCGAGAGCACTCGTGACGCCATCACCAGTCGCCACAGAAGTTCTCGGCTGCGCACCATTGAGCCGAACGCGCGCGCTGGCGCGTTCTCGAGCGATGGCGCCATCACCACAACACGCACGCCGCGCAGCGCGCATCCAACCAGCGCAGATCCCCAGAACGTCCCGTTCCAGAGAGAATCTGGAATCTTGATGACAGCACCAGCCGGCATGAGCGTGTAGAGAACTGCTTTGGCGACGTTGATCTGTTTTGCGTCAAAACCTGTACCGTTGTTCAACTGCATGGCGCGCGAACGACGTCCATCGCCGTTGTCGCTTGCGACAATCCGCCCCCGATAGTCGAACGCGAGTTCCATTGGCTGCAGCACGGTTGGGATTTCCGTTGCAGCCATCCCCTGCTTCATCAGCGCGTTGCGCGCGGCACTCTTGAGCGTGAGCAACGCCGGACCCTGCACTAACAACGAGCGGTCCTCCCACGACGAGTTCGCGTAGTGCTCTCCGATACCGGCGCCGGTGAGAATCGCTTCGCCGCGAAAGGGGTCGGTCTCAGACACGTCATAGAAGACAATTTTGCGGTGATCGCGCATCCACGTGTCCGGCAGCGGAAAGCGCGAAACAACCTTCCAGCTCCAAAAGCTGGGATCTGACGCGTTCGTGATGTTCACATGCACTTTCACGAGATTTCGCAGCCATTCTTCCCCATGCTGTCGGCGTTGTGCAGTGAGTAGAGTAGACGCGTTGATTGCGCTGCGGAGCGAGTCCTGGGCGGCGCGCAGTGAATCTTCCATCCACGCAAATCCTCCCGACAGTTTCACGCGATGTTGCGTCGGATTTTCGAGGAGGTCCATCCACAGCCGGCCGTGATTCACTTCGTAAAACCATTCGTCAAGCAAAACGATATACGTCGGGAAAGTGCCGGTGCTGTCGTAGGCGCGGACACGCGCCGTGAGCGCTGACAGATACGATCGCAGCACATGTCGAAATGCCATCTCGTCTGGATTGCCCTGCGCGTCACGTCCGCGAAAGTCATGCGTCCAGAGGACGTGATAGCTGCGTGCGGCGTGGACAGTCCGGTTGAGTTCATTCTGAAACTGTTCGTTGATCACATACGAAACAGTGTTGCCTTCAGTGAAGCGCTCGTTGGTCGCTCGTTCGACGATTGCGTCTAACTCCGACTGCGTATCGTACTCTTCGGCGCGCAGCCCATATTGGAGCGGAAGCCAGACGAAGCGTGAGGTGCCCCACTCACGATGCGTGCGTGCGCGTCCATCTTCCACCATGTCCAGCATTGCGTCAAAGACGGACGCGATGCCGTCGCGCGACGACGCCGGAAGCTTCGATTGGATGTAGATCCAACGGAGAAATGCACCGCGCGCAAGCACATCCAGTCCGTGCGTGGAATCGTACTCCTTTTCTTGGCCGAGTAAGCGATTGTAGGGAAAGAGCACCTCATCGAGTAGTATCGTTCGCGCTTGTGCAGCGATCTGGCGGCCTGCCTCAGCGCCGTTCGACGTGGCCGATTGACCCATCGCCAGCGTGAAAGCGTGATCGATTGCATCGTGCAGGCGACGCGTTTCGGCGTCGAGATTGCGCGCGGCGCCGTTCGCCGACGTCAGCTGCCGCAATTCGCCGAGTCGCTTGACGACGTCAGCATCGCTCGCCGCGCCACCGCCCCCCTTATGGTCAAGCCAGGGTACGCAAAGCAGTTGAATGTTGCGCGCGGCGTCACGCGCGGTCGCAATCGCCTCACGAAGCGCGGCCACCGGCGGGATTGGTGTCGCCGGTGGGCGATACGAAGTTGGAAGCTTTGCCACGTCAGCACGCGGACGCGTAGTCCCCATCGGAATACGGCGCAAGAGTGGTGTCTCGATCCCCATCGTGACCGTATGCTGGGGCCCGGTGACGAGATCGAGGCGCACCACGCTCCCATCGTTAAAGAGTCCACCGCGTTTGATCGGGTGGACGTACGTAAAGACTGGTCGCAGTCGGCCGTCCGTGATGCCGTAGTCTGCGCCGAGCGCGATGCCTGTCACCTGCGAGACCCATCGCAGACGCGCACCTGCAGCGTACTTGGCGTTCAGTGACTGGTTGTACAATTCCGTCTGCACGCCGCCAACACCAAGTGCTCTGCTCAGGAACTCGTGGTAGACGCCAATGCGCGCTTCACCAACTCCAGCGACAAGCGATCTGTCTTCACGTAATCCCAGGGCAACGCCGAGTGACCACGACCATGGCCCGGGCTGACCGAGCGACGTTGTGGTGCCACCATCGGTCGGGAGTCGGGGCTGCGCAAGGACCGAGCAAAGTGGTGACACAATCAGTAGCGCAATCGATGCAGCAATCGCACGCATATGGTCGCTTTCTCGGCTGCATGGTGACTTCGCGCCCGACTCGACGCGGAGAAAACGTGCACCGGGCCTGAGACTGCCGTCAACCGAGCTGCTGGAAGCCACCGCGACTTGCGCCCGTGCGCCTACGGTGTCGGCAGTTTGACTCCGCACTGTTCGGCGATGACGCCCAACTCTGGACGAACTGGCGTCAACGCCCACACGCCCGCAGTCAGCGAAGCTACACCTAGCGTCGTGCGACAGTCTGGCGTGCGTCCCGCGCCCACGATGTGAACCAGGTCGAATATGAGTGCGGAGGCGCGACGAATCGCGTGGTGCGTGCCAAAGATGCGCTGGAAGCCATTTTCGGCGACCAGACCGTCCGTGACGTCGACGGTCTCGAGTTCCGGCAGGACAAGCGGCGTCCGCGTCCGCAGTCCGGCGCGCGGTGTCCCGCTACGCTGTCGCGAGAGTACAAGCATGCGATCGCGCCCTGATGTGTACGCGACGAGACGTGAGGTGAGTGGACGCATCGCTGCCACAATCTGATCGGCAAAACGACGTGCGTCGATATCCGGCGAAACGAATGCAATGCCCCGTGCACGTTCGCGAGTAAGGCGCGCGCGCAGCGACGCGTTGTCAGGCTGCGTCGTATCCATCAGTGCGCCGGCCAACAGTTGCGCGCCCATGGAGTGCGCAACAAGGAGCACTCGCGCCGGAGGCACCGCATCGAGTACAACCTGTGCAGCCCGGGCGAACGCGGGCTGACTCGCGGCCGCGTTGGTGGAATCATCGCGATAGGCGCGATCGAAAAGTGCACCTCGGGTCGGTGCGGCAACCCCGGCGCCATTTGATGGCCAGCAGAACGCAACCCACGGAACATGGCTGCGGGAGCGGGCGTGTGTTTCAGCGACGTGAGCCCAGCATTCGCGAAGTGACGTGCCGTAACCGTGGACGTACAGGATTGCGTAGTCGCCCGGCACACTCTCCGCATTCGCGGCAGACCGCACGCCGTCGGCAAAATCCTCGCGCGAGAGGCGAACCGAGTCGTCGAGCGTCAGATCCAGACGGTCGACCAGCACGTCTGCACGCCGACGATAGCTGTGCACCACGTAGCCATATTCGAGCGAGTCGGCCAATCGACGAGCATCGCGGCCCTCCTCTCGCGCGCGCGCGGAGATGTACCACACCGTATCCGCGAGACGGGCAGAAAGCGGGGCATTCGGAGCGGGCCAAGGCAACGGTGAGCTGACGCGCGTGGTTGGCGTACACGCGACCGCTGACATCGCGAGCGCGGCGAATACGGCGACGAGTGGGCGTGAGAGCCGTCGATCACGCAACATGATGCAATCTGTCGATCAAGGAATCGTCGGATTGAAAGACGCATCATTTGACGCACGCATTGCACATCGGCGGCGGTCATTCGCGCGGCGAACGTTCTTGGGCATGCGATCCAATCTGCGCTCGTGACACCGTGTTCGTCCACGCGAAACGTCGCGCGCATGAACTCTGACACAATCCCGCACGCGAATGTGCCGACCGTGCAAGCCAGCCGCTCGTTCGACGAGGACGATCCTGTGCTGATCATGCTACACGGACGCAATGCCGCGCTCATAATGCGCAGGGCCCGCGCCGCCTGATCGGCAGACGCGCGGTGACGCGCGCTGCCGATCCCTATCAATAGCTCAGGCGCCGACTACCGACGAACGTCAGACGCGCCCCACGTCTGGTAATCGCGCTGCAACTCTGCGGCGTGGTCTGCGTCGCGCGGGCGGGTTCCGAGTACGATACCACCGCTCTTGATGCCGCTCTCGTATTCAGCAGCGCGCTCTTGGGGAATGCCGGCGCCAACAAGTGCACCAATGATTCCACCGGTTGCGCCCCCGGCACCTGCGCCCGCCAACGCGGCGGCGATCGGTCCTGCGACGACAAGTCCCAGCCCGGGTATGGCAAGGCTGGTTCCTACGGCGAGCAAGGCACCCAGAGCCGCTCCAATGCCCATGCCAATTCCACCACCAACTCCCGCGCCCTGCGCAGCCTTGGTGCCCTCAGTGAATTCGGCGCCGGGCTTCGCGTCGCCGAAATGTTTTTTCCGGGTGTCGTCGGACATCACCACACTGATGTCTTCCGGCTTGTAGCCGTGCCGTGTGGTCAGGTCAGAGTATGCGCGGTGCGCATCATCGGCCGAACTGTACATCCCGGTGACCATTCCCGACTGACCGCCCACCGTCGCGCCACGTACGCCGTCGGTCTCGTCGAACACCTTGTTGTGAACCTGGCGATCACGACCTTCCGCACGTTCTCTCTCACCTTCGCGTTCGAGTGCGCGGTCGCCTGTGATCGAACCGAACGCATCTTTTGCTGTGCCTTTCAGACGCTCGCCGAAGGCCGAAGCCTCTTCGCCCAAGCTGTCATCCTTCCTCAATTCGCTCATGTATTCTCCCTGATAGGCGTTCATGACCAGACCTGCGGTATGAACGAAGTTCGCAATGAATGTGCCGTATTCGTGACCACCCTCAATGCGTTTGTGATCGGGGCACACTACCCATCGACTCAAGTGGCGCTATTGAAGATCTGTGACGCTACGGCTTCACAGCTCCGCGTTAACTCGTCGCGGTGATGACGCGGAAATCGGCGCCGTGGTTGACTGCCCAAGAGCGTTTTCATGCAGACGATAG
>JBKJTE010000371.1:0-3484 GCA_046590495.1 Gemmatimonas sp. | reverse complement strand
TGCACCCATTCGGTGCAGGTGATACGCGGGAAGCGGATCCACTGCGCTGATCCGCGTAGATGCGCAGAATTCGACCGCAACCGCTCGCCGTTCAAGTGCGACGCAAACGTTCGCTCACACCAGGCGATCGCGTCAGGCGCGTCCATTGTATCAAGCGACAGAGCGCGCCAGGTGTCTTCGCGCATCTCTACAATGAACGTGCTGGTCTCGCTGTCGAACTGATACGCGTGCGCTTGCACCCAGCCGAATTCTGTTTCTTCGAATGCAAAAGTGAAAGCGTCGAACCGGTGCGACGTGCCAAGCCAGACGAAGCGACAGATACGCAGGTCGGTCTCAGGCTGGAACACCGTCGCAAAGCGTTCACGCGTGCGTGAGTTGAGACCGTCGGCGACAATCACGAGATCGGCATTGAACTTCGCGGCAACGGCTTCCACATCGGTCGCTTCGTGCGAGAAGAGCAGGGTGACGCCGAGTTCTGCGGCGCGCAACTGCAGCTCAGCGAGCAGGTGCTTGCGGCCGATACCGCTGAAGCCGTGTCCGGTCGATCGGACGGTGCGCCCGTGAATACGCACTTCGATATCGTCCCAATGGTGCAGTGCCGCCGCGATGCGTGCGCCGGAGCTTGGGTCGGCGTCGCACAGATTGCTGACGGTCTGGTCGGAGAGCACCACGCCCCAGCCGAACGTGTCGTCGGCGCGATTGCGTTCGACGACGGTGACCTGCGCATCAGGGTGGCGCCGTTTGAGCAGCACGGCAGCATACAACCCGCCCGGCCCTCCGCCAACAACCACTGCATTCATGCGGACTCCGACCCGCGGTCTCGGCTCTGATCGCCCTCGTACCGAGGACGGCGATACAGACACGCTACCTTCAAATGCTTCAAGGTTCAAGGAGTTTGTCCGGCGACCCGCGCGCCGACAACAGTGCAGCTAATTCGCGATACTGATCTGCGGCTGCGTTGGCAACGGCCCGACGACGCAATTGCGTCCGGCCTGCTTCGCTTGGAACATGCGACGATCTGCTTCCGCGAGGAGCTGCTTGGGCGTCTGGCCGTCAGCTGGCCAACTTGCGACGCCTGCGCTGACGGTGATGTACGGGGCGTCCGCACCGCCGACGTTGAACCGCTCTGCTGCGATGGTGCGTCGAATGAACTCCAGGCGCTCCATCGCATGATCGGCGCTGCTTTCGCGCAGGATGACGACAAACTCCTCGCCGCCGTAGCGCGCGATCAGATCACTCTGCCGAATCGCCGACTCGAGCGAGCGCGCTACCTGGCAGAGCGCCTGATCGCCAGCCGCATGACCGTAACGATCGTTGAACTGCTTGAAGTGATCGACGTCGATCATCGCAATCGACAGCTCCGAGTGATGACGCGCTGCACGTGCGAACTCGTTGCGGAGATAGTCGTCGAAGAACCGGCGGTTGAACACACCCGTGAGCGGGTCGGCATTCGACAACGTTTTCTGCTTCTGAATGCCGTCAACGATGTACACGTTCAGCACGGTGGCTGCGGCCAGCATCACCAGACGGGAAATCTGATCAGACCATTGAAAGCGCCCATACATCGCCATGCCCGCGACAGTGTTCAGCTCGAAGCTGCGCTCGACCCACAGGATCGTGCCGAGGAACTGCAGCATTGCGACAAGTCCGGCTAGGAGCGCGACGCGCTTGTCGTAGCGCAAACAGGTGCCCGCGAGCGCGACGAAGTACACATCGAAGGTGATCTTGCTGTTCACGACCACCTGCGGATCGCTGACAAATGCATAGGCGACCTGCGCAAGCGTGACCATCGAAATGTCGAACAGGCTTGTCGCGACGGGCAACCACGGTTGCCGACGATCCCGCTGTACCAGGTAGCACACGCCGAGTGAGAGACCAAACGCTGCGAACGTGATGAGCAGGCCCACCACATGTTGCTGACGTTCGTCCGCCGCGGCCCATAGCAGATTGGCGATCGGAATGAGCAGCAGCACCAGTGTGAGCCAGACACGCACGCGGGCAATGAGCAACTCACCGTCTTTCCCGGCGTCCAGCAGAAACTGTTCGGGCGTATCCCAGAAACGCCCCGGCCGGCCGTGCGCAATCGATTCAGACGCGGCAGGCGTGTTGGACATGCGAGGGGTGAAGGGAGCGTAGTGAGGCGTCAGCGCGTCCGGCGAGCTCATCCTTTTCTACAACTAAGTGACAGGGCGCACGTAATTGATTTGACACGCGTCAGCCTGCCAGGTACGGTTCGCCGATAACTGGATCGAGCGCAAGCCATCTAGCACGTGCAATGTCCGTGCCGTCCCATGCGTTTTCCGGCGCCCCTCCCGGCCATCCCCGTTTCCGGAGTGTTTCATGCGCGTTACCAGCTTGAGCCTGCTCGCAGGCGTCGTACTGATTGCTGCGTGTTCGGATTCCCCCACACCCGCTTCACCTGACGTTGCTCCGCGCGCTGCTGGTGACACTCGCTCGAACCAGGGCATGGCAGTCCAGATCCCGGACAAGTACATCGTCGTTCTCAAGCCCACGGGCGCTCGGGCCGCGAACGTGGGGACGTCGATCATCCCGGCGGGCGAAGGACGCGTCACCGCATCGTACGACGTCGCGCTGAAAGGATTTGCCGCCGATCTCACCCCTGCCGGCGTCGCGGCAGTACGCGCGCGTTCAGAGGTCAGCTTTGTCGAAGCAGATCAGATCTATACCGCCAATGCCACACAGAGTGGTGCCACGTGGGGTCTTGATCGCATCGACCAGCAGAATCTTCCGCTCAACGGAACGTATGTCTATAACAGCAACGGCACCGGAGTGAATGCCTACATCATCGACACGGGCATTCGTCTCACGCACAATGAATTCGTCGGTCGCGCCTTCTCTGCGTACACGGCGATCAACGACGGCAATGGTACGAACGATTGCAACGGACACGGCACGCATGTTTCCGGCACCGTAGGCGGCACGACGTACGGCGTTGCAAAGGGCGTGAAGCTTTATGCCGTGCGCGTCCTTGATTGCAACGGATCCGGAACCACTTCGGGCGTTATCGCAGGCATCAACTGGGTCGCAGCCAACCGCGTGCTCCCGGCCGTGGTCAACATGAGCCTCGGGGGCGGCTACTCCGCCTCGCTCAACTCGGCCGTCGCGACCGCGGTTACGAAGGGTGTCACCTTCGCCGTGGCGGCGGGCAACAGTGGTGCGGACGCCTGCAGCTCATCGCCTTCGTCAGAACCGTCTGCGATTACAGTTGGTGCTACCGCTTCCAATGACGTGAAGCCCAGCTGGTCCAACTTCGGGACGTGCCTCGACATCTTCGCGCCGGGCGTCAGCATCACGTCGTCGGTGAACACGAGCAACACGGCGACGGCAGTGTACAGCGGCACCTCCATGGCATCACCGCACGTCGCCGGCGTGGCGGCGCTCTATCTGCAGGCGGATCCGTCTGCGACGCCGGCACAGGTCGCCTCGGCGCTCACGTCGAACGCGACGCTGAACAAGGTTGGAA
>JBKJTE010000292.1:0-4905 GCA_046590495.1 Gemmatimonas sp. | reverse complement strand
GAGAGGCCATCTGGAGCGAGCGCAGCACGTTCATGCAGTACGTGGCGCTCGGCGTAGCATTCTGGGTGAAGCACAGGTACTTCCCGGGCGCGTAGGGAACTGCTTTTGCCACGAATTACACGAATACTGCGAAGCGGCGGCTCAACAGCAGGGAACGCGTAGAGCAGCCACGCAGAAGAAGTGAAGAAGGAAAAAGAGAAGAAACGCCACAGGAATGCGTGGAAAAAGAAACGCGCGGCTCAGTGACGAGTCGCGCGTTTCTTTTCTCTTCTTTTATCTGTTGGTCGTACTATCCGCGAAATTCGCGTGATTCGTGGCCGGCAGTATTCGTGTAATTCGTGGCCAATTCGTCAGCGCGTCGGGCGCCCCGGCGGAGTCGGACCCTGAAAGACTTCCTTGTTCCTGCCGATGAAGCTCTTGAGCTGCACAGGCACGTCTTCTTCAGGGAAGATTGCCGTGACCGGGCACTCCGGTTCACACGCGCCGCAGTCGATGCACTCGTCGGGGTGGATAAAGAGCTGATCTTCGCCCTCGTAGATGCAATCGACCGGGCATACGTCGACGCACGACTTGTCCTTGACGGAAATGCAGGCTTCGGTGATGACGTATGGCATGGCGGAGATCTCGAGTCGGACGCGCCCCGAACGGCTGGGGCTGTGTAGGAGGCGAAAATTAGCGGGAGTGTGGAGCGCGCTACAAGCCTTGGACGACAGGAGCTTTTTGTGCGCAATCTGCGACGATCAAGCTCAGCGCCAAGGCGGGAGTTCCCCGCGTTTGAGGTCAGGATTCTCGCGAAAGACGGTGAACGTCCGACCGATGACTTGAATCACCTCGGCGCTCATTGCCGCAGCGACATCGCTTGCTGCTTCCCGGGCACTGAGTTCACCGGCCTTCGCCACCTGCAGCTTGACCAGTTCGTGCGTGCGCAACACGTCGTCGAGACTGGTGAGAATCGCCGGTGTAATCCCCGCGTGTCCGATGTGAACCTTCACATCGAGATGATGCGCTTCGGCGCGCAGTGCGGCGCGCTCCTTTCCCTTCATGCTCATATGCTCTTCACACCGTGCGGATGATCGTGCTGTAGATCGGTCATGTAGATCGGTCATGTAGATCGTTCTCAGCGGCGCGATCCGTCCACAGCAAAAAAGAAGATCGGGTTAATGGGCGGACCGTCCCACCAAGCGCGTCCCGCGCCGCGTTTCATCACCTGAAAGTGCAGGTGCGGAGTATCGGGCCGCGCATTGCCCGTGGTGCCAACGTAGCCAATGACCGAGCCCTTCGCGACCCGATCACCGACAGCGAGCCCTTCGCGATATTGCTGCAGATGGGCATAGTAGTAGACAAAATGCCCGTCCGGCGACGAGGCATAGATGACGATGCCGCCGATGGGTCCACTGAACATCCGACCGATCACGCACTCGTCTGCGGCCAGGACCGGCGTACTGAGCGCAGCCAGGATATCGAGTGCGCCATGAATGCGGCCACCGTCGCGCTTGGCGCTGTAGTCGTCTTTGAGCGTGCGACGCTGCATGCCAAGCACGGGCACCATGAGCTGGCGCGACCAGAGCGCGTCCAGATCTTCGTCACTCACCGATGCGTCCAGCGGACCGGTGTAGACCGGTCGTGGTGCGCCCGGGGTCGGCGCGGGTTCGGGGTTGGCCGGGAGACCGACCGGGCGTGGCGCGTCGACCGGGTTGGACCGGCCGCGGTGATTGCAGGCCGCCAGCAACAGCGCGAGCGGCAACAGCGGAAGCACGACGCGGCGATGTAGGCGCGTGTTCAGCCCTTCACCACTTCAGGGCGAAAGAACGGTTCGAGAAACCGGAGCAGGTCGTCGACGGTGTGCACTTGCACCTTGAGCTCATCGAGCTCGTTGGAGCGCGGAAGACGCGCTCCTGCTCGATCGGCGATGACGAGCACGGCGTCCTCCAGATCGAGGCCTCCCAGCCCGAAGACGCGATCGAGGCTGTCCGTCGGCGTGACGCTGTAGTGCGGCTCAATCGCGCCATGGCGTTCGGCCAGATACTGGTAGGTCTGGGCCAGCAACAGTTCCGGATAGCGACTGCGGGTGCTGTCGCGAAAGCGCGAGAGGCCGTCTCGCTCGATGGACCGCAAATTCAGCCGCCACGCGCGAAACAGCGCGGCGAGCGCCAACACCAACACCCCGGCGGCTACATAGACCGATAGACGCAAAGCGAGGCTCGCCTCCGGGCGGAAGAGACGTGAGGAAGGAAGGCCACCGTCAACGACTTCGTCGAACGGCGGTAAGAGCAATGTGGGGCAGATGCTGCAAGAGGCAAGGATGCAATACTCAAAGCGGCGCGAACGACGCCGAGTGCAGCGCTCAGGTATGGTACGTGATTTACCTCCCGGGCGCGACGGAATCGTTCGTCAAATCTTGTCCTCACAAGCCGTCGCCACTAATTCGTCAACGGTTTCGTTGACGTAGTCGGCAAAGCCGAGCTAGATTGTCCCCATGCAGGATGTGATTGGCGCGTTAGGGGGTTTTCGCGGCGTGAGAGCCGATTTGCTGGTGGCGCTGAAGAAGGCGCAACCGATGACGGCGCACGAGCTGGGGGAGCGGTTCGGTCTCACGGCAAATGCGCTCCGCCGCCACCTGAAGGCGCTCGAAGAGGATGGTTTGGTGCGGTTTGTTCGTGAGGTGCGTGGCGTGGGTGCACCGGTCTACACCTTTTCGCTCACGGCAACGGGCGAAGCGCTTTTCCCGCGCAGCTATCTGGCGGTCCTGGCCACCGCGCTCGATGCGCTGCGCTCGCAGCGCGGAGACGCGGCGGTGACAAATGTGCTGGAATCAGAGTGGAGCCAACTGGCCGACGAGGCCGGACCGGTGTTGCGCGCGCTCCCGCTGTCTGAACGCGTGTCGCTGGTTGCGGAGCTGCTTACAGCCAAGGGGTACATGGCGGAGTCGATCGATGCGTCGCCCGACGGCGATGGTTCGGGCATCACGCTGCGCATTCACAACTGCGCGATGCGCGAGATCGCCGAACGATTTCCTGAAGCGTGCGATGTCGAGGCGAAGTTCGTGGAGAAGTTGCTTGGCGTACCACTGGTGCGCGGACAGCATCGATTGGATGGATGCGGGCGGTGTGAGTATGGCGTTGTGAACGCGGCAGTCGCGAGCACAGAGATCATGGCGTGGGAACAGGAGCAGGTATGAGTTCGACGATCGACGCGCTGGTCAATCGGGAGTACCAGTACGGTTTCTCAACCGATATCGAAACCGAGACGTTGCCGCCGGGGCTTTCCGAAGAGACGGTGCGTTTCATTTCGGCGAAGAAGGGTGAGCCGCAGTGGCTCCTCGACTGGCGCCTGAAAGCATTCCGTCGCTGGCAGACGATGACCGAGCCGCACTGGGGAAACGTGCAGTATCCGCCCATCGACTATCAGGGGGCGAGCTATTGGTCTGCGCCCAAGTCGGTGAAGCCATTGGGCTCGCTCGACGAAGTCGATCCGAAGCTGCTCGAGACCTATGCGAAGCTCGGCATTTCACTCACGGAACAGAAGCGGCTGACGGGCGTCGCGGTCGACGCCGTGTTCGACTCCGTCTCGGTCGGCACGACCTACAAGGAAGAGTTGGGGAAGTACGGCATCGTCTTCATGTCATTCGGCGAAGCAGTACGCGAGCATCCTGAACTCGTGCAGAAGTACCTCGGCTCGGTCGTGCCATACAGCGACAATTTTTTTGCAGCGCTGAACAGCGCCGTCTTTTCGGACGGCTCGTTCTGCTACATCCCCAAAGGTGTGAAGTGCCCGATGGAGCTGTCGACGTATTTCCGCATCAACTCGGCGGACACGGGACAGTTCGAGCGCACGCTGATCGTGGCCGACGAAGGGTCGCAGGTGAGCTACCTCGAAGGGTGTACGGCGCCAAAGCGCGACACGAATCAGTTGCATGCCGCGGTCGTTGAAATCGTCGCACTCGATGGCGCGACGGTGAAGTACAGCACCGTGCAGAACTGGTATGCGGGCGACGAGAACGGCGTGGGCGGCATCTACAACTTCGTCACCAAGCGGGCCAAGGCGATGAAGAACGCCAAGGTCTCGTGGACGCAGGTGGAGACGGGCTCCGCGATCACGTGGAAGTATCCGAGCGTGATTCTGCAGGGCGACAACAGCGTCGGTGAGTTTTACTCGGTCGCGGTCGCGAGCAAGCGTCAGCAGGCGGACACGGGTACGAAGATGATTCACATTGGACGCAACACGCGTTCGACGATCGTGTCGAAGGGCATTTCTGCGATGCAAGGGCAGAACAGCTATCGCGGCAAGGTGCAGATCCTTCCCAAGGCAGAGGGCGCGCGCAACTACACACAGTGCGACTCGATGCTGGTGGGCAATCAGTGTGGCGCACACACGTTCCCGTATGTCGAAGTGGGAAACAATAGCGCAACACTGGAGCACGAAGCATCGACGTCCAAGATCGGGGAAGACCAGATCTTCTACCTCAAGGCGCGCGGACTCGATGCGGAGCAGGCGGTGTCGATGATCGTGAGCGGCTTCTGCAAGGAAGTGTTCAAGGAGCTGCCGATGGAGTTTGCGCTCGAGGCGCAGCAGCTGCTGGGCATCACGCTCGAAGGCAGCGTCGGTTAGCTGAACCACTCAGTTGGGAGTGGTGAGTTCGAGTCTGGTGTTTCCAGTCACTCAACGCACCACTCGAAACTCAAACTCAAAACTCACCACTAAGTGGTTTTCATGGCTCCTATGCTCGCTATCCGTGACTTACACGCTTCCGTCGACGGCACCCCGATCCTCAACGGCATCTCACTCACCGTGAACGCCGGCGAAGTGCATGCCATCATGGGGCCGAACGGCTCCGGCAAGAGCACTCTCGCGCAGGTGCTTGCCGGTCATCCGGCGTACGAGGTCACCAGCGGTGACGTGTTCTAC
>JBKJTE010000288.1:0-7893 GCA_046590495.1 Gemmatimonas sp. | reverse complement strand
GCGGCGGCGGTGCTATCTGCGGCGGCCTTCGGCTCGCCCGAGCATGCGGCGATCGCCAAAACCATACCAACAGTCGAAATGCGGATCAGATGCGAGCTCTTCATGGGCAGTATCCCGATAGGTGAGAAAATTCAGTAAACATCGCGCTCGGATAATTCTAGCGGGTCCCGCACGGTTTGGTATGACACTGCTCAGTTTCTTCCGCGAAGTTCCTACCTCCGCCTAGCGAGCCCGACCGTATCACCCCTTTCCCGCGCCGGTATTCCGGGAGAACAGCCAGCTGGCCTTGAGAAAGAACCCGTCGTTCACGCGACGCAGCCCATTGAATGCGAGCGCGTCCGCTTCGGTCAGGCTGCTCCCATATCCAGCAAAAAACACGGTCCCAGGACGCGGCCGATACGAGAACAACCAGTCGCTGCGTAGCAGATTCGACGCGCGAAGTACACTCGGCGCGTACGTCCCGTCCGCCCGCCGAGTGAGGAGGATGTGCCCAGTCCTGTAGTCGCGCAGCGACTCCCGACGGGTCGCCTCGTATTGCGCGATCACCCGCACGAAGAGGGGGCGAGCGAGCTGATACTCCATTTTCAGTCGTGGAATGCGCGTGGAGAAACTTGAGCCGCCATCAAACTGCCGGATGAATTCGTTGCTTGCGTACGTCGCGTTGAGGCGAATGCGCGTATTCGGTCGCAGATCGAGACTGGCGT
Source organism: Gemmatimonas sp. (assembly GCA_046590495.1). Lineage (GTDB taxonomy): Bacteria > Gemmatimonadota > Gemmatimonadetes > Gemmatimonadales > Gemmatimonadaceae > Gemmatimonas. The sequence goes on along the minus strand of JBKJTE010000288.1, from coordinate 7,189 downwards.
TGTACGCCGAGCGCCGCACGCGCGACGTTTCGAGAAAGTCCACATCGTTTGCACGCGTCACGCCACCGGACGCAGCAAAGCGACGGAACTGTGGCGTGGTGATCGTGAGCCCGCCGGTCGCTGTCGTGATCCGTGGCGACACGACAAATGCGGCGGGCGTTGCCATCCCACTCGCAGTCGCCAGTCCAGCATAGTTCGCCGGATCGAACGCATATGTCGCCAAGGCCGGTGTAAGCCCCAACGACCATCCGCGGCGCAACGTTGCGGTGCCGCTCAAACTCGTCTTGCTCTCGAGCAGACTGTTGCCGTGAAAGAAATCGCTGTAGCGCCACAGCCCTGACGTACTCGAAAACACCATGAACCGCTCGAACAACCGTCCCGGCTTCCCGAAAAATGTCACCCGATTGCTCACGCTCGGCTGGACATAACCCGTGCGTGCGACGAAGCCATTGTCGGCACGGAAGTCCGGGCGGATTCCAATCACGTTGTAGTGAAAGCCCCACCCGCGCCCCGTCCGATCGACCACCGCTTCCCACAGGGCGCCGGTGCGATCGATGCCGCCCGTCCGCGTAGTGCTGCCCGCCAACTGCAGCTGTCCGTAGTACAGCTTGCCGAAGACATGGCGCACATCGACTCCCGCCATGCGATTCGACACACCTTCACTCACGCGTTCACTGTAAACGAAACCCGCCTGCGACTGCTGGCTGAAATCTCGCGTGAGTCTCAGAATATCGACGAGTGGCCTGTCGTTCGACGCGCCCGGTGGGGCCGCGTCGAGCGCGGAGAGTATGGAGATGTTTGCGCGACCGAGTCGACCAGTGAGCTTGAGTGCCGCATCCGGTTGAACGATGCGTCGCGTGTAGATGAGCGTGTTCGGCACGTTGAACTGATCCGAACCTTCGACAAAAAACGGACGGCGTTCCGCGTAAAAGAGCGCGAATCGTGTATCGGCCGCGACTTGCGTTGCGTCTGCTTCAACCTGGGAGAAGTCTGGACGGATCGTACCATTGAGGACGAAGTTGCTGCCCAGTCCGGCGCGAATATTTCCACCGACGCGTGGCTTGCTGTCGTAGGACCACTCGCGTGCGTTGGCGGTTGACGGCGCACCGGTAATCGTCGTCGTGACTTCGGGATTGAGTGTGATGTCGACACCGTGTTGCATGCCGTGCAATCCGCTCAGCCACCCTTCCTGCGCAATGAACGACGCCGACGCACGCTTCACGGGCGTCCAGGTTTCCTGATACCCCGAGTGTTGGACGGTGCGGCTGAACTGTACGCCCCAACGTTGATTCGCTTTCGACGGGAAGCGCAGACTGCTGAACGGAATACGAATCTCGACTTCGTAGCCCCACGCTTCGACGTGGCCGCGCGACTGCCACTGAAAGTCCGGGCTCAGGTCGTTCTGTCCGGGTGCCACGTTCGATCCCGGAATGAACCCACCGCCTTCGCTCTTGGTGCCGTCGGCCTGAACGCCGAGTGCGTTGACGATGAAGACGAAGGCACGTCGACGTTCTTCAAAGGTGTCGAGATGGATTTCGATGTTGTCGTCGGTGGACACGCGATCACGATCGGCGAGCGTTGCGCGCACGACGCCGTGTGGCTCGTAGGCCCGAACGCCGAAATAGATCGCGTCGGGTGAATACCACACGAGCACGTCCGTCGAATCGGGTGACGGACGCTGGTCGGTGGGTTGATAAAGTGAGAAGCCGGTGAGCAGCTGTGCCGAACGCCAGACCGGTTCATCGAGTGTGCCGTCGATGACCACATCGGCCTTTTGTGGTGCAGGCATGGCCACCTCCACTCCGCCCGATCGGGCGTGGTAGACCGTCGGCTGGGCTTGAGGAACGGGGAGAACTTCAGCGGAAGGACGGGCGGGAGCCGTGACGGCCACCTGCAGGGCCATCACGAGTGATATCGAAAGGGACATCCCTGAAAGCTAGACGACGAATTACCGTTCGATATGCCTTCCCCCCGCACTGAACAGGCGATTGCGCGTCTCGCCGATCTCACGCCGCGCCAGATCGTGGCTGAACTCGATCGCTACATCGTTGGTCAGGCCGACGCGAAAAAGTCGGTCGCGATCGCGCTGCGCAATCGGTGGCGGCGTCAGCGCGCGCCCGAAAAGATTCGCCAGGAAATTTCGCCGAACAACATCATCCTCATCGGTCCGACCGGCGTGGGGAAGACGGAGATCGCGCGTCGTCTCGCAAAATTGTCCGGTGCGCCCTTCACCAAAGTCGAAGCGTCCAAGTTCACGGAAGTCGGCTATGTGGGGCGAGACGTTGAATCGATGGTACGAGATCTGGTCGAAGGGGCGATCGACATGGTGCGTACCGAACGCGAAAGCGAAATCGAGGATCTGGCGAACGAAAAGGTCGACGATCGGCTGCTCGATCTGCTGTTGCCACCACCGGCCATCGCACACGGTTCGGCGCAATCAACGGCTGCTGAAACGGCGTCGGCATCGAGCGGCAGCCCGTCGTCGTCCGACGCCGATATCGCGGCCGATCGCTACAAGCGCACGCGCGACAAACTCCGTCAGCTGCTGCTCGATGGGCAACTTGAAACGCGCGAAGTCGAAATCGAAGTGACGCAATCCACCCCCGGTCCTGGCGGCAACGTCATGACGCCCGGCGCTCCGGAAGGGATGGACAGCATCGCGGAATGGTTCCGCGATATGATGCCCAAGCGTAAAAAGAAGCGCACGGTGAAGGTGACGGAAGCACGTCGCATTCTGCTGGACGAGGAGCTCGACAAGCTGATCGATCTCGACGACGTCACCACCGACGCACTCGAACGTGTCGAAGCGATGGGGATCATCTTTCTCGACGAGATCGACAAGATCGCGGGCGAGCGTGGACAGGGTGGCGGTCCTGACGTGTCGCGCGAAGGGGTGCAGCGCGACCTCTTGCCGATCGTCGAAGGCTCAAACGTGCAGACGCGTTACGGCATGGTGAAAACCGATCACATTCTCTTCATCGCCGCCGGTGCGTTTCATGTGTCGAAGCCGAGTGATCTGATTCCCGAGTTGCAGGGCCGATTCCCGATCCGGGTTGAGCTGAAGCCGCTGACCGAACAGGACTTTGTCCGCATCATGACGGAGCCCGAGAACGCGCTCACCAAGCAGTACGCCGCACTCGTTGAAGCTGAAGGTGCTTCGCTGACGTTTGAGGCCGACGGTATCGCCGAGATCGCGCGCGTCGCCACACGCGTCAACGAGCGCATGGAAAACATCGGCGCGCGGCGCCTGCACACGGTGATGACGACACTGCTCGAAGACGTCCTCTACGAGCTCCCCGATCGTGGCAAGGACGCCGTCTCGGTCGACGCGGCGATGGTTCGCGAGCGGCTCAAGGCAATCTCGGAAGACGAGGATTTGCGCAAGTATATTCTCTGATTCCGGTTTGCCGTTTCGTGCGTTTTCCAAGGTCTCTCGTCGTTCAGGGTTCACATTCAGGGTTCATGACTTGACTGCTACCGTTGCTGCCCCGCACCGCGACTTTTTGAACATCGCCGACTTCTCCCCCGCCGAAAACGAGGGACTGCTTCGTCTCGCGGAACGCATGCGTCGTCGTGAGTACACGGCGAAGCCACTGGCCGGCATGGCGTTGGCGATGATCTTCATGAAATCTTCGACGCGGACCCGCATGTCGTTTGAAGTCGGCGCGACGCAGCTCGGCGGAAGTGCGCACTTTCTCTCGCCGCGCGATGTGCAGATCGGACGTGGTGAACCCATCGAAGACACCGCGCGCGTGCTTTCCCGGTACGCACACGGCATCATGATCCGCACCTTCGCGCACGCCGACGCGGAACGGTTGGCGCGGTACTCCACGGTGCCCGTCATCAACGGCCTGACCGATTTGTCGCATCCGTGCCAAGTGATGGCGGATATTCTCACTGTGCGGCAACACTTGGGTGAGTATCGCGGCAAGCGTGTGGCGTGGATTGGCGACGGCAACAACATGGCCAACTCGTGGATCGAAGCTGCGGCACACCTGGGCTTCTCGTTGCGTCTGGCCTGCCCCGAAGGCTTTGACCCCGACACGGATTTCCTCGCGGCGGCCGCTCACGCCGACGTCCAGCTGCTGCGCGACCCCGCTGAAGCAGCGAGTGGCGCCGACGTCGTCACCACCGACGTGTGGGCCTCAATGGGGCAGGAAGAGGAACAGTCGCGCCGCGAACGCGCGTTCAGCGGTTTTCAGGTCGACGCCACGTTAATGAAACGGGCCGCATCGCACGCGATCTTTTTGCACTGTCTCCCCGCGCATCGCGGAGAGGAAGTGTCGGCGGACGTCATCGATGGTCCGCAGTCGGTGGTGTGGGATGAGGCCGAAAATCGTCTCCACATCCAGAAGGCCATCATGGCCGTGCTGATGGGTAACGAATCGCTCGCGTAGTCCACGGCAGTCGTACGTCGCCGGAACGCCCATCACGACCAACTCACGACCGATGCCCGCATTGCAGTCGCCGAAATCGCCCAAAGCTCCGCCGGCGGTCGGCAAGATCGCGCCCGATTTCTCGCTCCTCACCGACGACGGCTCGCAGCTGACGCTCCGATCGCTGCGCGGCCGCGCGGTTGTGCTGTACTTCTATCCGAAGGACGACACGAGTTCGTGCACCGTTGAGGCATGCGAATTCCGTGACGCGTTCCCAACCTTCGACACATCGATGGCCGTCATCCTGGGCATCAGCCCCGACTCGGTCAAATCACACGCCAAGTTCAAGAGCAAGTACGACCTGCCTTTCACACTGCTCGCGGACACCGAGCAAACCGTCGCGACGCGGTACGACGTGTGGAAGCAGAAGTCGATGTATGGCAAGAAGTACATGGGCGTGATTCGCACCACGTTCATTATCGATGCCAAGGGAAAGCTCAGAAAAGTCTTCACGAATGTGAAATCAGCCGGTCACGCCGCAGAAGTCATCGCGGCAATCGCGGCGCTTTGATCGCGTCGCTCTGATCGGACTCCGCCGAATTGCGCGACTGCCGCGCTGGCACCCGTCCGGCACAATCGGCATTATAACGTGCGGTGTCTCTGTTGCCGCACTGACCTCGATCCGCACCCATGACTGCCATTGCTTCCGGCGCGCTCAAGCGTACGCCTCTTCACGAAGTTCACGTCGCGCTCGGCGCGAAAATCGTGCCGTTTGCCGGCTATGAAATGCCGGTCAACTACCCGCAGGGGATCACCGTCGAACACAAGGCTGTGCGCGAAACGTGTGGCATGTTTGATGTTTCGCACATGGGCGAAGTGATGGTGAAAGGCGCCGATGCGATCCGCTTTGTCAATTCAGTCACGAGCAACGATGTCGCGGCGCTCGCGGTTGGTCAGGTGCACTACTCGACGCTGCTGCGCGAAGACGGAACGATCGTCGACGACTTGCTGGTCTATCGCATGGCCGACCAGTTGATGCTCGTCATCAACGCCAGCAACAAGGACAAGGACATCGCGCATCTGCAGGCGCACATCGCCGGCTTCGATTGCGCGATAGACGATGTCTCCGCCGCAACCGCGTTGGTCGCAGTGCAGGGCCCTGACGCACCCGCGATTGTGCAGTCGCTCGCTGACGTCCCGCTCGGCGACATCAAGTACTACTGGTTCACAGAGGGCAGTGTCGCGGGCGTGCCGTGCGTCATCTCGCGCACGGGTTACACCGGCGAGTTGGGCTGGGAGTTGTATTGCGCGTCTGAAAACGCCGAGAGGCTTTGGGCGGCAATTATGGCGACCGGCCGAGTGACACCGACGGGACTGGGTTGCCGCGATACGTTGAGGCTCGAGGCGGGGCTTTGTCTGTATGGGAACGAGCTCGATGATCAGACGACGCCGATTGAAGCGGGGCTCTCTTGGCTCGTGAAGCTTGGCAAGTCGGAGCCGTTCGTCGGACGCGATGTGCTTGCGCGTCAGCAGACTGAGGGCACCGATCGCAAACTCGTTGGCTTCACCATCGATGAGCGCGCGATTCCGCGGCATGGGCACGGCGTGTCGTATGGTGGCGTGAGCTTTGGCGAAGTGCGCAGTGGCACGATGAGTCCCACGCTTGGTGTCCCGATCGGGACTTGTTATCTGCCAAGTGCTGCGGCGGTGGTAGGGACACAATTCGCCATTGATATCCGTGGCCGGATGGTGCCGGCGCGTGTTGTCAAACTTCCGTTCTACAAGCGAGCGGGGAAGGCGTGAGCGAACGACCACGCGCCGCCGTCGTGCGGCGCGGCAGTACCGAACACAATGAGTCCGGCGTGGTCGCCATCCTGATGACTGACGTTGAGCCGGCGGTGCGTTTGAATGCTGCGCTCGAGGCTCTGGGCATCACGACGGTGACGATCTCGCCGATGGACGATGTCCGCGGCGATCTGCGTCGCGCGCGTCCTGACGTGCTCGTACTCACCGGCGCGTTGCTCGACAGCGCGAATGTTGCGCTCGTGCGTCAACAGCTGTGGGAAGGCGTGCCCGTTGTCGGCTTCACTGATGTGAGCAATCCTGACGTGCAGGAACGGCTGCGTGAAGTCGGCTACACCGAGACTTGGTCGAGGCCGATCGTCATCGACGAAGTGGTGGACGGAATTCGGCGACGACTCGAGCGTCAGCGCCTTGCGCAGCTGACCGGGCTCGTCGGCGAGTCGGAAGCCATTCGCGAAGTGCTCGTCAAGATCGAGCAGATCGCGCCGGTGTCGAGCACTGTTCTGATTGAAGGGGAGAGCGGCACCGGCAAGGAGTTGGTGGCGCGTGCGATTCATCGTCTCAGTCCGAGGCGCGGCAAGCCGTTCATTGCCGTGAATGTCGGTGCGCTGACCGAGACGCTGCTCGAGAGCGAACTGTTTGGACACGAGAAGGGGGCCTTCACCGGAGCGGCGGAGCGTCGACTCGGCCGCTTCGAGTTGGCCGACACCGGAACGCTCTTTCTCGACGAGATCGGCGAAGTGCCATCGAGCACGCAGGTAAAGCTGTTGCGCGTACTCGAAGAGCGGGAAGTGACGCGAGTCGGCAGTGGCGAGGCGATTCACATCGACGTGCGCGTTGTTGCGGCGACCAATCGTCCGTTGCGCGAGCATGTCGAAGAAGGCGGGTTTCGCGCCGACTTGTACTATCGGTTGAACGTGTTGCGGATCTATCTGCCGCCCTTGCGCGAGCGTCGCGACGACATCCCGGTGCTCGTGCGTCGTTTCGTGGCGGAGTTCTCGCGCATGCAC
>JBKJTE010000280.1:0-5175 GCA_046590495.1 Gemmatimonas sp. | reverse complement strand
CGCCCGTTGCAACCGGGACCGAGCTCGAAGACGCGCGCAGGCTGGTGCGTGACCTTCCGGCCGCATCAAATGTTGTCGACTACGCGCTGCGATTGATTCGCGCCACGCGTCCGGCCGATCCGAGTGCGCCTGCGCCCGTGAAGGAGTGGGTGCGTTGGGGCGTTGGTCCGCGCGCCGGACAGGCGCTGTTGCTTGGTGCAAAAGCCGCGGCGTTGCTTGACGGTCGCATGGTGCCGGCACCGGAAGACGTCACGAGTGTTGCGCTTCCGGTGTTGCGGCATCGCGTGCTGGTGAACTTCCAGGCCGAAGCCGATGGTGTGTCACCAGACGACGTGATCGGCAAGCTCCTCGAGGTCGTGAGGCCCTGAGGTGACGCACGTCAACGAGCACCACCTACAGGTCTAGATGTCGGCGCTCTCGCCGGCTGTCGTCGCCGCAATCGACGATCTCGAACTTGCGGCACGCCTCATTGTAGAAGGGCTGCGCACCGGTGGACATCGCAGTCCGTTTCACGGCTACAGCACGGAATTCAGACAGGATCGGCCGTATCGCGCCGGTGACGATCTCAAGTATCTCGACTGGAAGTTGTTCGCGCGCAGCGATCGGTTGTACACACGACAATTTCGTGAGACGACCAATCTTTCAGTGATGCTCGTGCTGGATACGAGTGCATCGATGGCGTTTCCGCCGCAGGGGCTGTCGAAGGCGCGCTATGGCGCAATCATTGCCGCGGCGCTCGCCTATCTCGTGTCGGAACAAGGGCACGCCGTGGGGATGATGACGATGACGCACGGCAGTCTTTCGTACGTGCCCGCGCGTGGAGGACGTCCGCACCTGCGATCGTTGCTCGCGCGAATCGATCGGCTGGAGCCGGTTGGCGCGTGGGACCCGGCACGCACGATCGCGCGCGGCGCTCAGCTGCTCCAGCGCCGTGGTGTGGTAATCGTCGTGTCGGACTTTTACGACAACGAAGACGAGACCCGGCGTGAACTCCGTCGAGTGGTGCAACGTGGACATGATGTAGCGATGCTGCAGCTGCTGTCGCCGTCAGAGCTCACGCTGCCTTACACGGGTCAGATCGAGCTCGACGACATGGAGTCACACACTCGTCGGTTGGTCGACGCGAGCACAGTCGCGTCCCGCTACAAGAGTGCCGTGGGTGACTTTCTCGATCGGTGTCGCACGCATGCTTTGCGTGACGGGATTGACTACGCACTCATGACGACCGACCAGGCACCCGAGCAGGCGCTTCGCGACTACCTGTTGCGTCGCAGCCGACGCGGCACGTCGGGGCACACGCGCAGCACGAGGCCGGCTTGACGATCGCGGTCATTCCGAGCGCGTCATGACGAGCGTGCCATGACGTGGCTGGTGCCCTGGGCGCTTTTTGGTGTGCTCGCCGTTGCATTGCCGATTTTGATTCACCTGCTGGGTCGCGGTCGAGTCAGGGCACAGCCGTTCCCTACGCTCCGATTCATCGAGCGATCGCGCCTGCTCCCAACAAGGCGCACGCGACTCCACGATCTATTGCTCCTGCTGGTGCGAGTCGCGATCATCGCGAGCGCCGCATTGGCTCTCGCGCAACCGTACAGGCATACCGCGGCGAGGCGCGACGCGTTTGAGCAAACGTTGGCGCGCGTCATCATACTGGACACCAGCGAGAGTGTGCGACGAGTGCTGGGCAGCGACAGCGCCCGCGCGCTTGCCGCGCGCTTGGCCAACGAGGCGAACGTCAGCGTGCAGTTGGCGTCGATAGATATTGCGGCAGCGATTCCCGGCGCGCTTGCGTGGTTGGCTCAGCAGTCGCAGCGTCGCGAGTTGCTGATCGTATCCGACTTTCAGACGGGCGCGATCGATGCGCTAACCATTCAGCGCATTCCGGCAGAAGTAGGCCTGCGGTTACTGCGCGTGGGTGCCGGTGCCAATGCCTCAGCAGACGGGCGCGGCGTCGGCGCGCCGATCGAAACGCGGGCGCACTTCGGTACGAACGTCGTAGCGGCGCGGGTCAGCACAGGCTCTGTTTCACCGGATACCGCGACATCGCGGCCGCCGGCAGCGCAGGGCGTCGAATGGACTGTTGAACCGGATGCGTCGCACGCGCAGTCACGCGACGGACGCGCGCCACCCGTGCGCATACTCGCTGGTGCATCGGAGCAGATCCGCACGACTGCAGCAGAATTCGCGGCGAATACCGTCAGCGAAGCGGCGGCGGTTGCCGACTCATCGCATTCGATTGTGATTGTGACGCCCGGTTACGAGCAACGCGCATCGTTGCTCACGTCCGCCCGCGCGCCGGCGAGCGCATGGGTACTCGACGCAATCGCGCGACTGAACGCCGACGTAACATTGCGCGATGCTGCGACGACGGAATCGCCGCTTGGCACGCCTGACACCGCCGAGGGGATGGTTGTCGCTCGTGCCGCCAGTGGTCGCGCGGTGGTCACCGCGTTTGACGCGACGATCGATGGGCGCGCAACACTGATGCTCGTTTGCGATGCCGATGCCGGTTCGTTGATGATGGCGACGCTTGTGGTGGCTGCACGGAATGCAATCGCGCTGCACCGGATGCTTGGTGAAGCAGCTCCGGAACAACTTGCAGATAGTGTGTTGCGCGCATGGCAGCGCGTACCGGCTGCACAGTTGCGACCGACTGCAGTCGCCATGAATAGCGCGAATGGCTCCGTGGCCGGTGCAAGCGACGCAACCGGTGATTCGTCCGACGCGCGTTGGCTTTGGGTGTTTGCACTCGCGTTGCTTGCCTTGGAGACTTGGCTTCGACGTCGCGGTCGCGCGGAAGCCGCGGAAGTGGCACGGCAATGACCGAGTCGCCCGCGGCAGCTGAGCTCAGAAGCTTTCTTGAAAGAGCGGCCGCGCGGCGGCTCTGGATCGACGCGGCACTCGGCGCTGCGGCCGGATTGGCCTTCGCATTCGGTCTCGCGCTGTTGAACATGCCGCCGCGCGGTTCCGCTGCACTCGGTGTCGGTGTTGCACTGCTGGCGAGCGCTTTGGGCGCGATCGCGCAAGTCGGCCGAACTGCGGCGACGCGTCGGCAGATCGCACGGCACGTGGAAGCAGGCGCACCGCAGTGCCGCAATGTCGTCATCACCGCGGATGAACTTTCGCGCGCGCCCGCGCCCACATTGTCAGCGAGCACGAAGGACGCGGTACGGCTTGTCGCGCCGGCATACGTCAACGATATCGTGGTCACTGAAGCCGCGCGCATCGTCCGCTCGCTCGATCTCGCCACGCTCTTCCCCGCGCGCAATGCACTACTTGCGCTCGCAGCCGGTGTACTGCTCGTTGGCGTTATGTCTGCGCGCGACACTCTGCCGTTGCGCACCGCGGCGCGTGCGATTCGTCGGGCGGTGCCCACGGCTGTGGTGGCGATCGAGGACGTCGAAGTCACTGTCACCGCCCCCGCGTACGCCACTCAACAGGCGCAGACGCTTCGCAACGTTACGCGCGTCGACGCGTTGCTGGGTAGTCGGATGCGCCTGCGCGTGCGCGCGACTGCAGACTCGCTTGAGGTGCAGACACTGCGCAGTAAACGCACACTCGCGCCTGCCTCGGCTGATCTCTTCATCATCGACGTTCGCGCCGACGAGGATGGCTTTGTCAGCCTCGCGCCACGTGCGCGCGACGGGCGTGAAGGCGCGCATCGATTGATCGGAATCAGGGTCCTGAGCGATCAACTGCCGCATGTCCGCATCACGGCGCCGGGGCACGACCTTTTTCTGAAGGACGCACATCGCACCATCGACTTGGGGCTTGAAGCCGACGACGATCTGGGCCTCGCGTCATTGCGTCTGCGTTACACAAAAGTCTCCGGCTCGGGTGAGCGGTTCACTTTCGCTGAAGGCGAACTTCCGCTCACCCTCGCCCGCACCTCATCACGAACGTGGAAAGCCAGCGGCACATTACGCCTGGACTCACTCGGCTTGAACCCGGGTGACATGGTCGTCTATCGCGCGGTCGCAACGGATCATCGTCCGGGCGCGCCGTCGCAGGAGTCGGACTCGTTCATCGCCGAAATCGTGGCGCCCGGCAGCGAGGCCGCGTCTGGCTTTTCCATCGATCCCGAGCAGGAGCGTTACGCGGTCAGCCAGCAGATGGTGATCCTCAAGACTGAACGACTGATCGCACGCCGCGCGGCGATGCACCCCGATTCGGCAAGCAGTGCGTCGCAGGAAATCGCTGCAGAACAGCGAAAGGTGCGCGCCGAGTTCGTATTCATGATGGGCGGTGAGATGGCTGATGCGCCCGATCCTGATGCAAGCATGACGGATCTGAACGAAGAGGCCGAAGCTGAAGGCGAAGCGGACATTGCTGCCGGTCGTCTCGCGAATCAGGGGCGTATGGCACTGACGCGTGCGATTCGGTACATGAGTCGCGCGGTTTCCACACTGACAACTCTCAATCTCACGGAGTCGCTCAAGCTTGAGAAGGCAGCACTCGCCCAACTCGAGCAGGCGTTCTCGCGCACACGGATTCTCCTCCGCGCATTGAGCGAGCGCGAACGGCTGGACATGACACGCCGTCTGTCCGGTGTACTGGCCGAGGCCCGCTCGGATCGCCGTTCTGCGCCGACGCCGCCAGCGGACGCGCGCGGTACAGCGTTGCGGCGCGCACTCGCGGACATCGCGACGGTTGCGCACGAGCGGACCAAAGCCAATGGTGCGGACGCGTCGTCGTCCGTACTCCTGTCCGCATTGGCCGAGAGGGTACTCCGCATTGACCCATCGTCTTTTGCGCTGCAGCAGGTGTCGGCGCAGCTCAGCGACGCGTCGGCGTCGATGGCACGCGCTCAGCGCACAGCGACGCATCGCAACGCTGAACAGCAGCACCTCGACCGCGCGACGGCAGGATTGGCCGACGTGCTGCGCCGTGACGCGCCGAGTGTTGCGCCGAATACTGAATCGTTTGCAGGCAGTCGATTGGGCGGCGCGCTTGGCGACGCGTTACGCGCCACGCCTGCGCGGCGTGTCGCGACGCCAGAGGCGCGTCCGGCGGCCACCACGCGTACACCACCGCAGCGCTGATGGCGAATTTTGGAAGGCGTGACGGCGTGATGCCCGATGGCGCCGTGCGTGTGGCGCTTCGCACGATTGCGCTCGCCATTGCGATTACTGCCGCACTCGACCCGGCAATCACCACAGTGCGACATGATCGTCCGAT
>JBKJTE010000269.1:0-3286 GCA_046590495.1 Gemmatimonas sp. | reverse complement strand
CCGCGGTCTTTCCGGCACGTCGCGGTCACCGGCGCGCACGCTCAGTACGCCCAAAGTCGAGAAGCGCGATACGACGGCAGCGCCGCCGGGTGCACCCGCAACGTCACCGCCGCGCCGCCCTCCGGGTCAGAAATAGCACGCGTGCGCCCTGCTCTCTTTCTTGATCGCGACGGGACGCTCATTGCCGACGCTCACTATCTCGCCGATGCATCGCTGGTCCGGCTGCTGCGCGGCGCGGGGTCGTCGGTCGCCCGTGCAAACGCGGCAGGTGTATTGACAATCGTTGTGACCAATCAGTCAGGGATTGCCCGCGGCCTGATCTCGTCGGCGCAGTACGAAGCGGTGCGCGCGAAGACCGACGCGCTGTTGTTGCAGAAGGGCGCGCGTGTCGACGCGACATACCACTGCCCGCACTGGCCAGCGATCAGTGGACCCTGCGATTGTCGCAAGCCGTTACTCGGATTGTACAACCAGGCCAACGCCGCGTTCGGGATCGATTTGGCCCGCTCCGCGTACATCGGTGATCGATGGCGCGATGTCGAGCCCGCGCAAAAAACCGGTGGCTTTGGTGTGCTCGTTCCCGGCGTCGAAACGGAAGAGGCGGATGTCGAGCGTGCGCGTGAGCATGTGTCGCCACGCATTCGGATCGCTCGATCGATCACTGAGGCCGTTGATCTGGCGCTGGCTGAGATTGCAACGTCAGCGGCGCGCGAGGAGTCGCGCGCATGAGTCGATCACGCATTGCTGTCCTTGCGTCCGGCGGCGGCTCCAACCTCCAGGCCCTCATCGATCACTTCGCGGGTGCAGCGGCGCGCGCTGGTGAGATCGTCTGGGTGGGTTCCAACCGCGCTGACGCTGGTGCGCTTGATCGCGCGCGTAATGCCGGCATCACAACTGCGGTGGTCGGCCAGCCTTCTGATAGCGACGCGCTGCTTGGCGCGCTCGATGGTGTACGCGCAGACCTGCTGGTGCTCGCAGGCTATCTCAAACTTGTGCCGGTGGCTGTTGTCCGCGCCTTTCACGGACGCATGCTGAATGTGCACCCGGCGTTGCTTCCGGCATTTGGTGGTGCCGGGATGTACGGCGAGCGCGTACATGCCGCCGTCGTTGCATCAGGGGCGACGATCAGCGGTGTGACCGTACACTTTGTCGACGAAGAGTTCGACCGGGGTGCCATCATTGCACAGTGGCCGGTGCCGTTGCTGCCGGGCGACACAGGGCCGTCGCTCGCGCAGCGCGTACTGCATATCGAACATCGGCTCTACCCGTTGTGTGTGGCGGGGGTCGCGGCAGGCACCATCGTGCTCGGCGACGACGGACGGACGCACGGCACGCTCAATGTGCCGGTGCCCCCCGATGCGCCGCAACTCCGCTTCGTGTTGGCCAAGGATCCGAATCCGGTCGCGCCGGCGCTCTCCGATCCGTCGACCATTGCCGTCGACGTCGCCCGTCTCTTCCCCCGCTGAAAAGCGTCCCACTTCATCGCCACTCAATAGCCACCGGATAGCAATGCCACGTGCCCTTCTTTCCGTCTCCGACAAGAGCGGACTCGTTCCGTTCGCCCAGCGCCTCGCGCAGCTCGGCTTTGAACTCGTGTCGACCGGCGGCACCGCGCGCACGCTGCGCGACAGCGGGCTTACGGTGCTCGACATCAGTGACATTACCGGTTTTCCGGAGATGCTCGACGGGCGCGTGAAGACGCTGCATCCGGTGGTGCACGGCGGCCTCCTCGCGCGTCGTGATCTGCCCGAGCACATGAAAGCGATCGCCGAGCACAACATCGGTCCGATCGACCTTGTGGTCGTCAACCTGTATCCGTTCCGCGAGACCGCCGCCAAGGCCGGCGTACATCCGGACGAGGTCATCGAGAACATCGATATCGGTGGCCCGTCGATGCTTCGCTCCGCCGCCAAAAACTTTCCGTCGGTGTGGGTGCTGGTCGATCCGTCCGACTACGCCCCAGTGCTCGAAGTGATTGCATCGGGCGCGGATGATCAGGCACTGCGCCGTCTGCTCGCCGAAAAAGTGTACGCGCACACCAGCGGCTACGACGCCGCCATCGCGCAGTGGTTTGCCGCGCAGCGCGGCGAACCGTTCCCCGATCGCTATCCGCTCTCGTTCGAAAAACAGCAGTCGCTCCGTTACGGGGAAAATCCGCAGCAGCGCGCCGCCTTTTACGTCGAGAAAGCGGGAGCGGGACTCGGCGCGCTCAAGCAATTGGGTGGCAAGGAACTCTCGTTCAACAACATCCTCGATCTCGAAGGCTCGATGCTGGCCATCGAGCCGTTCGGTGATCAACCGGCGTGCGCTATCATCAAGCACACTACGCCGTGCGGTGTGGCCACCGGCGCCGATGCGCTCGATGCGTACAGGAAAGCGCTGGCCTGCGATCCCGTCTCCGCGTTCGGTTCGGTCATCGCCTTCTCAGTGCCGGTCGACGCGGTCGCCGCAGAAGCGATCTCGAGTCTCTTCGTCGAGTGCATCGTCGCGCCGGCTTTTGCCGAAGCAGCGGTCGAGATTCTGGGTCGCAAGAAAAACCTGCGCGTGCTTTCCGGTTCGGCGCGTTGGGCACGGGGCGAGATGGACTTCAAGCGTGTGCGCGGCGGACTGTTGGTGCAGGACCGTGCCCCCGAAGCCGGCAATCCGGCCAAGTGGGAGACCGTGACCAAACGCCAACCGACGCGCGAGGAGCAACGCGATCTGGCCTTCGCCTGGAAGTCCGTCGCCAGTGTGAAGTCCAACGCCATCGTCCTTGTGCGCGATGGCGCCACAATCGGCATTGGTGCCGGTCAGATGTCCCGGGTCGACGCGTCGTTTCTGGCCGCGCACAAGGCGCAGTCGGCTGGCCACGCCACCGCCGGAGCGGCCTTGGGCTCAGACGCCTTCTTCCCCTTCCGCGACGGAATCGATCAAGCCGCGGCCGCTGGTGTCACCGCCATCGTCCAGCCGGGCGGCTCGGTCCGTGACGCCGAGGTGATCTCCGCCGCCGACGAGCACGGGATCGCGATGATCTTTACGGGCGAGCGCTTGTTCCGGCATTGATCGCGCTGGGTACCGCGTTGGACGTGAATCTCCCGATGTGTCGGAAATGCGGCTCCCTGAGTTGTCTGGGTGCCGCCGTCCCGCCAACTTTGGAAGCTGCTTAGTAGTTGCGCAGACGTGGGTCGCCTCCCGGCCCGAAGTTGCTGAACCCTTCTGTCCGCCTCATGACCGTCGCAGCCACCGCTCCCGCGACTGCCGCCGTTGGGTCGTCCGCTGGCTACAAAGCCGGCACGACCGAACTCGA
>JBKJTE010000083.1:0-18060 GCA_046590495.1 Gemmatimonas sp. | reverse complement strand
GGCCCGCGCGAGGGGCGGGTGTTCGCCATCGTTGTTTCGCATCAGTGGTGCCGCCGTGGAACCGCACCAGCACTTTCAACACCGATATTCGTAACCGCATGTGATAGCACGTCATGCATGACGCACGTCACCGGACGTAGTCCCCGGTGTTCGTGTCGCCTGTCACTTCTATCGGACAGTCGGCCGTGTGATTGCTCGGACGACTCGGGGCTCCCAGAAGCTTCATGGTCAGGCCGACGAGCCCTTAAAACCGCCAGCGCACGGAGCCCGCACCGATCTCGATATCTTTTCGCGTCACCACCCAGCCACTCAGCATCCCGACCGTCGCGCCCGCTGTGATATCACTCGCCCAATGATGCGCGCCATACACGCGCGCCACTCCCACCAGCGCGGCTGTGCTATAGAGAAGCGGAGCGACATATCGCGTTGCCTTCGGATTACGAGCATGCAAGGCATAGGTCAGCGCCGATGCAAAGGCGAAGCTGCTCGACGCATGTCCCGATGGAAACGACGTACGCCCCTCCGTCGTAAACCCGCGACCTGCGGCGAAGACATTGGGCGTCTCTTCATTGACGAACGGCCGTTGCCTTCCGAATGCGCCTTTCAACGCCCTCGTTGCGATCGAGTTCAGGATCATCGCCTCGCTGGTGCGAATGCCGAGTTGCGTGATCGTCGCGTCGTGTCTGATGTAGCCGGCGCCAAGGAGTGTTGCGCTCGCGGCAACAAATCCAGCGTTCCCCACAAGGTTGAACACATCGGCGCTGTTTCGCAGCACCATCGACCGTTGCGGTGCAGGCGCACGCAGACCGTCCGTGATGGGCTCATCAAGCGGGCGAAGTGCGAGTGTTGTACCGATGCCAATCAGAGCGATAGAAATCGCCGGACGTCGCGCGAGTAATCCGCGATGCACGGCGGGTGATGTAGCCGGCGCTACGGTTGACGGTGCCACGGGGGGCGTCGCGGTCTGCGCGTGAACGATGCGCGTTGCGAGCATGCCCGAGCACGCAATTGCGATGCGCGCGCCACGACTCACAATCAGGTTCAACATGCGATCCATGGTCAGGCCACTTGGGGTGCGGCGTAGAGTGGTGCTGCCACGAGCGCGGTCGCGCCGCGCAGTCTGGGGGAGATGCCGGGTGGCTCCACAATGATCGCGGTCGCGGCCGACGAAGCGGTCAGTGCACGCTCGCTGATCACGCCGCGAATGATCGGCTCGAGTCGATCCCATGCTTCCGTGATTTCACCACCGACGATCACCTGCGCCGGGTTGAGTGCGTTGATCACCATGGCGATACCGAGTCCCAGATAGCGTGCCGTTTCGTCGAGCGCATGTGTTGCGCGTGCATCGCCACGCCGTGCGCGCGAGATGACGTCCGCAATGGTAAGCCCTGTGTCGCGCAGCAGATCGCGTGTGTCGTCCGACGACAGTTCGCGACCCAGATAGCGAGACAGCGTCGCAAGGTTTGATGTGTAGGCCTCGAGGCAACCGCGATTACCGCACAGACAGCGTGGACCATTGATGTCGAGTGGAATGTGTCCGAACTCGCCGGCCGTGTGTGAATGGCCCCGCACAACCTGACCGTTGACGACAATGCCAACGCCGACGCCATCGGAGACGGTGATGTAGGCGAAGTCGCGTCCGCCGTCACCACCGCGCTGGCCCAGCCAGGTGTGGGCGAGAGCGCAGGCGATCGGCGCATTTTCGATCTGCACCGTCAACCCGGTCGCTTCTGACATGGCATCGCGCACGTCCACGTCACGCCAGCCAAGCTGCGGGGAATTCAGGATGCGTCCTGTGGCCTGATTGACCATGCCCGGCACAACGAGTCCGATCCCTTCACACCGTCCACTCGCTTTGTGGTCTTCCAGCAGCCGTTCGATGCGTTCCACGATCGTGGCGACAAAGAGCGTCGGGTCGACCACGGTGTCAAAGGATTCGGTGGCGACGGCGTTGCCGGCAAAGTCGCCCAGCATCATGAAGGTACGACTGAAGCGCACGTCGATCGCGATGACGAGGCGATCACGAGTGCGCACAAAAAGCATCTTGGGTTTTCGACCGCGTGGCGCTTCGACCGTTTCCCCCTCATAGATGGCTTCTTCGCCGAGCAGTTCATCGACCAGCGAAGTGACCATGCCCCGTCCGATGTGCATGTGGCGGGCCAAGTCTGCGCGCGAGACCGGTTGCTGGTCGCGGACGAGGTTGAGCAGGATCTGACGGTTGATCTCGCGGGGCGTCGAGCGCGTGGCCCGGACGAACCGACGGGTGTCGATTTTGCGCACGGAAAGGCGGGGACTGGGGACTGGGGACTGGGGACTGGGGACTGGGGACTGGGGACTGGGGGGTCGGACTCAGGGCTCGGGAGTCTTTGAGCAACGATCGCCGGTTGTCGCAGCGAGTCAGGCGGGCTGGAAGGATGGTCATCGCCCGATATTGCGGCAGGACCGCCATCAAGGTACACTCCGCAGGGATTTGTTTCTAGCGCGAACAAAAGATGAGGCGCCGCCCTCCCTCCCGGTTTCGGCGCTCTGGAGACCGTTTGTCTGACCGCACTGCCGGCCGCCTCGCTCCGGACCGCTTCTTCGACGCCGACCCGTCGGTCCGTCGAGCTGCTCGCGTCCTTTATGAAGAGACCGCGGCCTTACCGCTGATCTGCCCGCACGGCCACGTCGACCCCGCACTCCTGGCCGAAAATCGGCCGTTCCCGGAACCGACCGCGCTGTTGATCACCCCGGACCACTACATCTTCCGGATGTTGTACTCCCGGGGGATCTCACTCGAATCGCTCGGCATTCCGAGCCGAGATGGCGCGGCGGTCGAGAGCGACCCGCGACGTATCTGGCAGCTCTTCGCCGAACACTACTACCTCTTTCTTGGCACGCCGACTGGCGTCTGGCTGGAGCATGAGATGGGCGAGGTGTTCGGCATCGAGACACCGCTCAACGGCAGGACAGCACAGTCGATCTACGACGCCATCAACGAACGGCTGACGTCTCCGGAATACCTGCCGAGGGCGTTGTTCGAGCGCTTCCGGATCGAGTTGCTGGCGACGACCGACGCTGCCACCGACCCGCTCACACATCACCAGACCATTCGCGACAGCGGCTGGACCGGTCGGGTGATTCCGACCTTTCGGCCTGACGGGCTGTTTCGGATATCGCTGGCCGGGTGGGCTGACGAACTCAAGGCGCTTGAATCGTGCGTGCGTCGCGAGCTGCCTTCGTACGAGGTGTTCCGGCAGGCGCTGGCCGAACGGCGCGCGTTCTTCAAGTCGATGGGTGCGACCGCGACCGACCATGCGGTGGTTGAGCCGTACACAGAGTGGCTGAACGACGCGACTATCGAGGCGTTGTACCAGAAGGCCCGCAGCGGTACGGCGACACATGCCGACCAAAAGGCGTTCGAAGCGCATCTGTTGATCGAGATGGCGCGTCAGTCGGTCGACGATGGGCTGGTGATGCAGTTGCACCCCGGCTCGCTGCGCGATCATAACGCGCGCATTCAGGCGCGGTTTGGCGCGGACAAGGGCGCGGACATTCCCGTCACAACCGAGTACACGCGCAATCTGCGCAACCTGCTGGAGCTGTTCGGCGACGACCGGCGCCTGACGCTTATTCTGTTCACGCTCGACGAGTCGACGTATGCGCGCGAACTCGCGCCGCTGGCGGGACACTATCCGGCGCTGCGCCTTGGTCCGCCGTGGTGGTTCCACGATTCGATTCAGGGGATGGTCCGATTTCGCGAGAACACCACGGAAACGGCCGGCCTGTGGAATACTGCGGGCTTCAACGACGATACGCGCGCGTTCTGCTCCATTCCGGCGCGTCACGATCTGAGTCGACGTGTCGATGCCAATTGGCTCGCGCGTCTTGTCACAAAGCACATTGTTTCGCTCGATGACGCACGCGTGATGGCGCACGCGGCCGCGTATGGTCTCGTTCGTGAGACGTATAGGCTGGATGGCGGCGGGCACATAGGTCAGCCTTCGACAGCTACCGCGTCGGGCGCAAACATTGGTGCGATCAGTGGTGCGATCAGTGGTGCGATCAGTGGTGCGATCGGTGGCGGTGCGTCATGACGGCCGTTGCGACGACAGCGCCGCTCGCCGTGCGCGTGCATGAGGATGATGATGTCGCCGTCGCGTTGCGTCCGCTCGAAGCGGGAGAACACGTCACGGTCGGTCAGTACACAGTCACCACGATCGACGCGATCGGCGCCGGGCACAAGCTCGCGTTGCATGCGATGGATGTTGACGAATCCGTGCACAAATACGGCGTACCGATCGGTCGCGCTACTGCGCCAATCGCCGCCGGTGCGTGGGTGCACTCGCACAATCTCGCGACGCGACTCACCGGCGAAGCGGGCTACGTGCGTCATGCGCATGTGAGCGGTGCGATACACGTAGCACCCGCATCGATACCGTACTTTGACGGCTATCGTCGCGCGGACGGTCGTGTGGCGACGCGCAACGAGATCTGGGTGCTCAACACCGTCGGTTGCGTGAACACTGCGGCCGAGCGCATTGCGCGCGCGGCCTCGGAGCGTTTCGCGGGTCGGGTCGATGGCGTACATGCGTTCGCCCATCCGTACGGCTGCAGTCAGCTCGGCGACGATCTGAAACATACGCAGGCTGTGCTTGGTGGACTGTTGCGCAATCCGAATGCCGGCGGAGCGCTCGTGCTCGGACTCGGTTGTGAGAACAATCAGTTGCCGGCGTTTTTACGTGCGTCCGCGCCGGGCGATTCTACGCGCGTACGTTCTTTCAATACCCAGGATGTGCAGGACGAAATCGAAGCGGGTGTGCAGGCGATCGGCGAGCTGGTCGATCGTCTTGCTGCGGACAAGCGAGAGCCGGTTCCCGCATCAGCGTTGGTACTCGGTCATAAGTGCGGCGGTTCTGACGGATTCAGCGGACTGTCGGCGAATCCGCTACTCGGTCGGCTCGCTGACCGCGTGACGTCGTTCGGCGGCACCGTCGTACTGACGGAAGTGCCGGAGATGTTTGGCGCCGAGCAGGTGCTGTTGGACCGCACCGTGAGCGACGAAGTGTATGATGATGTGGCAACGATGATTGATGACTTCAAAGCGTACTTCGTGCGTCACGATCAGCCGGTGTATGAGAACCCATCGCCAGGAAACAAGGCCGGCGGGCTCACGACACTCGAGGAGAAATCACTCGGCGCGATTCAAAAGGGTGGGCGCGCGCCGGTGACTGGCGTGTTGCGGTATGGGCAGTCGGTGAAGCCGGGCGGCCTGCAGCTGCTTGAAGCGCCCGGGAATGACGGTGTGTCGTCTACGGCGATGATCGCGAGCGGTGCAACGATGTTGTTGTTCACCACGGGGCGTGGGACGCCGCTGGGATTTCCTGTGCCGACGCTCAAGGTTTCGTCGAACACCGACATTGCGCAGCGCAAACCACACTGGATCGATTTCGATGCGGGCCGCGTGTTGACCGGTGAGAAGTCGATGGATGCGTTGACCGACGATCTGCTTGCGCTTGTGCTTGAAGTCGCGAGTGGGCGCACGTTGGCGCGCAACGAAGAGCAGGGCTATCGCGAGATTGCGATCTGGAAGCACGGCGTCACGCTGTGAGACACCGTTGAACATGATCAGTCGTCGCGTGCTCTCACTGTCTGTCGTCGCCGATCTCGATTTGGCACGCGCGACGGTCGATCGACCGGCGCAGACTGCGCGTCAATTGCCGGAGCGCGCCGTGCAGTTTGGCACCGGTGCATTTCTGCGTGGATTCGTCGATGCATTCATCGATGATGCAAATCGACGCGGCCAGTTTCTCGGGCGCGTTGTGGCAGTCGGATCCACTGGCAGCGGCCGTGATCGTGCGTTTGGCCAGCAGGACGGATTATATACGCTGATCGTTGCCGGTGTGCGCGACGGCAAGGTTGTGAACGAGCGGCGCGTGATTGGCTCTGTGAGCCGTGCAGTTGCTGCGACGTCGCAGTGGCGCGACGTGCTTGCGGTCGCGCGCGATCCCGAAATCCGCATCGTCTTTTCGAATACGACTGAGGCAGGGATCGCACTCGATGCACGCGACGCAGACGCGAGTGCGATTCCGCATTCGTACCCCGCCAAGTTGACGCGCTTTCTGTTTGAGCGCGCGACTTCGTTTGCGTACGCCACGACTGCCGGCGTTGTCGTGCTGCCCTGCGAACTGATCGAAAACAACGGTACTCTGCTCGAAGCGCTGGTGCGTGAACAGGCAGCGCGCTGGCAGCTTGGCGAACTGTTTGACGTTTGGCTTTCCAGTGCGGTGCGATTCTGCAATACGCTTGTGGATCGCATCGTGCCGGGCACGCCTGATGACATCGAGCATGCGAGGCTGAGCGCAGAGCTGGGCTACGACGACGCGTTGCTCACCGTTGCGGAGCCCTACGCACTGTTTGCGATCGAAGGTGATGATGCACTCGCGGCACGGCTCGGTTTCGTCGATCCCGATGGTGTGATTCGTATTGTGCCGGATATCCGTCCGTATCGCGAGCGTAAGGTGCGTCTCTTGAATGGCACGCATACGGCGATGGCGGCGCTCGGCTTACTGGTCGGAGTGAGCACGGTAATCGAGGCTATGAGTTCGCCGCCGCTCACGTCATTGCTGCAGCAGTTGGCCAAGCGGGATATCGCGCCGATGCTGGATGTGCCGGAGGCCGAAGCGTTCGCCGAAACCGTGATGCAACGCTTCGCGAATCCCCAGGTGCGCCACCGGCTGACCGACATCGCGTCGCAAGGGACGCTCAAATGGAAGGTGCGTCTGCTCCCGATGCTTCGTCGTCATGCTGAAGTGTCGGGCGTGCTCCCGCCATCGCTGGTACTGGCGCTTGCGGCGCAATTGTATCTCTCGCACCCCGCTGAACGTGCACGGCGCGCTGCCGCCGGTGTTGCTGCCTTCAACGACAGCAACGGTGAAGTGGTGCACAGCCATTGGCTGGCGAATGTCCCAGATGCACGTGGTACGAATGTGAGCGCGTTCGTCGACCGGGTGCTGGGCGATCGTTTGCTCTGGGACGGTGATTTGCGCGACATTGACGGACTCCCCTCCCACCTGACTGAATCGCTGCATCGATTGCTGAACGACGGCGTGCAGTCGCTACTCCCACCCGCCCTGGTGACGACATGACGGTTGTACCGCCGACAGGTTCTACTGCTACCGCGACAAAGGTTGGCAACTATCGCTGGACGATTGTCGCGCTGCTCTTCTTCGCCACCACGATCAACTACATCGATCGCCAAGTGCTCGGCCTGCTCGCGCCGTCGCTGCAGAAGGAGTTCGGTTGGACTGAGGTCGACTACGCCAACATCATTTCGTGGTTTACCGCTGCCTACGCGCTGGGCTTTCTCGGCGTCGGCCGGATGATGGACAAGATCGGCGTGCGCAACGGCTTTGCGATAGCGATCACGACATGGAGTATCGCTGCGATCGGTCATGCGTGGGCGATGGGCGTGAGTGGGTTCAGTGCGGCGCGCTTTGCACTCGGTCTTGGTGAGTCGGGCAATTTTCCCGGCGCGATCAAGACGGTCGCCGAGTGGTTTCCAGCACGGGAGCGTGCATTTGCCGCCGGTGTGTTCAACGCCGGATCGAACGTAGGCGCGATTCTCGCTCCAGTGTTCGTACCGATGATTGCGTTGCGTTGGGGTTGGCGGATGGCGTTCATCGCAACCGGTGCGCTCGGATTTGTCTGGCTTGCGGCGTGGTTACTCATCTATCGCAATCCGAGTGAGCAACCAAGGCTGAGCGCCGCTGAACGCGCATATATCAACGAAGGGCAGGTGGTCATCAATCGCTCGGTGCCGTGGAGCGAGCTGCTCAAGCATCGGCAGACGTGGGCCTTTGTCGCTGGCAAGGCGATGACTGACGGCATCTGGTGGTTCTATCTGTACTGGTTGCCGAAGTTTCTCGACGCGCGCTTTGGTGTCGATCTCGCGAAGGTGACGCTGCCGTTGATCGCGATTTATCTCGTGGCGGACGTTGGCTCGATCGGTGGCGGCTGGTTGTCTGGTGCGTTTCTACGACGGGGATGGTCGCTCAACAAGTCGCGCAAAATCACGATGCTACTTGCTGCGTTGTTGATCGTGCCGACGATGGTCGCGCCGCTGATGGGGAGTCTGTGGGCGACTGTTGCCGTCGTGAGCGTGGCCGCCGCGGCACATCAGTGGTGGTCGGCCAATCTGTTCACGCTCACGAGCGACATGTTTCCGCGTCACGCGGTCGCGTCGGTTGTTGGTGTCGGCGGATTCTTCGGCGCATTGGCCGGCGTCGGTTTCCAGCGCCTGACCGGCGTCATTCTCGAAGCAAACGGGCGCATTTATACGCCGATCTTCGTGATGTGCGGGCTCGCCTACGTGACAGCGTTGCTGATCATACACGTGCTCGCGCCGAGACTCGAGCCGGCGAAGTTGACGGAGGTGTGATGCGGACAGGCGACGGGCTGGGGGTTGGGGACTGGGGACTGCGTGCTGGGGACTGGGGTCTCGGGACTGGGGTGGTCGTGGTGGCGATGGCGTTGCTGATGACTGCCACGCCTGCGCAGGCACAAACCGATGCGACGGCGAAGTTGCCTGGTGTTGCGAAAGAGACGGATACGTCGACGCTGATTGCGACTGATCGATTGAAGACGTTGCCTGACGCGCAGCGACACGGGTGGGAGGCGTATCTCGAACGATCCCACGTTGCACAGAGTGTCGATCAGGCGCTGCTCAATCGCGAGCTACAGGCGCTGGGCCGGAGTGTGATGACGCGCGCTGCGTTTCTGTCAGCGTCGTTTGACTACCGGGGCGATGAGACAGATGCGGCGATGTCGTCGGAGCGCGCGCAGCAGATGGTGTTGTCGATGCTGAGCTATCAGACACCGTCGGGTGGCTGGTCCAAGCACGTGGACTTTGCGCATGGTGTACGTCAACCCGGCCAGAGTTTCTTCTCCGAGAACGAGAAGTGGCAGTACATCGCAACGATCGACAACGATGCGACCACGTCGGAGCTACGCTTTCTGATGCATCGTGAACGCGTGCGTCCTGATGCCAAGATGCGTGCGTCTGTGGAGCGTGGCGTCGGGTATCTGCTCGCCGCACAGTTTCCCAACGGATGCTGGCCGCAGGTGTGGCCACTACAGGGGAGTTATCACGACGCGGCGACGTTCAACGACGATGCCATCGCGGAAGTGCTGCAGCTGCTTGATGGGGTGGCGAGTGGGAACGTCCCATACGTTTCGGATTCGCTGCGTCAACAGGCGTTGGCGGCGGTGACGCGCGGTATCGATTGCATTCTTCGTGCGCAGGTGACGGTCGATGGCAAGCGGACGGTGTGGGGACAGCAGCATGATCCGACTACGCTCGCCGCAACCAGTGCCCGCAGCTACGAGCTGACGTCACTCACCAGCAAGGAAAGCGCTGGCGTCTTTGAGTTTCTCATGACGCACGCGGCGATGGATGCGCGCATTCCCGCCGCGCTCGCCGGCGCGGCCGCTTGGCTCGAGCAGAATGCGATTCACGGTATGCGGAGCGACGGAAAGAACGGACTTGTGGCGGACATGTCGGCTGGTCCGTTGTGGGCGCGCATGTACGAGATCGGAACCAATCGTCCGATTTTTTCGAATCGCGACGGGATCAAGCTGTATGAGTTTGACAAGCTGACCGATCGACGTGAGGGGTACGGCTGGTATTCGGACCGGCCGGCGTCGTCGCTCAAGAAGTATCGCAAATGGATTGAGGCGCGCGAGAAGGCCAAGGCGAAATCGAAGGCCGACGCAACCACTGGCGATTAACGAAGGCTGACAACGATGGCTGACACGAGTTTTGACGCGATGGCGGCACTGATCGGCGATGCATCCCGTCGTGCGTTCTTGCAGCGACTCGCATTGGGGGCGATCGGGACGGCGAGTGGCGCCGCATGGTTGTCGGCCTGCGCGAGTACTGCGAGTACTGCGAGTACTGCGAGTACTGCGAGTACTGCGAGTGCGCGTGCGCCTGCCGCTGGTGCCTCACGGTCGACTGTTGCAGCGAGCGGTACGCAGCAAGTCGGGTGGGATCGCGTGCCGTCGATCCTGGCGCGGATCAAGGCGCCGGTGTTTCCGTCGCGCACTTTCGATATCACGAAGTACGGTGCGGTTGGTGATGGCACGACGGACTGCTCGTCGGCGATCACGAATGCCATTGCGGCGTGCAACACTGCGGGCGGCGGACAGATACTCGTGCCAGACGGAACATTTCTCACCGGCCCGATTCATCTCTTGAGCAAGATGGAGCTGCACGTCGCCACAGGCGGGACGCTGCTCTTCGTGACCGACCCATCGCGTTATCTGCCGGCGGTGCTCACGCGTTTTGAAGGCGTCGAGCTGTACAACTATTCACCGCTCATCTATGCACTCGATGCGACCGATGTCGCGGTGACCGGTGAAGGGACGCTCGACGGTCAGGCCGATGCGACGCACTGGTGGTCGTGGAAGGGAGGCAAGGACGCCGCAGGCAGCACGCAGAATCAACTGGCGGCGCGCGGACGGTTGCTGGCGATGTCGGAGCGCGGTGTGCCAGTGAACGAGCGCCAGTTCGGCACTGACGATTTTCTGCGGTCGTCGTTTGTGCAGATGTATCGTTGTCGGAATGTGCTCATTTCCGGCGTGACCATCGTGCGTTCACCGATGTGGGAGATTCATCCTGTGTTGTCGCAGAACGTGACTGTGCGCGACGTGACGATCTCCACGCATGGCCCCAACAACGACGGTTGTGATCCGGAGTCGTGTCAGGATGTACTCATCGAAGGATGTACGTTTGATACGGGCGATGACTGCATTGCGATCAAGTCGGGGCGCAATGCCGATGGTCGGCGTGTCGGTGTGGCGACGGAGAATGTGATCGTGCGGAAGTGTCGCATGAAGGACGGACACGGCGGCGTGACGGTGGGTAGTGAGATCTCCGGCAACGTGCGCTACGTGTACGTCGAAGATTGTGAGATGGACAGCCCGATGCTCGAGCGCGCGTTGCGTCTCAAAACGAATGCGATGCGTGGCGGCATTCTCGAGCACATCTACATGCGCAATGTCACCGTCGGGCAGGTGAGTGATTCGATGCTATCGATCGATTTCACCTACGAAGAAGGGGACAAGGGGACGTTCATGCCGACGGTGCGCGATATCGAGATGCGGAACGTGACGGGCACCAAGAGCAAATACGGCCTCTATCTGCGTGGCTTCGAGCAGGCGCCGATCAAGGATATTCGTCTCGTGGATTGCAAGTTTGATGGTGTCGCCAGACCCGATGTGCTCGAACACGTCGAAGGACTGACCCGTACTAACGTCACTATCAACGGCGCCAAGGTGGGTTCGTGAAGTTTCTGCTCCGTGTCGACGCCTGCGTTGGTGGGTGCGCGCTCGCGCTACTTACGACGCACGCGCTGCAGGCACAGAGGGCAACGTCGAAAGCAACTGCGCCAACGGCGACATCGTGGTCGGTCCGCATGACCGACGCGCTCATCGCGCGCAATCCAGACGTCAGCGCGCGGTGGGATTACACCGCCGGCCTGGTGTTGCTCGCGGTCCATCGGGTGGGTGAAGCGACCGGCAAGGCGTCGTACGCCGACTACGTGCGCCGTAACATGGACCGCTTTGTCGATGCCAACGGTACAATTGCTGGTTACAAGAAAGACGAGTTCAATCTCGACCAGATCAATCAGGGGCGACTGCTCTTTCCGCTCTTCGCGCGCACAATGGACGCCCGCTATCGCACCGCGATCGAAACGTTGCGGGCACAGCTGCGCACGCAGCCGCGCACGACAGAAGGCGGCTTCTGGCACAAACAGATCTACCCGCAACAGATGTGGCTGGATGGACTGTATATGGCCGAACCGTTCTATGTGACGTATGCAAGAACGTTTGCCGATACCGCAGCGTTCACTGATGCACTGCATCAGTTCCTGCTGCTCGCGGCGCGCGCGCGCGACCCGCACACCGGTCTCATGTACCACGCGTGGGATGCGAGTCACACGCAGCCATGGGCCGACACCGCATCTGGTGTCTCGCCGAACTTCTGGGGACGCGCCGTCGGTTGGTACATGATGGCGGCGATGGACGTGCTCGACGAAATACCTGCCGCGCATCCGGACCGTGTTGCGCTGCTCGAAGTGGTGCGTGAGCTTGCCGATGCTGTCGCGCGCGTACAGGACCCGGTGAGCGGTCTCTGGTATCAGGTGCTCGATCAGCCGGGACGTCGCGGCAACTATCGGGAAGCGTCGGGATCGAGCATGTTCGTGTACGCATTTGCGAAAGGCGCGCGCAAAGGGTGGCTCGAACCGCGCTATCGTGCCCTCGCCTCGCGCGGCTTCGACGGGTTGGTGCGTGAATTGGTGAAAACAGATTCTGCTGGACGTCCTTCTCTCACCGGCATTTGTCAGGTCGCAGGGCTCGGCGGAAACGCGAAACGTGATGGCACCTTCGGGTACTACATCAGCGAGCCGGTAGTCGCCGATGACTACAAGGGCGTTGGCCCGTTCATCATGGCAGCGCTGGAGCTCGGTCGATGACGGCAATCGCCTCACTCACGTCGCCTTTTTCACTTGCCGGACGGTGCGCGTTGGTGACGGGCGCGAGCCGTGGACTTGGGGCCGCAGCGGCGATCGCGCTCGCCAATGCCGGTGCGGATGTCGCGTGTGCCGCGTCGGAAGCGTCGCGCGCCGAACGAACGGCGGACGCGATTCGTGCACTCGGACGCCGGGCGTGGACCTTCGGCGCCGATCTGTCGGAGCCTGATGCAGCGCTCGCACTCGCAAGAGAAGTTGGTGCGGCCGTTGGTGTGGTCGATGTACTGGTGAACAACGCCGGAACGATCAAGCGGCATCCCGCCGTCTCTTATCCCATGGAAGACTGGACGCTGGTGTTACGCACAAATCTCGATTCTACCTGGCAGCTGTCGCAGGAGATCGGCCGCGAGATGGTGAAGCGCGGCAGTGGAAAGGTCGTCAACATTGCATCGCTGCTGTCGTTCAGCGGAGGAGTGACTGTGCCCGCGTACACTGCAAGCAAACATGCGGTTGCTGGACTGACGAAGGCGCTCGCGAACGAATGGGGCGCGAGTGGTGTGCAGGTGAACGCCATCGCGCCCGGATATTTTCGCACCGACATCACGCAGCAGCTGCATGATGACCCCCAGCGTTCGCGCGATATCAGTGCACGCATTCCCGCAGGACGATGGGGCGAATCGGAAGACATCGGTGGCGCTGTGGTCTTTCTCGCATCGTCGGCCAGCGACTACGTCAACGGCCATGTGCTGGTCGTCGACGGTGGATGGATGGCCCGATGATCGCCGCCATCATCTTCGCCGCAGTCAGCGCGGCCGCAAGCATGCCCGTTGAGAACTCGCCAGCAGCAAACGCACGAGCTGTTGCAACGGTCCGCGCTGACACACTGCGGTGGGCCGGTATCGTTGACGGTGCGTATACGGGCGTGTCAGGTGCCCCCTCACCGGGCGGAGTTCCGACCTTTCGTACGATCGGTGACGCACTCTCGCAGCTCCCGGTGAACGGCGGCACGCGGACGGTCATCTACATCAAGAACGGTCACTATCGCGAGAAGCTCACGGTCGATCGTCCGCGCGTGACGTTGCGTGGTGAAAGTCGGAACGGAGTCGTACTGACCTACGACGCCTCGGCCGATACCCCATCACCCGGAGGCAGCACCTTCGGTACGCGCGGCAGCTATACACTGCGCATCGTCGCGCCAGATTTCCGTGCTGAACACATCACAATCGAAAACGCATTCGACTATCCGGCCAACGCAGCTAAAGCGGCGGACGATCCGACCAAGATCAAGAACACGCAGGGCGTCGCCGTCATGACGGACTTGGGGAACGATCGTGCAGTATTCGACGACGTGCGCATTCTTGGTCATCAGGACACGCTCTTTGTGAACAGCGGCCGCGCATGGTTTCATGCCTGCGAAATCACCGGCAGCGTCGATTTCATCTTCGGTGCAGGCCAAAGCGTCTTCGAAGCGTGCGACATCATCTCACGCGATCGCGGCAGTGCAACGAACAACGGCTACGTGACGGCGCCGAGTACGAATGTTTCGCAACCGTATGGGATGTTGTTTCTGCACAGCCGACTCAAGAAGGAACGCGCGGGCATGGCGTCGGCCTCAGTCACGCTCGGCCGTCCGTGGCATCCGTTCGCCGATCCGCAGGCTGTCGGCAGTGCAGTCTTTATCTCGTGTGAGATGGAAGACCACATCGGCGCGAAGGGTTGGGATCGTATGTCGAGTGTCGATTCAACGGGCACACGCATCTGGTACGAGCCCGAATCGGCGCGCTTCTTCGAGTACGGCTCGACGGGCCCGGGTGCACAGTCAAGTCCGTCGCGTCGGCTGCTCACGAAGAAGGAGATGCAGCGCTTCACGCGCGTGAATGTTTTCAGCGGGTGGAATCCGGAGCCGTTGCTCGAGACGCGCAACGCCGACGTCGCCGCCAACAACCGTCGTCGCGAAGCGCCATCGTCAACGAAGGGTTGGGTGGCCGATCAGCAGGAACTCGGTGAGCGCGGAGGTATTTCGCGCGTCGAACAATTCTTTGAAGGACGCTTTCCAGGCGTGCGCGTGCTGCGGCAACCGGGCGGCTTTTCTGTGCAGATTCGCGGGCTCACAACGATCAACGGTAATTCGGCGCCGCTGTATGTGATCGACGGCTTGGCGATCGACGCGGGACCGGAAGGACTGATCGCCCTCAACCCCAGCGATATCTCGCGCATTGAAGTGCTGAAGGATGCGACGCAGCTGGCGATGTATGGGGTGAGGGGTTCGAACGGGGTGGTTGTGATTACGACGAAAAGGCCGAACTAGAACCAACAACTCAGTACCGCGTTTTGAGTTCGAGTTGCGAGCTGCCAGTAGTCACCAGTCGTCGCGGAAAACAGGAAGGCCGGAGCAGTTGCTCCGGCCTTCTTTGGCTATCTGGTAGTGACTTCAAACTCGCTACTCAAACTGCAAACCCAAAACTGAGTTGTTCAAGCTCCAATCTGATGCCCCGCTCCTCACCACCCCGGATTCTGCACCAACTTCGGATTCAGATCGATCGCCCGCTGCGGGATCGGCATCAGCTTGAACTTGTCCGCCAATGCCACCTGCGCCTTCGGATACTTCGAGTTCCTGAACGTGTTTGCACGGCCGAGTGCCATGTTCGCTTCGATGCGGGTCTTGGCCCAGTCCCAGTTGCGCTGGCTGTCGAAGAATCCGTTCGGACCTTCCATGACCAACTCCCACCGACGTTCCTGGAAGATCGCGTCGCGCAGTGTCGCTTGCGAAAGCCCGGCGAGTGGTGCGAGTCCTGCACGCGCGCGTACCGGGTTGATTGCGCCGTATGCTTCAGCCGTCGGACCGCCAACCGCATTCGCCGCCTCTGCCTGAATGAGTAGCAGGTCGGCGTAGCGCATCACGATGTAGTTCGGCTCTTCCTGTCCTGCGGTGACGAGCGTCTTGTCGATGAACTTGTTGAGGTACGGTGAATCTGCGCCGTACGTACTCGCCGCGGTCACAGCGGGCGTATACAGCACCGTCACGCCAGCCTTGTTCGGGAACGACGTGACGAAAATTCCTGTCTTGCGCTTATCCGTATCGGCGAACGAATCGTAGAACGGCTGTTCCGCTTCGAATGACCCGTTCTGCGATGCACCCCAGCTCGAGTTGCGCGGAATCATGTGATTGCCGATCCGACCGCCCAACCCCTGCTGACGCGTGTTCTGAATATCGAACAGAATCTCGGTGTTGTTCTCGTTCGACAAATCGTAAAGCGTCGTGAGGTCGGCGACGAGCGAGTATCCACCGTCGGCGACCACCTGACGCGCCATGTCGAGTGCGAGCTGATAGTCTGCCGCAGCGCCGATCGTGCCGGCGCGCTGCAGATACACTTTCGCCAACGTCGCCTTTGCTGCACCCTTGCTCGCGCGACCGATATCTGCACCCGTGTACGCCGACCTTGCGGGTAACACGGCGATCGCGTCGGTAAGGTCTTTCACGATTTGTGCGTACACTTCAGCCGCTGTGTTGCGCGGTGCCTGCAGCCCTTCGAGATCGGTCGTTTCTGACGTGCGCAGTGGTACGCCGCCAAAGAGTCGCACGAGATTGAAGTAGTGAACGGCGCGTAGAAACCGTGCTTCGGCAACGATGCGCTTGCGAAGCGTCGTGTCCATCTGAATCGGCGGCACGCGCTCGATGACTGAGTTCGCGCGATTGATGGCCGCGTAGGCCGACTGCCACGTCGAATAGATGTACGAATGCGCAGGCGTGAACGTGTAGTTGTCCACCAGACTGCGTTCGTTCGTCGCGCTCAGGTACACCGTCACCGCCTCCGCCGGAAACTCCGTCAGCATGACGAAGTTGCGACCGTAGTAGCTGTCGCCCGTGGTGTTGATGAATGACGCATACACGCCGTTGATCGCTGCTATCGCGTCAGCCGAAGTGTTGTAGAAATTTGCCGGACCGACGAAGTCGTACGGCACTTCAGTCAGGAACTTCTTGTCATCGCAGCCACTGAAAATTACGGCAGTCGTGGCAGCGAAAGCGACGGCACCCAGAGCGTTGCGCATGTTCGGCATGGTATTGGTCACCCGGGCTCAGTAGGAAAGGTTGAGGCCGAACGTCCAGGTGCGCGCAAGCGGATACGCGCCGGAGTCGATGCCACGATTGAGATTGCCCACGCCCTGGCTGCTGACATCGGGGTTGAAGCCGCGATACTTGGTGATCGTCACGAGATTTGCCCCGGTCACGAACGCACGCGCCGTCGTGAACCCGCGTCCCTTGACCCAGCTCGTCGGCAGTGCGCGCGTGAGCGACACAGTGCGCAGGCGGAAATACGATGCATCCTGCAGCAGGAAGTCGGTGAACTCTGCACCGAGCGCGCCCGGTGCCGAATTGATCTTCGGATACTTGGACTTGGTGTTGGTCGGCGTCCAACGGTTGTCGTAACGATCGCGCGTGATGTTCGTGATCGGTCCACCACCTTCAACGCGATAGAGATTCAGGTTGAACACTTCGTTGCCGAAGACACCGTCCCACAGCGCGGAAAACTCGAATCCCTTGTACGAGATCGTGTTGTTCCAGCCGAGGAGATAGTCAGGATTCGGATCGCCGATGATCGTGCGATCGTCCGCGTTGATCAGGCCGTCGCCGTTCTGGTCGACGTAGCGAACCTGTCCCGCACCCTGACGTCCGCCGCCAACGAGAATGGTGTACGCGGCTGCTTCGGCAGAATCGCGCAGGATGCCGTTGGTCTGATAGCCAAAGAACGCCCCGATCGGCTGACCGACCTGAACGACCGTACCGGCGGATCCGAGGTCAGGGGCAATACTCGCCGTCGCGAAGATGCGAGACGGTCCGCCCAGGTCGAGCACCTTGTTCTTGTTACGCGAGTAGGTGACCGTGCTCGCCCATGAGAACTGGCCCGTTTTGCTGTCGCCGACGAAGGGACGCACGGTCAACCCGACTTCAATGCCCTTGTTCGAGATCGCGCCGGCGTTGATCAGCGCGCTTGCAAACCCAGACTCCGACGGAAGGTCAACCGCCAGCAACAGCTTGTCCGTCTTCTTGTCGTACGTATCGAAGGTGAGGTCGAAGCGCCCCTTGAAGATCGTCGCGTCAACACCGTAGTCCGTCTGCTTGGTCGATTCCCACGAGAGATTCGGATTGCCGAGCAACGACGGGATGTAACCGTTCGCCACGTTGCCATTGAGCGCATACTTGCCCGTCGACAGACGCGTCAGCGACTGATACGGCTGAATCGATGGGTTACCCGCGGTGCCCGACGACGCGCGAAGCTTGAGCTGATCGATGAAGGTGAAGCGGCTCATGAACTTTTCTTCCGAGAGGCGCCAGCCTACGGCGTAAGACGGGAAGAAGCCCCACTGATTGTTGGCACCGAAGCGTGACGAGCCGTCGCGACGTCCGGTGTATGCAAACAGGTAGCGGTCCTTGAGCGTGTAGTTCACTCGGCCGAGATATGACGCGAGCGTATTCCGCGCACGACCGGATGAAACCGTTGGGCCACCGGTCTGCGTGCCGGCGCCGATATCATCGAAGCTGGTA
>JBKJTE010000193.1:0-8187 GCA_046590495.1 Gemmatimonas sp. | reverse complement strand
ACCCGATTCGTAATCGGGCGGTCATCGGTTCAATCCCGATCTGTGGCTCTGGCAGATCTTGATCATTCAGGAGTAGTCAAGAAACGACGACGGGCGCTCACGTGGGCGCCCGTCGTCGTTTCTTGACTACTCCTGAATGATCAAGATCTGCCACAGTAGCTCAGCGGTAGAGCACCCGATTCGTAATCGGGCGGTCATCGGTTCAATCCCGATCTGTGGCTCTGGCAGATCTTGATCATTCTGCAGGCAATTTGTAAACGACGACGGGCGCTCACTTGGGCGTCCGTCGTTTTTCGTGCCACTCGGCGTTCAGCAGTGCACCGGGACAATGCTGAATGAGAAGCAGGGTAGCGGTTCGTAATTACCGGGACATAGATTGCGTTTGTTGGTCGGTCTGCGGGCGTAATTCAGTTGGTAGAATGCCAGCTTCCCAAGCTGGACGTCGCCGGTTCGAGTCCGGTCGCCCGCTCTCACATAAATCAAAGCCCGCTACGGTTCACCGTCGGCGGGCTTTGCCATTTCCCCCACATCGGCCCATCGCACCAACGACGGTCGTCGAAAGTCACCGCAAAGTCACCCCGTCGAACGTGCGCACCAACACAGCCGCGCGGCACGCGACCTGCACTGTTCTGCGGCGCCGGTAAGCGACAGCGCTGACTCGGCATCCCCTTCACGCTGAGACACGATCATGTCAGTCGCCAAAGTCATTGAAATCATATCGTCAAGTCAGGTCAGCTTCGACGATGCCGTCACGCAGGGCATTGCAAAGGCTTCTGAAACCATCACTGGAATCGCCGGCGCATGGGTACAGGACCAGAGTGTCGAGATCGCCAACGGTAAAGTGATGGTGTACAAAGTGAGCCTCAAGCTCACCTTCGTGCTCAAGGGTGACTAAGCGCGGCTGTTGATCTGGCCGCGATTCGCGCTTCGAAGTCGAGCGCGGGGCATATTGCACAAACGGCGTCCCCCGTGGACGCCGTTTGTGCGTCCATCGCCATCGCCACAAGTGCGGCATGATTCGGGCAGGGAGAGTGTGGAGCAGCTCGCACGTTCCCTCGCAGCGCACGGAGTCACCTATGCTGGACAGCGCCAACGAACTGAAGGGCTACGCATTGCAAAGTCTCGATGGAGAACTGGGTCGAGCAGAAGAATTCCTGTTTGACGATGAGTACTGGACTATTCGCTACCTGGTTGCCGAAACCGGTGATTGGATCCCCGATCGTCAGGTGCTGATTTCTCCCTACGCGATCAGGGGTGTCAATCGCGAAGCACGGCATATCGCCATCGACTTGTCGAGACAGCGTATTCTCGATAGTCCGCCACTCGCCAGCGATGAGCCGGTATCGCGACAATACGAAGAGTCCTTTTACGGATACTTCCAGTGGCCGATGTATTGGGGTGGTGGCAACATGTGGGGCGCGTACCCGAATCTCACTCGCGATCACGGTAAATCACCGACGCCGGAGCCCGCGATCAAACAATGGGACGCCCATTTGCGCAGCACGAAAGATTCGACCGGGCATCATCTGCAAGCGCGCGACGGCGAGCTCGGACACGTGCATGACTTCATCGTCGATGATGAAACCTGGGCGATACGCTACCTCGTAATCGATACTCGCAATTGGTGGCCGGGCAAGAAAGTGCTAATCGCACCCCAATGGATCGATCGCGTCAGCTGGAGCGAGTCCAAGGTGTTCGTGCATCTCGACCGCGAGCTGATCAAGGAAGCGCCGGAGTATTCGAGCGACACACCGATCACACGCGACTTTGAGACGCTCCTCCATGCGCACTATCACCAGCCGGGTTACTGGCTCAAGGAACAGTTGGTGATGGCGAGGCAGCACGTATGAGGCGCGACGACGAGGCCGCTCGCGAGGGTGCCGCCGGCATGCAGGTGCTGGTCAATACGGATCACGGCATTCTGGGTGGAGCCGGGTTGGCCGATCGCATCCGAAGCGACGTCGAGGTTGTACTCCAGCGCGTCTCCGATCGGATCACCCGCGTCGAAGTGCACCTCAGCGATGAGAACGGCGCCAAGGGCGGCGACGATGACAAACGGTGCACGATGGAAGCGCGGATTGAAAGACGTCAACCCATCGCCGTCACCAATCACGCAGCCACCGCAGACCTTTCGGCGCATGGTGCCGCGGTCAAGCTGGCCAAGCTGATCGAAAAGACGCTCGGCCGATCCGAAAACGCGCATCACGGCACTCCGCATCGTGATCACTGAGGCAAGTCCAGCCGACCCACGGCCGTGAGTCACTGAGAGCCGCCAGCTTTGCCCACGCTCACAGTCGAGGTTGGTGATCCAGATCGCATTCCAATGTGTGACGGAACGAGATGTGCATTGCAGTTGTTTCGTAGCACGCAACTCATCCGTAGTTCTCACTACCTCTTCAGGAGCGCACAATGAAATCGATCCACACCGCCGCCGCGTTGGCGCTGCTGGTGCTGTCTGCCGCATGCAGCAACACCGCCGATGGCGTGAAAAAGGATGCCGATCTCGCGGCCGAGAAGTCCGCCGAAGCAGCGTCAAAGACCGGCGACGCGATGGGCGGCGCCATGCAGACGGGAGAGATCAAAACGGCGATTATGGCGGACACGCGGATCGATGGTGGCGACATCAACGTCGATACCGACGAAGCCAAGAAGACGGTTACGCTCAAGGGCACGGTCAAGACAGAAGCCGAGCGAGTGCTGGCCGGTGAAATCGCGACCTCCAAGGCCGGCGGTTATTCGATCGTGAACAACCTCACCATCAAGCCGTAACCGCCAGCTGTCAGTACGTCGAAGGTCGCATTTCCAATACGACAACGGCTACACCATTCTCGCGGTGTAGCCGTTGTTGTATTGCGGGCGTTACGAATCGTCAGCGCCGCGCGGCCGGCACGAGTTTGAGAATGCGCCCCGCCTGATTGTCGGTGAGCAGATAGAGTGCGCCATCGGGCCCCTGCCGCACATCGCGAATACGTTCTCTCGGTTGCATGTCGGTCAGCAGCCGCTCTTCGCCGACCACATGCTCACCGTTCATTCTCAGTCGGACGAGATTCTGGCTCGCAAGACCTCCGACGAACAGATTTCCCTTCCACGCCGGAAAGAGGTCACCCGTGTAGAACGACATGCCACTCGGCGCGATCACCGGATCCCAATAGTACAACGGCTGCTCCATGCCGTCCTTTTGCGTCATGCCGCCGGTGATCTTTCCTCCGGTGTATTCGATACCGTACGCAATCGTCGGCCAACCATAGTCTTTGCCTTTGCGCGCGATGTTGATCTCGTCGCCACCGCGCGTGCCGTGTTCAACTTCCCACAGCTCCCCGGTTGCCGGGTTGAGCGTGGCGCCCTGCGGATTGCGATGGCCGATCGACCAGATTTCCGGTCGGATGCCTTCCTTGCCAACGAACGGATTGTCGGCCGGAATTTTTCCGTCCGCCTCGATGCGCACGACTTTGCCCAACAGGCCATCGGTACGCTGCGCCTGCATGCGTCCTTCGGTGATTGAACGCTCACCGAGTGTCACGAAGAGCTTTCCGTCGCGCGCGAAGACCAGTCGACCGCCGAAGTGTTGCTTGGAGCCGAGCGATGGCGCCTGATGAAAAATCACCTGCACATTTTCGACGCGCGGTGCAGCGCCATCGACGAAGGTGCCCCGCGCGACAGCAGTGTTGTTGAGACCATTGCCCTGCGGCTCCGAGTAGCTCCAGTAAAGGAGCTTGTTGCTCGCAAAATTCGGATGCAGCGCAATATCGAGCAGCCCACCCTGACCGCCGATATCCATTGCAGGCAATCCGGTGACTGCAGGCGACAGCGCGCCATCAGCGGCGACCACGCGCAGCCGCCCTGCACGCTCCGTCACGAGCATTCGCCCCGCTGGGAGGAAGGTCAGCCCCCACGGAAATTCGAGTCCTTTCGCAACGGTCACCACGTCGAATGCGACACCCGATTTCTCTTCGGGTGCGCGCGTCTGACCAGCGACGGCGGGCGCCTGCGACGTCGCGTTGGGTGGCCGGGGATCGGCGCCGCCGCCGGACTGCGCGCAGGCGGCAGCGGGGCCAACGATCAGCAGCGCGACGGTCGCGAGCAGGCGTGCGTGTATGAGCATCTGAGACGGGGCCTTGTACGAGTGCGTGCGGGATTGTCCTACCACGACGGCGACGGTGGAGGAACGAATTCTATCACCTCGTTGCTCCCCTGCGGAATACGGCTACGGTACCGGCCGCGTCACCGTCTTGATCTCGTACTCCATTGGCGGTTCTCCTCCCGCCAGATACTTCACGAAATAGTCCCAGCGGCGGCGCATCATGTAATTCGACA
This sequence comes from Gemmatimonas sp., assembly GCA_046590495.1. Lineage (GTDB taxonomy): Bacteria > Gemmatimonadota > Gemmatimonadetes > Gemmatimonadales > Gemmatimonadaceae > Gemmatimonas. The sequence goes on along the minus strand of JBKJTE010000193.1, from coordinate 3,873 downwards.
TGCTGCCGTAGCCGTGCGGCTGATTGGGCAACATCAACAGATCGAAATCCTTGTTGGCTTTGATCAATGCGTCAGCAACGAGCAGCGTGTTGTACGGCGGCACATTGTTGTCCATCGTGCCGTGTGCGAGCAGCAGATGTCCCTTGAGATTTTTGGCAAACAACTGATTCGCTTCGATGTCGTAGCTGTCGGTGCCGTCGGGCAACCTCTCGAGCAGTCCCTGATAGCGCTCGCCCCAATCGTCTTCGTAGACGCGTTGATCGTGATTGCCCGATTCAGCAATGCCGACCTTGAAGAAATCAGGGAAGCGGAACATCGCGTCGGCGGTGATGAACCCACCGCCTGAGTGTCCCCACATCGCGGCCTTATCGATGTCGATGTACGGATACTGCTTCGCGAGATCCTTCATGCCGGCCACCTGATCGGGAACGGTGTTGTCACGGCCCATGCGGCCGTAGTAGGCGTCGTGGAATGACTTGGAACGCCCGGGTGTGCCGCGTCCGTCTATCGAGACAACGACAAAGCCAAGTTCGGCGAGCGCTTGCTTGTCGCCGCGGGCTGCACTGAACGCGCGCGCACCAACGCTGCCGCTCTGCGGACCGGGATACGCGTTGTTGATGATCGGATATTTCTTTCCAGCCTCGAGCGTTTTGGGCACGAACATCATGCCGTACAGATCTGTCGTGCCGTCGGCGGCTTTCACCTTGATCGGAATCGGCGGCTTCCATCCGGTCGCAACAAGACGACCGATATCGGCTTTCTCGAGCGGCATAATGAGTCTGCCGCTTGCATCGCGCACGTTGACCACGGGAGGCACGTCGGGCGAGGAGTACGTATCGACGAGATACTTGCCGCCCGGGCTCAGTTGCATCGCGTGATCGCCGACATCAGGTGTGAGTGACGCCTGCATCTTGCTGTCGAGACCGATCTTGTAAAAGTGCGCGAAGTACGGGTCCTGGCCCTTCTCGCGACCGTTGGCTGCGTACCAGAGCGTGCGTGTTGCTTCGTCGATGCGCGCAATTTGCGTGACGGGTCCTTCGCCGCTCGTGATCTTGTTCTTGAGCGCCCCGCTGGTGAGATCGTACAGATACAACTGTCCCCAATCATCACGCTGCGAATACCAGACAACCTCCTTCGTGCCCCAGAGCACGCGCCAGCCGGTGCGCGATTCAAAGTGCGTCGGCACTTTTTCCTCGAACACGGTGCGTACCGCGCCGGTTGCGGCATCGGCCAGGCGCAGGACGGTCTGCTTATGGTCACGTGACGTGGATGCGAATGCCAACTGCGAACCGTCAGGGCTCCAGTTGTAATCGGCCATCGTGATGTTGTCGCCGATCGTGCCGCGATGAAAATCAGGGGGCGTTTGCAAGCGCACGATCTTTCCTGCATCGACATCGATGATCACGCGCGACAAAATCGCGACGACACTGTCGCCTGGCAGCGGATACTTCCATGCCTTCATCGTCGGGTGCCCGGCCTTGGTTTCCACGAGAAACATGTCGCCGACTTTGCGCTCGTCCTGCTGCTGCGTCGCGATCTTCTTCGAATCGGGAGACCAGAGGAGAATCGCGCGTTCGCTCGTCACCCAACCGGCGTTGTCGGTGGCGTAACCAAAATTCGCTACGCCATCGGTCGTCAGCTGCTTCTCCTGACCAGTCGCGACATCGCGCACCCACAAATTCCAGTCACGAATGAATGCCGCGCGCTTCCCATCCGGAGACACGGCGGCGTTGCCCGCACCACCGCGACCACTCTGGGCGCCGCCACGCCCTCCACGACCGCCCGCCGCATCGTCCGTCGACGCAGGAACACCCGGGCAGTTGCTGCGAGTCGCATCGCAAACGACGCGCGTCTTCTTCGCAGGATCGACAAGTACGATCTGCGTCGCGCCCTCAGTCGTTGCGCGATACCAGAAGCGATCGTTCGGCAGCCAGTTGGCGACGACCGCGCCACCGACAACCAGTCCCGCCAGACTTGGCGCCAACTGCGCCGACGCGCGATCGTAGTCGGTGGCGGTGTAGACACGCGACGGCTGTTGTGCCGAAAGCGCCGCAGACGATGAAAGCGCGACGACAATCGCGAACGAACGGTAGCTTCGGGTCATGACGTTCTCGGGGATACCAACGGTATGTGACAGCGGGAACAACGACGTTCAGATAGGGCGACAGTTTGTGCCCCGGCGCAGCGATTATCCATCACTCACTCTCCTCCTCCATGTCGGTTCTCGATCTCGACCAGCTCGGCGCCTTCTGTCGACATACGCACGTGGAGGTGGACGGCGCACCAGCCGGACCGCTGTCGGGGTTGACGTTCGGGCTCAAGGACATCTACGACGTCGCCGGGCACAGGACAGGGTTCGGTAGCCCGGACTGGCTGGCAACCCACGATGCCGCCGCCGTGCACTCCGCTGTCGCCCAGTGTTTGCTCGACTCTGGCGCGCACCTGCTTGGGAAAACGCACACCGAGGAGATGGCGTTCAGCATCACGGGCGAGAACGCGCACTACGGCACGCCGCGCAATCCTGCGGCACCCGGTCGTGTCCCAGGAGGTTCGTCCAGTGGCTCCGCGTCGGCGGTGGCCGGTGGGTTTGTCGATTTCGCGATCGGGAGCGACACCGGCGGTTCTGTCCGGGCGCCAGCGAGCTTCTGCGGGATCTATGGGATTCGGCCGACGCACGGACGCATCTCGATGGCAGGTGCCGCACCACTCGCACCAAGTTTCGATACGTGCGGCTGGTTCGCCCGCGACGCCGAGATGCTTTCACGGGTTGGCGACGCGCTGCTCGGCGGTAACGCCGCGAAGCCAGGACGACTTCTTTTCGCGCGGGATGCCTTCGCACTCGCCGTGCCAGACGCGCTGCGCGCGCTGCAACCGGCAGTGGACCTGTTGAGCGCACTCTTCGGCCCGACTACCGAAGTCACCGTCGCCGAGGAGGGGTTGAACAAATGGTTTGACGTTTTTCGCATCTCGCAGTTTGGCGAGATTTGGGAGACGCATGGAGAGTGGGTGAGTCGCGTCCACCCGACATTCGGTCCGGCCATCGCGCAGCGATTTGCGACCGTAGCAAAGATGGATCTCACCGAGGTCGCGGGCATGCGACCGCTCCGTGCAGCGATCGCGGCTCGCGTTGATGCGATGCTGGCCGACAACGCGATCATGTTGTTGCCAAGCATGCCCGACATCGCACCACTGTTGAACAGCCCTGCCGACGACACGATCGCCTTCCGTGAACGTGCGATGGGCATGCTGTGTATTGCTGGGCTGGCTGGCGTTCCGCAGGTGAGTCTGCCGCTGGCGACAGTGAATGGTTGCCCAGTCGGCCTGTCAATCATGGCGGCGCGCGGCAACGACGAAATGCTCCTCGACGCCGCCCGTCACGTTCACCGTCACATTCACCGTCACCCTCTCCGGCACCGCACACCAGCGACCGCATAGCGCGCGCGTTCAGCGGGTGGCGCGCCTTCGCGATGGCTACTCACTGCGCAGGATGTCGTGCACCACGGTGTTGACGACAGTGTAATTTTGTGAATGTTCGGATTCCGCGAACTCCCGCCGAGTTTTAGTCGACATCTCCTCCCGTAACTCTCATGCGCACACCTGTTGCTCTCGCCGCGGCCGTGATGGCTGGTGCATCGTTCGCCGCACCGATCCATTCGCCGCTCGCCGCGCAGTCAGCGTCGCTCGTTTACCGGCTCGGCAAGGACACAGTCGCCGTCGAGCAGTTCACGCGCACGGCGACCGCGATCAACGGCGAGATGGCGCAGCGCAACGGACCGGCGGTGATACGATATCAGTACAGCCTTACAATTGGACGAGACGGCAGACCCACCGCCGCCACGATCAAGCGCATGAACGGTGATGGTTCAATTGCGC
>JBKJTE010000336.1:0-26468 GCA_046590495.1 Gemmatimonas sp. | reverse complement strand
CTCGGCAGCGCGAGCACAAGCGCCGTTGTCGCCTGTGCGACCCTGTTCCACCGCAAAACCTTCATCCCGCGTTCTCCTGGTCAGATCGGCTGATCGCGACGGTCGCGCACCAGCGCGCGCCCTGTCCTTGCGTGATTTGTCGACGCAAGTCGTCGATTTGCTTCGGTGAGACAGCTTTTGTACACCGCGTCCTGCCGACGTTCGGTCGGAGAATATACTGGCGCGGCTCCGGCCTGCGTACTCGGTGACCAGCGTCACCTCGCCTATTCGCGATACGAGGCGCCGCTGCCTGTGTTGAACAGCACGACCTCGGCGTCGTGCGAAATGCTGCCGTTATTGACCGCATCGCGGAGGACATGCAGCGCACACCCGCCCTCAGGCGCCGCATCAATCCCGGTCTCGGTTGCGAGGCGAAGCGTCCAGGCGCGAATCTGCTCTTCGCTCGCCACACCGGCCGTGCCGCCCGCTTCTGCCAGAATCCGGAGCAGCAGGCGATCACCGAGCGGCGACGGCACACGCAATCCCGCAGCATGCGTCACCGGATCGACCCATGGTTCAGCTTTAGGCTGACCGGCGGCAAAGGCGCGAGCGATCGGCGCACAGCCAGCGGCTTGCGCAATCACGTACTTCGGCTGCTTCGATCCGGCTGGGAGCCAACCACCGGCGATCAGTTCGTCGATTGCCTTCCAGATACCGATCGTTCCCTCGCCACCACCGGTCGGATAGACGATCGCGTCGGGCAATCTCCAGCCAAGCTGTTCGGCGAGTTCGAAGCCCATCGTCTTCATCCCTTCGACGCGATACGGTTCACGCAGCGTCGAGACGTTGAAGAAGCCAGTTTCGGCGGCGTAGGCCAGCGCGAGCTTGCCTGCATCGCCAATGTGGCCGTCGATGCGAACGAGCGTCGCTCCCATCGCTTCGATCGTGTCGAGAATCGGACGCGGCGTGGTGCGCGGCGCGAAGACACGCACCTCGAGACCGGCTGCGGCGCCATAGGCCGCGAGCGCGGCACCGGCGTTGCCCGCAGTGGGCACAACGATTCCGGGGACGTTGCTTCCGCGCGCGCGCGTGACGGCCGCACTCATACCACGTGCCTTGAACGATGCGGTCGGGTTTTGCCCTTCGTCCTTGATCCACAAACGGCGCACACCCATTTCGGCCGCAAGCGTCGGCGATTCGATCAACGGGGTGAGCCCTTCACCGAGCGACACCGGCGCTTCCCCCGCGAGCAACGGCATGAACGGCGAATAGCGCCACGCGTCCCACCGCTGAGCAAGCGGTGTTGTTGAGGGGATCGGGGCGTAGCGAGCGAACAGCGGCTGACCGCACGCGCCGCACAGCGACGCACCGGCGATGGCTGCAGGCGTCTCACAGGCCGAACAGGACAGTTTCCAGGAAGCGGTGTCAGTCACGAAAGTCTCAGGGTGGTTGGAGGTCGACGCCGAGTGCGAGGAGCAGTCGTCGCGCAGAATTGAGCGCGAAGCCCGGGATGGCAGCAACTTGCTCCACCGTCGCTTCACGAACGCCCTGCACACTGCCGAACGCAGTGAGCAACGCACGCCGCTTGGTTGGGCCAACGCCGGGGATTTTGAGCAACTCCGACGTGATGGTACGCGCCGCGCGCTTCTGTCGCTGAAAAGTGATCGCGAAACGATGGGCTTCATCGCGCGCCTGTTGCAGCATGCGCAACGCGGGCGAACGTTTGGGGAGGCGGACCGAGTCGCTACGCCCGGGGAGAAAAATCTCCTCCTCCCGCTTGGCGAGACTGATCAACGCGACTGACGTTACACCCAGGGCGTCGAGCGCTTCGCGCGCCTTTCCCAGCTGCCCCTTGCCACCGTCGATGACGGCGAGGTCAGGCATCTGTTTTTCCTCGGCCATACGCCGAGTGAAGTAGCGTGTCACCACCTCATTCATCGCCCGGAAGTCGTCGTTGCCCTCGAACGATGCAATCTTGAACTTTCGATACTCCGCGCGCTTAGGTCTCGCGTTCTCAAACCACACAGCACTCGCTACAACGTCTGTGCCCTGTGCGTGCGAAATATCGAAACAGACGAGCGAGCGCGGCAACCGAGGGAGTCCAAGTTCACGCTGCAATTCGTAGACTGGGTCCGCAGCACGTTCGTCCGCTTCGAGCGCCGCGAGCTTGAACTCTTCGAGCAGATGGCGCGCGTTCTGATCGGCGAGATCGACCAGCGCACGACGCGACCCGCGCTGAGGCACACGAATGCGCGTCCACTCGAGTGACGCTTCGAGCGACTCGCGATCTTCGAAGTCGAACGGTACCAGCAGATCGGCCGCGCGCGCTTCAGCAGTGCGGTACCACTGGGCCAGGCACGCGCCGAGCACGGCGCCGTCAGTTTCACCTTCCGCGTGTTCGACAAGGCGATGATCGCGTGCGAGCAGTGTCCCGCCGCGAATACGCAACACCACAACGCACGCATCTTCGCCATCGCGAGCATAGCCGACGACATCGCGGTCACCACCTTCCACTTCGAGTACGACCGTCGGCTCTTCCATCTTTTCGAGATGCCGCAGCGCGTCGCGCATCTCACCGGCGCGTTCGAAGTCGAGTCGGTCGGACGCATCGAGCATGCGCTCCCGCACCCGCCGCACCACGTCACTAGTGCGTCCGTCGAGAAACCAGACGACTTCGTCGATCATGACGCGATATTCGTCGCTCGCCTGATAGCCGACGCACGGTGCCTGGCATCGCTTGATGAAGTAGTCGAGGCACGGGCGTTCGGGCGCGTCCTTCGGCAACGCATAGTGACACGAGCGTACGGTGAAGATGCGTTTGACGACGTTGAGCGCCTTTCGCATCGCGCCGACGTCGGTGTACGGTCCGAAGTAACGCGCGCCATCGTCGAGCAGGCGCCGCGTCACGAGCACACGCGGAAACGGCTCCTGCACCGTGACCTTGATGTACGGATACGACTTGTCGTCGCGCAGCGCGATGTTGAAGCGCGGATGATACTCCTTGATCAACGTCGCTTCCAGAATCAGCGCATGCGCTTCCGTCGGCACGACGATCGTTTCGAGATCGCGCACGTTGCGCAACAGTCCACGCGTCTTGGGGCTCGCTTCGTGGTCCTGCGCCCAATAGCTGCGCACGCGCGAACGCAGTTGCTTGGCCTTCCCGACATACAAGACGGTGCCCTCACCGTCCTTCCAGAGATACACACCTGGACCGGTCGGCAAATGCGGCAGCTTGACCGCAACAGCCGCAGGCATACCGCGCCGAATCGCGTCAACGGTCCACTCGTCGTCAGGCACCGGCATCGCCGTGCCTGAATCGCGAACGACCGATTCGTCCTGCGTCATGCGCTGCCTCTCCTACGCGGCCGGCGCCGAACGCACGCGCGGCGCAAGTCGCAACCACCGCGCGGCTTCGCCAGATCCCATCCACCACGCCACGAGGAGATACACCACTCCGAAGAGTGCGAGAATGGGCGGACCGATCAGGCGTGGATGGACTGCGGGCATGATTGTGAATACAGCTTGTCGCGCGCCGAACGCAATCGCACCGCCGACTGCAGATGCAATCACGATGCGTCGCGTGCCAGCCCACATCGCAGCGGTGTAGAGCGCACCCAGCTTTGTGTGCAATCCGCCGATAAGTATCGAAAGATTGACGTAAGAGCCGAGTGCGGTGCCAAGTGCAATTCCGGCCGATGCATACGGCGACGTGCGCAACGGAATCGCGATGGCAATTGACGCGATCGCCGAAACGATGATGCTCGAAATCGATGCGCGCAGCGGCGTTTTGTAGTCCTGCATCGCGTAGTACGCCGAGGACAGCAGTTTGACCGAGGCGAAACTGATCAAGCCGACGGCGAATGCCGCGAGCACGAGATGCACGACGGCCTGCTCCGCTGCGCCGAACTTGCCGCCGCGGTACAGGATACCGACGCACAGGTCGCCGAAGGCCGTGAAAGCGATGGTGCTGGGAATGATGTAGAACAGAATCCGCTGCCATCCGCCACGCAGTCGCTCGAGCAGTGCGTCGAGCGCTAGCGATCCCGAATCGCGCGAGAACTCAGGCAGCGACGCCGCAGCCACCGACACCCCGAACAACGACACCGGCAGCAGCGCGATGTTGTTGGCGTAGGTCATATTCGTCGCCGCGCCGGAGGGCAGCCACGACGCAATCTGCAGGTCGATAAACGACGAGATCTGCACCACACCAAGCGCCGTCACGACGGGAACGACGTTGCGCAGAGTCTGCGTCACACCCTCGAACGCCGTGTTGATCGAGACGGGCAACGGATGAACCAGTCGCATCACTTCAGGCAGCTGCGCGCCGACTTGCAATGCCGCACCGACGAGAGTCGCCCACGCAAGCCACCACGACAGCTGGGCCATATCGGCGGCGTACTTCCCCCACCCAATCAGAAGTGCGATCTGCGCAATTGACCAGAGCGCGGCACTCGCGTACGACCAGAAAAACCGACGGTGCGAATTTTGAATGCCGAGGCACCAGCCACTCAACACCATCAAACCGGTCATCGGAAAGAGCACGCGCGTCAGTCGCGTCGTGAGCTCACGCGTTGGCTCGTCAAAGCCAGCGGCGAGCAGCGTTGTCAGCAGTGGTGCCGCCGCGATACCAACAATCGTGAGCACCGACACCGCGACGAGCAACAAACCGAGAATCGCACCGGCCAGCGCGCGCGACGCGCGTTCATCTCCGCGTACCAGCAGGCGGCTGTATACGGGCACAAACGACGCCGATAGCGTTCCTTCGCCGAGCAGGTTCCGCACCGCATTTGGAATCTTGAACGCGGCGGTGTAAGCATCCGACGCAGGCCCGGCCCCGAAGTAGCGGGCAAAGAGCAAGTTGCGTAGCAGTCCCACGATGCGGCTGATGAAGATCCCTGCACCGACGACCATCGCCGAACGGCCGCCGGACTCCGCGCTCATGACTCCTCGACGGCGCCCTGCACCAACGTTCGGGCGTGCACCAGCGCGGCATCGTGCATACGCGTGAATACGGACGGACCGTAACGCGCGAGGACGGGAAGCAGATTGAGAACTCGTTCAGGCGACGAGCCGAACGGTCGAAACCACGCGCGCGCAAGCGCAACGCGTCGCATCAACTCGTCTTCGCGTCGCTTCACTCCCGAAAGCACGCGACGTTCAAACCGGTCGAGCTTATGCGTCACATCGCGCTCGAGCCCTGAAACAACTTCGGGTGCAACGACGGCATCATCGTGCGCGATGGCTTCACGTACGGCGCGCATCTGCGTATCAGTCGCGACGCGCAACCGTTCCAACGCATCCTGCACACCTTCCGCAACGCTGCGCCGCGCCAGTTCCGATTCGGCGGCATGCGGGTCGTGAAGCAACGCTTCATCGATCGCGAGTTCGTCGAGCAACGCGTTTGCATCGGCATCAATGATTTCACCCGCCCACCGTGGCGACACGACAGGGCGTTCGGCGCCCAACGCGTCGGCCACAGCGCTCACCTGCGCGAAATACGCATACTCGCCAGGCCCCGCCAGGTACGTCACGGTCGGCAACAGCGAGCGCTCGAGTACTGGCCGCAGCAACACATTCGCGCCGAGTGTGCCCACGTCGGCTTCGCGCGCAACACGCGCAGCGTCCTTGAGCGGCACACGTTCACGCACGCGGTCGCTCGGGCGACCCGACGTGCCAAGCCGCGAGCGGAACACGAGCGTGAGGTCATCGATTGGATCAACCTGTGGCTCGAAGCCGGCCGTGCGAATATCACGCGTGCGTGCTGCGAGCGCGTCAGCAGCGGGCGTCGCGCGCACGAGCGCGTTGCGCAGAAATGGATCGGACGCATTTCGAAACGCAGGATGCGCGGCGTCAAGCACGGCAATTCCCAGCGGCTCGAGCAGTGCGCGCAACAGATGCACATACGCTGAGCCGATCGTGCTGTGCGGCACGTATGCCGCTTCGACTACGCCCAACACTGACGGGTGTGCAATCGACCCTGACGCTGCACGCAGTCGCTCGATACATAGCGCTACGTCGCCGAGCGCGACGTCAGCCATCGCAACGCCATCGGTCGCCGGACCACGAAGTGTCAGCGTCTCGAGCCCTCTCGCGGTCACGACATAGGTGACAGCTGCTTCCATCCAGTCAGCGTCATCGCTGGCGGCCCAGAAGATCGGTGCCACGGGCATCCCGACCGTCGCTTCCAGTGCGTCGGCCATTGCGAGTGCGCCAAGTGCCTTGCTCCACGTGTACGCCGGACCACCAAACAATCCAGGCTGCTGCCCTGTCGTGACCACGACGCCGGACGACGCCGCTCGGCCCAGTCGATCGGCAGCGCGACCGGTTGCTGCAATCGCCGGAGCGAGGGGCGTCAGCCAATCTGTCGTGCGATGCGCGTTGTGCACTGCCGTCGCGCGCGCACGCCAACCTGCCGCATTGCTCGGGCGTGGTGTCATCCACTCACGACCAACACGTGACTCCTGCAAGGCGCGCGAAAAAGCGCTACCGCCAAGTGGCACCGTTCGCACGATCACATCAGTGTCGGCAAGAATCTCGTCGTTCGCGTCAATCACGTGGGCATCACTTGTGATACGGTTCACCCCGCGCGATCGTGCCCGCGCGGTAGAGCTGTTCGGCTAACACGAGCCGCGCCAATTCATGCGGCAATGTCCACGGCGCGAGCGAGAGTCGACGTGTTGCGCGCTGGCGGACCGCATCGCCCAGTCCGTGCGCGCCGCCGATGACGAACGCGATACTCTGGGCGTTGTCGCGTTGCGCGGTGATCCACGCCGCGAATGCATCGGAGTCCATCGTCTCGCCCCCCGGGTCACAAGCAACCACGCGCGCATCCGTTGGAAGGCGGTCCACCAGACGCTCGGCTTCGCGCTCACGCACCAGCGCAGGCGACGTGCTCCGCCCCGATTCTTCTTTCACTTCCACGATGTCGAGCGGCCAGTACCGCGCCGCTCGAGTTTCGTAGTCACGAATTGCGTCGGCAAGTCCCGCGTGACGAGGCTTGCCGACAGCGAACATCGATACGCGCACGAGGTGGTGAGGGTCAGGCGTAGATCCCGCGCAGGCGATGCACGGTGGCGACTCGACTGATCGACACCATGTACGCTGCTGTTCGCATGTTCACCTTGTGTTGCTTGGAAAGTTGCAGCACGTCCTGGAAGCTGCGGGTCATGATCCCAGCGAGTCGCTGATTCACATCCGCCTCGGACCAGAAGTATCCCATGCGATCTTGTACCCATTCAAAGTACGAGACAGTCACGCCGCCCGCATTGGCCAGAATATCGGGAATGACGAAGATCCCCTTCTCGTCGAGAATCGGGTCGGCGGCCGCGGTGGTCGGGCCGTTGGCGCCCTCGCAGATCACCTTGGCGCGAATCTTTGGAGCATTCTTGGTGGTGATGACATTTTCGAGGGCGGCCGGCACCAGCACATCGACATCGAGCGTCAACAGCTCTTCCGAATCGATCGCGTCGCCGCCAGTAAATCCTTCAAGCGTGCGATGCTTGTCGACATACGCGATCGCAGCATCGATATCGATCCCGTTCGCGTTGTGGTACGCCCCCCACCGATCGCTGATCGCAACGACCTTGCACCCTTCGCGCGCCATGAGCTTCGCCGCAATCGATCCGACGTTGCCGAAGCCCTGCACGGCCATCGTCGCACCCTGCATCTTGAGGCCGAGGTGTTCGAGCGCTTCGCGGGTCACAAGCATGCAGCCGCGACCCGTTGCTTCCTTGCGTCCGAGCGAACCGCCCATTTCCACAGGCTTGCCCGTGACGACTGCATTCTCGGTGCGACCAACGTGCATCGAGTAAGTGTCCATCACCCACGCCATCACGCGCTCGTTCGTGTTCACATCGGGCGCCGGCACGTCGGTGTCAGGACCGAGCAGCGAGATGATGCCTTTCGTGTAGCGCCGCGTCACGCGCTCGAGTTCACCGACACTCATGCCAAGCGGGTCGCAGACAACGCCGCCTTTCGCGCCACCGAACGGCAGATTCACCACCGCGCACTTCCACGTCATCCATGCAGCGAGCGCCTTCACTTCTTCGAGCGTCACCTTCATGTCGAAGCGGATACCGCCCTTTGCCGGTCCGCGCGACGTGTTGTACAAAACACGATACCCCGTGAATACCTCGACTTCACCGTTGTCGAGTTGCACCGGGACGGAAACGATCAACTGCTTTTCTGGATTGCGCAGGATCTTGTAGATCCCGGGTTCAAGGTCAAGGAGTTCGGCCGCGCGATCGAAGCGCGACATCATGCCCTCAAACGGATTGTCTTCGTTGAGGAATCGGTCCTTGTCTGGTCGGACTATGCTGTCCGTTGGGAGGCGGAGATCGAGGGCCATGTAGGCAGGTTTTGGCCGGGCTCAGCCGGCGGTGGGAGCAGTGCCCGCGCGCGCCGCCAGCACCCGCGCAAATGCACGGTCCAACGCTTCGGCGCCTCGTTCGACGACCACTGTCTGGGAAACATACCAAAGCGGCGGCGCTTCGCGAGGCCACAATGACGCGAGTTTCACCGCGTCTTTCAACGTGCAAATGACGCCGTCGCTACCGTGTGCCATCGCGGCAATCGCCATCGCATCGCGATCCGAAAATGCGTGATGATCAGGGTAGCGTTTTCTGGCGTGAATCACCGCGCCAAGCGCTACCAACTGTTGCTCGAACGCGGCCGGATTTCCGATCGCCGACGCGACGCACACCCGTCGACCGCGAAGCCACGATACCGGATGCGTCAGCGACGCCGGCACTCGGCGTCCGCGGTTCGCATCTCCATCGCTCGGCAACGTCACGGCGAGTCGCAGCGTACCCGGCTCAAGGCGGACGACCGCCACCGGAACCTCTGGTGCAGTCGACGCGAGTGCTTTCGACAGCGCAGCAATCGATTCACGCGGCGCAGCCTTCACCGTGATGACCGCGACGTCCGCCCGCCGAATCGACTCGAGGGGCTCACGAAACGGACCGGCAGGCAAGAGATGCACATCGTCCCGCCAACTATCCGCACTGATCAACACGATGTCCGCCGCGCGCGGCACGCGTCGATGCTGAAACGCATCATCGAGTACCGCGCAATCAGCGCCGCGAACACGCGCAGTGATCAAGCCGTCACGCCGATCGGCGGCAACGACCACCGGTACACCGGCATTCAGCTGCGCATGGACTCGCCATTCATCGTCACCGTACCCCCGCAGCACGACCGCCGGATGCGCGCCCTTCGCGATCAACTGCTGCACACACCACGCCGAGAGCGGCGTCTTGCCAGTGCCACCGACCGTGAGATTGCCGACCGAAAGTGCCGAGAGCGCTGGCCGGGGTTGCGTCGCACTGTCGTAACCGCGATTGCGACGCGCGACAATTGCACCGAACAACCACGACGCCGGCGTGAGCAAGCCGCGCGCGGCACGAGCGGCGATGCTATCACTCGCCCATATCGATTCAACGATTGCCGCTGCGCGATCGCGTGTCGTCATCGCTCTCTCACTTCGTCGGCGACGCGATTGGTTCGCGCCACGTCCCGGCAGCCAGTTCGCGCGCACGCTCCAACTCCGCCAACATCCGCTCGGCGAACAGGCCGCTCCGCTCCGCGACGACGCGTGCACTGTCCGCATCGATGGACACAGGCGTTCCGTACACGATCGTCACGCGCGCAAACGGTTTCGGAATCTCAAAGCCATCCCACGACTTGAGTTGCCACTTTCGATCAACGTGCGCGACGATGGGAATCAGCGATGCACCCGCACGAAATCCGAGCAGCAGCGCGCCGGGCGCAAACGAATGACGTGGACCGCGCGGGCCATCAGGTGTGATTGCGATATCGGTGCCTGACTTGAGCACCTGCACCGCTTCGAGCAGTGCGCGCGCACCACCGCGCGATGTCGACCCACGGATTGCTGAAAATCCGAGTTGACCGATGATACGCGCGATGACTTCGCCATCGCGATGTTCGCTGATCATAACCGCTGTCGGTTGACGATGCGCCCAAACGATAGGCAGCATCTGGCCATGCCAGAGGGTAACAACAACGCGCGGATCCGACGCATTGCGATCGAGCAAAGCCTGTCGGCCGTAGACGCGCACGCGCCAGGTCGCGCCGAGCAGATGGAGTAACCACGTGCCGAGTCGAATTACAGCGCGCGTGCGCAGATCAAGCGAGTCGTTCGTGGGTAGCGGTATTGATGCGTTCCGCGCCGGTACGTTGCGCTCGCGTTGACCAATCATTCCAACAGCTCCAACGCCATCGTCGCGACGCGCTCCGCGGCGCCTGGAGTGCCAAGCGAACCACGCACGGCTTCGAGGCCCGCTTCGGCGGCGATGCGTGCCGTGCTTCCGACTGTCAGCAACGGTTCGAGTGCGTCGGCCACGACATTAGGCTGGAATGCGTCCTGCACGAATTCGCGCGACACTTCACGCTGCGCAACGACGTTCACCAGACCGATGTGCGGAATCTTTACAACCCGACGCGCGATACGATACGTGATCGGGTTTGTGCGATAGCCGATCACATGTGGCAGTCCCGCAACTGCCGCTTCGAGCGTTGTCGTTCCGCTCTTGAGCAGACCGGCCGTTGCGGCGCGCAACACGTCAAACGAACTGCCATGCACGAGGGGAAACGGACAATCGGCCGCATCGATTCGAACAGTCGGCGCAACACTGACAATCACGTTCAAGCCGGGTCGGCGTCGCACCAATTCCTGCGCGGTCGCAACAAACGGCACGAGATGTCGTTCGAGTTCAGCGCGGCGGCTGCCGGGAAAGACGGCCAGCACTTCGCCGGCTGTGGGGAGTCCGAGGCGCTGGCGCGCTTCGGATTGCGATGGAAGATTCTGCGCGCGATCAAGGAGCGGATGCCCCACGAACGTTGCATCGATGCCGTTCGATCGCAGCAATCCTTCTTCGAAGGGCAGAATCGATGCGGCCTTGGTCACCAGCCGCTTGAGTTTCGGCAGACGATCGGCACCCCACGCCCAAACTTGCGGCGTGATGTAGTAGAGCACCGGAACGCCGGCGTTACGCGCCACTTCTGCGACCTTGAGATTGAAGCCGGGATAGTCGAGCAACACCACAAGCGCGACGTTGCCGCTGTCGATCCGTTTCCGCAGCATGCGCAACAGTTGCCAGTGCTTCGGCACATGCGCAAGAACTTCGACAAACCCCATCACCGCGAGCCGTTCAACATCTTCGAGAATGGTGACGCCGGCATTCCGCATGTAGCCGCCGCCGATTCCCGCCATCGCGATATCGGGCCGACGTCTCGCAATCTCCTCGGCCACCTTCCCTGCGTGCAAATCGCCGGATGCTTCTCCGACGACGAAAAGGATTTCACGCACCGAGACGACCGCTTGCCGACATAAGCGCCCGCGCCTGATCGATTGCCGTGACGATGCGGAGCGCCGCCTCGAGCGCTTCACGCCCTTCCTCCCCGGTCACTGCAACGGGATTGAGACCGGCGATTGCACCGAGAAATTGCGTCAGCTCGAGTGCGAGTGGTTCGCCTTCCGGCGCGTCGAGCGGCACGAGTTCAACAAAGTCCGCAAGTGCGCGCGGCGCCTGCGCGAGCTGTAGCGGATCAAAATCACCGCGCAGACGGAAGAATTCCCCCGTACCAGCTGCCAGATCGAGCGACAGATAGCCGCTGCGTTGAAAGATGCGCAGTTTGCGCAACCGTTCCCGGGACACGCGACTGGCCGTGATGTTCGCCACAGCGCCATTCGCAAACGTCAACCGCGCATTTGCAATGTCGATCTGCGGGGTCAGCACCGGCATCCCCATCGCCTGTACGTCCGCGACGCGTGTGCCCACCAACGTGTGCACCAAATCGAGATCGTGGATCATCAGATCGAGCACCACCGCGACATCCGAGCCACGTGGATTGAACGGCGCCAATCGATCACTTTCGATGAAGCGAGGTTGGTCCACATACGGCATCGCCGCACGCACCGCGCGATTGAATCGCTCGACGTGCCCAACCTGCAGCACCGTCCCGGCAGCCCGCGACAACGCCAGCAGCGCGTCGGCTTCATCGAGCGTCACGGTGAACGGCTTTTCGACGAAAATATGCTTGCCGCGCTGCAAAGCTTTCGTCGCAATGTCATGGTGCGACGTCGTGGGTACAACAATCGACACGGCATCGACTTCATCAAGCAGTGCATCAAGCGAGCCGAAGGCGCGCACGCCATGCGACGCAGCAACCTCGCGCGCGCGCGCTGGGTTCTCGTCGACAAAGCCGGCAAATCGATCGCCCGCCAGATCGCGCAGAATCCGCACGTGATGAACGCCCAGTCCCCCAGCGCCGACAACGCCGATACGCGGCGAACCCTGACGCGAGAACGATCGCATCGGTGCACGCGCCGTCAGAATCCCACCCCGCGTTGACTCGCTTCGATGAACGTCAGGAACTGATCGACTTCGGGGAGCTGATCAACTTCGATACGCGCGCGTTCAACGCCTTGCGACAGATTCAACTCCGAGCGAAAACAGAGGCGATAAGCCCGCTTGAGTTCGCGCAGCGCATCCTCATCAAATCCGCTCCGACGCAGGCCCACGGAGTTCAGTCCAAACAGCTTCAGCGGGTTGCCGACAGCGCGCACAAACGGTGGCACATCCTGCGGCACACGGGACATGCCGCCGATGAACGCGTGACGCCCGATGCGTGAGAACTGGTGCACCGCGCACAATCCAGAAATCGTCACCTTGTCTTCGATCGTCACGTGCCCAGCGAGTTGCGTGCCGTTCGAGATGATGATGTTGTCGCCGAGATGGCAATCATGCGCGAGGTGCACATAGCTCATCAAAAAACAGCCGCGTCCAACCCGCGTCGTCAGCGAATGGGCCGTGCCGCGATTGATCGTCGAGTATTCGCGCACCGACGAATCATCACCGATATCGACCCACGTCTCTTCGCCACGATACTTGAGATCCTGCGGATCGCCGCCGAGCACGGCGCCGGTGCCAATGCTGACGCGCTCACCGAGACGCACGTTCTGCTCGAGTGTTGCCCGCGGCGAGATCTTCGTGCCATCGCCCAGTGTGCACCGTGGACCAACGATTGCCCACGGCCCGATCTCGACACCGTCGCCAAGTTCGGCCGACGAGTCAACAATGGCCGTCGGATGGATGCGAGCTGTCATCGATCTCTGACGATGGCCGCCATTTCGGCTTCCGTCGCAACCTGCCCATCGACACTCGCGACACCACGCATGCGACACGTCGCGCCGCGCAATTGCGTCACTTCAAGTTCGAGGCGCAACTGGTCGCCCGGACGCACCGGTCGACGGAACTTGATGTTGTCGAGCGACATGAAGTACACGACCTTGCTCGAAGGATCGGCGATCGTGCGCATCAGCAACATACCGCCAACCTGCGCCATCGATTCAATGATCAACACACCCGGCATGATCGGATGTCCAGGGAAATGCCCCTGAAAAAACGGCTCGTTGATCGTGACGTTCTTGAGCCCCACAATCCGCTTCCCTTCTTCAATCTCGAGAATCCGATCGACGAGAAGGAACGGGTAGCGATGGGGCAGCACCTGCATGATGTCTTCGATGGTGTACACGGACGGCTCCCGGACAGCGTGTTGCACGAGTGCGCGAACCAGAGCAATCGTGCCCCGGTGACTTGGTTTGTCAGCAATGATGTGCGCACGAACCCGCGCACCAGCCAGCACCAGATCGCCAACACAATCCAGCGCTTTGTGTCGCACAAATTCGTCTGGCCAACGCAGCGCGTTGCCGACGACTCCCGTGTCGTCGAGCACCACGGCGTTTGTCGTTGATGCTCCTTGAATCAACCCCTTCGCCCGCAACCCTTCGACCTCGTGCACGAATCCGAACGTGCGCGCGGCGGCGAGCTCTTTGCCGAAGCTTTCCTCGGAGACAGTGTACTGCCCCACCTGTCGCCCGATCAACGGGTGCGGAAAATCGATCGACACATCGAGCGACAACCGATTGCTCGGATGCGCCTCGTAAACCGACTCGCCATCCACAACCCGGATCGACTTCCGAAGCACCAGCCAGTCAGGCCTTCCACCGTTGGCGACGAGCCCGGCGCCGAGCAGTGCAGACAGAAATGGCTCCGCGCTGCCGTCCATCACCGGTGGTTCCGGCGCATCCATCACGATCTCGAGATCGTCAATCTGGAGCGCTCCCACGGCCGCGAGGACATGCTCCACCGTGTGCAGCGCATTTTCACCGCGCCCGAGCTGCGTCCGACGCTCAGCGCTCACCGCATCTTCGATCCGCGCTGGAATCAGGGCGCTCTCCGGCCGGTCGCTCCGGCGGAATTGAACCCCAAAGCCCGTGGGCGCGGGTCGAAAGGTCAGCCGGCAGGCATGGCCGAGGTGCAGGCCGATCCCTTCCACGACCGCTTCCGCGCCGATGGTGCGCCGGGCGCCAGTAAGGGGGGCGCGACCGCCAATGGTCGTCGCACTTGGCTTCATCGCACTCACGGCTGCTCCGAACGGGCGAGCAGACGTTCCAGCGGCTTGATGATGTCAGCGAGACGAGCCAGCGCCGCCCATGCACGAAGCTGTTCCCGATGAGGTCGCGCGGGAAAACCGGAATACGTCTGCTTGGCCGGTACATCACCAATCACCCCGGCGCGAGCAGCGATCGAGGCACCGTCGCCAATGATCACGTGATTGCCAACTCCCGACTGCCCGCCAAACTGCACACCGTTCCCGATGCGTGCTGAGCCGGCAATCCCTACGCCCATGGCCATGAAGCACCCTTTCCCGACCCGCACGTTATGCGCGACGTGGACAAGGCTATCGAGCTTCGTGAAGGCACCGATGATCGTGTCGTCGATGCTACCCCGATCAACGCAACTGTTCGCGCCGACTTCGACATCGTTCTCGAGCACGCAGCGCCCAATGTGCGGCACCCGCGCAGGGCCCGTCGGACTCGGCTGAAATCCAAATCCGTCACGTCCGATGCGCGAACCCGCGTGCAGAGTCACGCGGTCGCCCATCTCCACAAACGGGTATACCGTCGCATTCGCGTACATTCGACAGTCGACACCCAGCGTGCAGCCATCGCCGATGACTGCGTGCGGACCTATCCAACTGCCCGCACCGATCACCACGCGCTCGCCAATCACGGCGTACGCTTCAATTGTGACGTCGGCGCCGATAGTCGCGGATTCCGCGATTACGGCGGTGGGGTGGATCCCGATCGGCCGACGCTCGCCACGATGGAAATAGCGCAACAGGATCTGCATCGACTGAATCGGGTTCGCGACGACGATCCTCGCCCCCGGGGTGCCGACCATCTCGGCCAAATCAGGCGAAACCAGGACGACACCGGCCCGCGTCTGCGAGTACCAGTTCGCGTAGCGCGCGTGCGCCAGCAGACTCAGGTCATCCGGCCCGGCGCGATCGAGCGGCGCAATGCCCCGCACGACGAGCGCACCATCACCGAGCAGTTGCCCACCCACCTGCTCCGCAATGGCAGCGGCGGTGATGAGCTTACGCTCATCACCGCCGTCATCACGCGACCGAACCGGCCCGAGACTCACTGCGTTGGCGGCTTTTTCGTCGTGACACCGGCTGGGGCGCTCGCCGGGCCGGTCGATGCCTTCCCGGCCGCTCTTGGCGCCGCAAGCTTCAGTTTGGAGACGACGCGATCCGTGATGTCGAGGTTCTTGTCTGCAGAAACGATGAAAGAACCAGCTGACACGTCGAAGATGAACGAGTAGCCACCCTCGGCACGCAGATCGTCGAGCACCTTACGCACGTTCTCGAGGATTGGCTGCATCAGCTCACCTTCGCGCTGCTGTGCCTGATCGTTGAGCTTCTGAACACGCTCCTGATAATTCGTCTGCTTGTCGTTCAGAACCTTGAGCTTCGCTTCCTTCGCCGTCGGCGAGAGCGACGGCTCTTCCTTCTTGTACGCTTCCTGAAGCAGGTTCAGGGAATCGCCAAGCTTGGCGACTTGGGCCCGGAAGCCTTCCATGTCCTTCTGGAACTGCAGTTCAGCCTCGGCGCGACCGGGCGCCGTCTGCATGATTGCCTGAGAGTTGATGAACGCGAACTTCTGCGCCGCTTGTGCAGAGGCCAGCGCAGGAGCACCGAGAAGCAGCGCACAGGCGCCGACGAAAGTGGAAAGACGCATCTGAAATCCTCTAGAAGAGCTGACCGAGTCGGAAATGGAACTGCCACTTCGGGTCAGGTCGCGCGCGAAGTGTGACTGCATCGACCGAGACTCGGTCGAAACCATACGCCATGTCGAGCCCGAGGGGGCCGAGCGGCGTCACGGTAGATACTCCAACTCCGGCGGAACGGAAGAGCCGGGTAGGATTTATCTGGCGGGCCGACGCCCAGTTGTTGCCGGCGTCGGTAAATACGTTCAAGTAGAACATCTGGTTGAGCCGGAGTCCTACCTCTCCGGTGATGGTCATGAAGGCGTTGCCGAACGAGCTCGGATCTGACCTGTACTGGTCGGTGGTGGGGTTGAAGCCACGCGGCGTAATCGAGAATTCCGGATAGCCGCGAACGGCCTGACCGAACATCACGCCACCAACGGCAAACTGCTGCTGGAAGAAGAACGGCCCCGAGTTGCCAAACAACGCACCGGCCCGAGCCGTCATACCCATGACAAGCTTGATCGGCTGCGATCCTGGGGTTGAGCCGCCGATCTGAGCAAGCGGTGCGTAAGCCCGCATTTCACCGGTCACACGCTGGAAATTCACCGTACCGCCGAGGGGGCCGCCGCTGAAGTCAGTCGTGACCGATCGAAGGGAGCCCGAGGTCGCGAATGGCAGGTCGACGCGCGTGTCGTAGGTGTATTCCAGCCCGATGTTCGAGCGGAGACAGTTCTTGGAGCACGTACTGTTGGCGACGGTCCCTTGGGTAAACGTGGCCGATTCACCGTTATACGACACCGCGAAGGACGAAAACAGTGACCATGGCACCGGAAGTCCGACGCGGACCTGCGCGCCGGTCCGGATGTTCTGGCCCAAGTTGCCAACTACAAAACGCGACTGGGTCCGATAGGCGCTCAGCGCGCCGGAGATGCGCGAACCGCGAAGCGCGGGGTCGGTGTACGTCGCCGTGAAGTCGTTGTAGAAGCGGCCGTACTGCCAGTTGAGCTGCCCCTTCTTGCACTTGCCGAAAAGGTTCGGCTGCTCGAGACCGATGAAGCCACCAAAGCCCACGCCACCCTGTCCCATCGACGCGCCGAAATTGATACTGCCCGTACGCTTCTCTTTGAGACGGAAGACGATGTCGACATCACCCTGATCGTTGATCGGGCGATAGTCGGGAAACGGCATCGGCGATTCAAAGAAGTTCAGGTTGCCGATGCTCTGATAGCTGCGCACCATCGCTTCCTGATTGAACACACCGCCGGGCACCAGGAAGATCGCGCGCCGGATGCAATCGTCCGACGTGTAATCGTTGCCGAGGATCTCGATGCGATTCACGATCGCCGGATTCTTCTCGTCGATTTCCCAACGCAGGTTCACAATTGGCTGCGAATCTGCATCGACCGAGCGCTCCACCACGGGATTGATGCGCGCGTACAGATAGCCGTTGTTGCGATACGCGGTGTTCACCTTCTCAAGTGCATCGTCCCACTTCTTCTGGTCGAACACTCCCTCGGGCGCAGCCGCTTCTCGCATGACCAGCGACTTCACTTTCTGCGTGAGCGTCGGATCGTTGCCTTCGAAGGGGTAGTAGCGGCGGAGTTCGTCCGTCGGGAAACGACGATTGCCAGCGATTTCGAATTTGCCGACCCGGTATCGCGGTCCTTCCTCGATACCGATCTGCACCAGGCCTTTGCCTTTCTCGCGATCGACGACGAGCGTGTCTTTCGCAATGCGCATATCGACGTAACCCAGGCGCGAGAAGAGCGCGGGAATACGTTCGCCAAGATCGCCGACATACTTGTCGTCGTCGAACTCGCCTTTGCGGAAGAACCAGAAGCCTTCGGGCTTGGTCTTCATCGCGCCGACAATCGTCGATTCCTTGACCTTCGTGTTGCCGACGACATCGATCCCTGAAATCGCGAGGCGACGTCCTTCGTCGACGCGATAGGTCAGCCCGATGCGACCCTCGGACATCGGCGTCGAATCGATCGTCACACGGGCGAGGTAGTAACCTGCCTTCTCGTACGTCGAGTCGATCCGCGCGCGTGCGCGCGCCTCGACGAGTGGATCGATCGGACGACCGATCAGGAGGTCTATCTTGTCGCGGACCGACCGTTCAGAAACCGCCTTGGTCCCGACGACTTTGATGTCACCGAGCAACGCGCGCTCCTTCACCACAATCGCGATGATCGCCTTGTCCTTCACCGCCTCGAGATCGCAGACGACATCAACGCCGTCAAATTCGTTCAGCGCGTAAACGGCCTTGATCGCCCGCTGTACCCCGGGAAAATTCAGCGGCGTTCCAGCCGTGATGCCCCCTTCGGTACGGATTTTCGATTCCGCGATGCGGCTATTGCCGCGGATCGCGATGGAATCGGGCGTGGTGCACTTGCCGGTCATGTCCTGCGCCCGGAGAACTCCGGGAAGGAGAGACAGTGCCAGCGTCAGCGCGCCAAAGGCCGCCGCTCGGGAGTAAACGCGTTTCTGCATAGCCGAGGAATATATACTGAAAAGACAAGCGGCCGGACCCCGGAGGGTCCGGCCGCCGGCAACCGTCAAAATCACGCCTGCGGACTCGGAGACGGGGACATGACGCGGAACTCGAGTTTGTCCTTCTCGGTGCTGGACGGATCGACTTCGATATCGTCGCCGCGTGAGAACTCTGCGGTGAGCAGTTTCTCCGAGAGTGGATCCTCGATGTACCGCTGGATGGCTCTTTTGAGCGGACGGGCACCATAGTGCTCGTCGTGCCCATGGTTCACCAGGAACTCCGTCGCCGCATCCGTCAGCCTGATCGTCAGCTCTTCTTCCGCGAGACGCTTCTGCACGTCGGCAAACAGAATGGCCACGATCTTGGAAATATGCTCCTTGCCGAGCGGATGGAACACGATCACGTCATCGAGACGATTGAGGAATTCGGGGTTGAAAACGCGCCCCATCTCCTCTTTCACCTTGTCCGAGATGCGCTCGAAATTGCCACGTGAATCGTTGGTCGCAAAGCCAAGCGACTTGCCACGCGTGATGTCTTTCGCGCCTACGTTCGACGTCATGATCACAACGGTGTTCTTGAAATCGATCATGCGGCCGTAGTTGTCGGTGAGATGACCCTCATCGAGCACCTGCAGCAGGATGTTGAACACATCCGGGTGCGCCTTTTCGATTTCGTCGAGCAACACGACGCTGTACGGCTTGCGACGCACGGCCTTCGTGAGCGTTCCCGAATCTTCGTAGCCGACATACCCCGGTGGTGCGCCGATGAGCCGCGACACAGAAAACTTCTCCATGTACTCGCTCATGTCCACGCGAATCAGCGCCGACGCATCGGCAAAGAGGAATTTCGCGAGCGAACGGGCGAGCTCGGTTTTGCCCACGCCGGTTGGGCCGGAGAAGATGAACGAGCCGATTGGACGACGCGGATCCTTGAGCCCGGCACGGCTACGGCGAATGGAGCGCGCTAGCGCCTTGATCGCTTCATCCTGACCGACGACCGAGAGGTGAAGCTCGTCTTCCATGCGCAGCAGACGCTTGGTCTCAGCTTCCTGCAGACGCGTGACGGGAATGCCCGTCCAACGGCTCACGATGAAGGCGATTTCTTCCTCGCCCAACGTCGGCCGATGCGATGCACGATGCTGCTCCCACTCTTCCTGCTTGCGACGAATCTCCGCCTGCAACTCACGCTCGTTATCACGCAGCGATGCCGCCCGCTCAAAATTCTGGTCGCGCACCGCGGCTTCCTTCTCCGAGTTGATCGCTTCCAGCTGCTCCTTGAGCGCAGCGACCGCCGGTGGCGGAGCCTGTGCAGCAAGCCGCGCGCGCGCCCCGGCCTCGTCGATCACGTCGATCGCCTTGTCTGGCAGGAAGCGGTCCGTGATGTAGCGCTCTGACAGCTTCGCCGCGGCGACAAGCGTTTCGTCAGGAATGTTCACGCGGTGGTGATCTTCGTACTTCTTCCGAAGTCCCTGCAGAATCTGCACGGTTTCGTCAATCGAAGGCGGATCGACCACAACGGTCTGGAAACGACGCTCAAGTGCGCCGTCCTTCTCGATGTACTTGCGATACTCGTTGAGCGTGGATGCACCAACGCACTGCAACTCACCACGCGCAAGCGCCGGCTTGAGCATGTTGCTCGCGTCGATCGCCCCTTCAGCCGCGCCGGCACCCACAAGCGTGTGCAATTCGTCGATGAACAGAATGATCTGCTTATTCTGCGCGATCTCGTTCATCACGGCCTTGAGCCGCTCTTCGAATTGTCCGCGATACTTGGTTCCTGCGATGACCGCGGCCATGTCGAGCGAGAGCACGCGATTGTCGCGCAGGTTCTCGGGGCACTCACCGTTGGCGATGAGTTGCGCGAGGCCTTCAACGATCGCCGTCTTGCCGACACCAGGTTCGCCGATCAACACGGGGTTGTTCTTCTTGAGGCGCGTCAGCACTTCCATCACGCGTTCGATTTCCTTCGCGCGACCGATCGTCGGATCGAGCTGCCCTTCCGCGGCAAGCTGCGTCAGATCGCGGCAGAAGTGGTCGAGGGCCGGTGTCTTGGATTTCTTGTCGCCCTTGGGCGTCGCGGCCGACGGCGGCGCACCGGAACCGGCCTTCTCAGGCTGCGGCGACTGCCCCGGCTGCGGCATGTCAGTGCCGAGCAAGCGCAATGTTTCGGCGCGCGCGGCGTCGAGATTGACGCCGGCGTCAGTCAACACCTGAGCAGCGATCCCCTTTTCTTCGCGAAGGAGTCCGAGCAACAGGTGTTCTGTGCCGACGTAGCTGTGGTTCAGATCGCGCGCTTCAGCCATGGCGAGTTCCAGGACTTTCTTGGCGCGCGACGTGTACGGCAAATCCGGGCCGGTAGCCTGAGCTGCCTTCCCCTTCTTCACCGTCTCCTCGATTTTCTGCGTCACGTCGTCGAGATCGACGTTGAGGTTCTGCAATACCGCAGCCGCAACCCCCTCACCCTCGCGGATCAGGCCGAGCAGGATATGCTCGGTACCCACGTACTCATGGTGAAGGCGTGCTGCCTCCTCGCGCGCCATCGCGAGAACCTTCCGAACCCGCTCGGTGAAGTTGTAGCCGTTCATCGTCCCCTCAGGGTCGGTTGGAAGCGGATCATTCGACTCCGCCCCCTTCGCTCACCAGCGCTTCGCGCACATAACGCGCGCGAGCCAGGTTCGCCTCGCCTTCCGTCAACGCGCGCCCCTCGAGGTGGGCCAGATGCGCTGACTGTGCAAAGATCAGGAGCTTGTTGAGAGTGTATACACTGAGCCCGGTGATCAGTTTCAGACCAACCGCCAGACGTACTCCACTGAGGTAGTTCATCGCCTCATCGAAGGTCAGGCTGCGCGCGTATCGCAGCGTGCCGTACGATCGCCACAACTTGTCTTCGATAATATATCCGGCATCCCGAACGAGTACACGCCGGGCCTCTTCTTCCCGCTCGATTACGTGGCGAACCACGCGCACCAGCAGGTCCTGCAGCTCGTCTTCGGATCGTCCCAGTGTCGTCTGGTTCGAAAGCTGAAAAAAATTCCCGACGACTTCACTACCCTCACCGTACAAGCCTCGGTAGGTAAGCCCCATTTGTTGAAGGCCGGCCAGCACTTTGCCGATCTCTTTGGTGAGCACCAACCCGGGCAAATGAATCAGCACTGACGCGCGCAGTCCGGTCCCGGTGTTCGTCGGACACGCCGTCAGAAAACCGAACTCGCGATGGAACGCATACGGCACCTGCGCGCCCAGTTCCTGATCGAGCCGCTGCACATCTTCAAACGCCTGCGGCACCGCAAATCCTGACCGCAGCGCCTGCAGCCGGAGATGATCCTCTTCGTTCACAAGCAGCCCAACCGATTCACCGAGAAATACCGCAGCCCCGGTGCGCAACGGATGCTGCTGGTCGAGCCCCGCGAGCTCCTTGCTCACCAGATGGCGCTCATGCAGCAGCTGACGATCCTGCACGGGCATCTCATCAAGTCGGAGCAGCATGCTGCCACTCAACGACTGCACACCACCAAGCGCATCGCGAACCTGCGCCAGCATCCGCAGCCGCTCGCCGTCGCGCGCGCGTCCGGTGAACGCATACCCGGTCACGTTGCGCGCGAGGCGCATGCGCGTGGAGATGACCACGTCCGCGTTCGGCCCCGACGCGTCGAGCCAACGCACTCCGCCGTCAGGCAACAACGACAGATCGAGATTCGGACGCGTGCTCACTCGAGTACCCGGATGCGGTCGCGCAACTCGGCGGCCAATTCAAACTGCTCTGACGCAATCGCACGATTCAAGCGATCGTGGAGATCGTGCAGCGTGTCCGGCTTGTCGTGCATGTGCGCCGCCGGTGTTTCATAGCGAATTCCAACGTGCTTTGAACTGCCGTGCAGGCGGCGCAACAGTTCGCGCAGGCTCCGCTCCATCGCGTCATAACAGTGCGGACAGCCAAGACGTCCGGTGGCGCGAAAATCCCGCGATGTCGATCCGCAAAAGGTGCATGACGGCGCGTCTTCGGCCGTGTTGGAAGCCTGCTGCTGCACGGCCTGCAGAATGTCGCCGAGTGGATGTTGTGGCATGGCGAGCGTGGTTTCCACGCCCTTCGCGGCCGCACACTTTTCGCACAGATGGAGCTGTGTGACCGCGTTTTCCACGATCCGGGTGAGGTGCACGACGGCGTCGCGCTCCTTGCAATTGTCGCAGAGCATCAGCTCCCGCCCCCGATCCGCTGTCCGTCTGTAACCGCCAACCTGCCCCCTTCCAACAATAGCGCCCGATCGGCGCGCGCCGCGAGTGACTGGTTGTGTGTGACGACTACTAGCCCAAGTGTCAGATCCCGCGCCAGTTCCGCGAAGAGATCGTGCAAACGCTCAGCGTTGTGCAAATCCAGATTTCCGCTCGGTTCGTCCGCCAGCAGCAGAGCAGGCTCGGCGGCCAACGCACGGGCAACCGCAGCACGCTGCTGCTCACCGCCCGACAGTTCGCTCGGGCGATGCCCACGACGCGCCGACAACCCCACCCGATCGAGCAACATCACCGCCCGTCCGCGCGCCACATCAGCCTCCACGCCTGCAATTCGCAACGGCATCATCACGTTCTCCAACGCCGAGAATTCACGCAGGAGGTGATGGAATTGAAACACAAACCCGACCGTACGGTTCCTGAGTGACGCTAATGCGTCGTCAGCGAGCCCCTGCACTGTTTGACCCGCAAGACGAATGCGCCCCGACGTGGGACGTTCCAGCGCGCCGAGCAAATGCAGCAGCGTGCTCTTCCCCGAGCCGCTGGCACCAACGATCGCCACCATCTCCCCACGACGCACGGTCAGCGACACTCCGTCGACAACACGAATCGCCCCACCGTCGACGGCCACGAACTCCTTCACGAGTTCCTCAGCCTCAACAACAACTGGCGGCACAGCGAGCTCCGTCACCGGACGCATCAACGAATCCGTCATCGATCAGTCGTGACGGATGGCGTCGACCGGATACATCTTGGCCGCCTGCGCTGCCGGATAGAGCGTCGCAATCGTCGCAATCGCCATGCTGGCGAGGACGATCGCGATCACGTCGACGGGCTCACTGATGACCGGCAAGTGATCGATGTAGTAGACCGACGGATCGAGCGCGATGAGCCGGTAGCGCTCGAGCACCGCAGAGACGACTGTTCCGAGCAACAGCCCGCCGCCCGTGCCCACTGCACCGACAAGAATCCCCTGAATGAGAAAGATTCGCCGAATGGATTTGGCCGGCATTCCCATCGCACGCAGGATGCCGATTTCACGCGTCTTGTCGGCGACGATCATCGTCAACGTCCCAACGATGTTGAACGCGGCCACGACAACGATCAGCAACAGGATCACACCCATCCCCAACTTCTCGAGCTGCAGCGCAGAAAAGAGCGAACGATTTTGCTCCTGCCAGTCCTGCGCGCGCACGGGTGCGTCAAGCGAAACCCGCAGCGATTCGGCAATCGCCGGTGCCTTCCATCGGTCAGCCGTTTGCGCTTCGATTCCCGTGACATCGTCGCCAAGTCCAGCGAAGTGTTGCGCCGTCTTGAGGTCCAGGTACAGGTAATTGTTGTCGTACTCGTACATCTGTGTTTCGAAAACTCCCGACACCACCATGCTGTCGGCGCGCGGAATGATCGCGCCGGTGGAGGCGTTCATCTCCAGCGTCCCGAAGCCGAGCAACACGATCGTGTCGCCCGGAAACGCATTCAATTTGGCCGCGAGTATTTTGCCGAGCACCGCCCCCGGCAACTTGACGCTGTCGCGCACGAAGCGGAAATCGCCAAGCACGGCGTGACTGCGAATGCTGGTCACGTTCGCGCCGGGCGTGCCTTCCGGCTCGATGCCGACAACCGCCGCGCCGGTGGTAAAGCCGGCAAGATTGCTGATCACGCCCTGCGTCTGCACAAACGGCGCGGCCGCCGTGATCCCCTTCGACGCGCGTACCTTGTCGCGCACCGCACGCCAATTTGAAAGGCGCAGCCCAGCCCCGTACGGCAACACCTGAATGTCCGCGCTGCCGACGAGAATCTTTTCCCGGAGGTCGTGCTGCAGCCCATTCATCACACCCATGATCACGATGAGCGCGCTGACGCCCACCAGCACACCACCGATGGCGATGACGCTGATCAACGACAGCAGACGCGAGCCGCGCCGACTGCGCAGATATCGCCATGCAATGGAGAACTCGAGACGTGTCACTGCGTGCTATTCAGGGCGCATCGTCGGAAACAGAATCACGTCGCGAATGTTCGCCGTGTCGGTGAGGTACATGAACAGGCGATCCATGCCGATTCCGACACCGCCCGTCGGCGGCATGCCGTATTCCATGGCGCGCAGATAGTCCTCGTCCACCCCGGACGCTTCGTCGTCACCAGCGTCGCGCAAGCGCGCCTGAGCTTCAAACCGCTGTCGTTGATCGATCGGATCGTTGAGCTCGGAGAAGGCGTTCGCCAATTCCTTGCCGCGCGCGAACAACTCGAAGCGCTCGGTCAGCCCCGCCGGACCACCCCGCTTTGGCTTGGCCAACGGTGACAGTTCGATCGGATAATCAACAACAAACGTCGGCGTATCGATCTTTGACTCCACGAGTTCCTGGAACATCTCGTCGAGTACCTTGGGGCGGCTCAGCGTCGACACCTTGGCCACGCCGATGCGTTCAGCCACCGTGCGCAGCGCGGGATCGTCGAGCGTCATCACGTCGGCGCCGGCGGCCTGCGACAACGACGGCGCCCACTCGATACGCGGAAACGGTGTGACCAACGTCGGCACCTTCTCGCCGTCGATCGGCACACTGCGCACCGCCTCCGCCGCCGCCACAAGCAACGTCTCGACGCGATCCATCATGACCGAGTAGTCGGCGAAGGCTTCGTAGAACTCGAGCATCGTGAACTCCGGATTATGCGTCCGGTCGATCCCTTCGTTGCGGAAGTCATGACCGATTTCGTACACGCGTTCAAACCCGCCGACAATCAGACGCTTGAGATACAACTCGTCGGCGATGCGCAAATAGAGCGGCATGTCGAGCGTGTTATGATGCGTGATGAACGGCCGCGCCGATGCGCCGCCGTAAAGCGGCTGCAACACCGGCGTTTCGACTTCGAGATAC
Organism: Gemmatimonas sp.; assembly: GCA_046590495.1. Classification (GTDB taxonomy): domain Bacteria; phylum Gemmatimonadota; class Gemmatimonadetes; order Gemmatimonadales; family Gemmatimonadaceae; genus Gemmatimonas. Next base: position 814 of record JBKJTE010000336.1, on the reverse strand, counting down.
CCGAGGTTGTCGAGATGCTGCCGCACGGTGCGCGTCAGAAGCGAACGCGCACGAAAGAGTGCACGCACTTCCGGATGCACCGCGAGATCGGCATAACGCTGACGGGCGCGAAGCTCCGTATCCGCGAAACCCGAGTAGCGGACGGTCTTCCCGTCAACGATCGCTTCCTTGCCGTACGGCAATGGGCGCAACGACTTGGACAACAGCGTGCTCTCCACAACCCGCACCGTCGGCTCGCCCGTGCGCGTGCGCATCATCGTGCCGCGTACACCAACCCAGTCGCCCAGATCGTATTCGTTGAGCAGCGCCCAGGCGTCTTCACCAATTTCGTCACGACGGAAATACAGCTGGACCCGGCCATCCATGTCGGCGAGATGCGCGAACGCGGTCTTGCCTTGGCTCCGCCACGACGTGAGCCGACCGGCGACCGACACCGCCGGGCCTTCGTCGACGACGCCAAGCGCGGCGATCGCTTCAACCGTCGAATGGGTCCGATCATACGAGTACGCGAATGGCTCGACACCGTTTGCACGCAACCGGTCGAGCTTTTCGCGACGCGCGACCATCAGAAAATTCAGATCGTCGCTCATCACGTATTTCCCTCGACCGCGGCCGAACTTTCCATCTTCAGGTACGCCTGTATGAATGGGTCGAGCGCGCCATCCATGACCTTCTGCACGTCAGGGATCTTGAGCTCCGTGCGGTGATCGTTGACCATCGTGTACGGCTGAAAGACGTAGCTGCGGATCTGACTGCCGAACGATACATCCTGCTTGTTGGCATCGAACGCAGCCTTCACGGCGGCCTGTTTGTC
>JBKJTE010000362.1:0-21201 GCA_046590495.1 Gemmatimonas sp. | reverse complement strand
TTGCGACGATCCCGGCCGCCGAAAAATCGCGCATTCCGGAAGTTGCGAATACGGCGATCGAACTCGTGAACAAGATCGAAACGATCGCCGTCGATCTTGCGCGCACCGATCGCGAACAGGGTGGCAATCGCACCGCGGCAATCGATGCAGAAATTACCACGCTCGAAGCTGAAGCCAATCCGCTCGATGCGCAGCGCAGCGAAGGACGGGTCCGTCGTCTGGCCCAGTTGCGTCGTGATCGTCGCGCCATGAGCGAATCGATGCGTAAGCGCGAAACGCGGCGCGGACAGCTGGAAAGCTGCCGCATTGCCCTCGAAAACGTTCGCCTCGATCTCGTGCGGCTGCGTACCGGCAACAGTTCGGTGCAGAGCGTGACGTTGATCGCCGAACAGGCGATGGCGCTTGCCCGTGAAGTGGATATCGCGGTCGGCGCCGCGAACGAGGTGCGCGACGCCACGCGGTCGCGTACCTCGAACGCGCCGGCCTGAGCGCCTCGTGGCGGACGTCACGCCCGTAGCGCCGGGGCGTTCGGCGCAGGGGAAGGCCGATGCGTCCGCGAAGCGGCGCGCTGAAGACGCGGCCGACGCCAGCCTGCTACGGGATCGCGTCACCGCTGCCTTCGGCGAGCAGTATCTCATCGGCGAAGAAGTCGGCCGCGGTGGCATGGCAGTCGTGTACGCGGCCGAAGACGTACGCCTGCAGCGACAAGTGGCACTCAAGGTGCTCCCGCCCGATCTCGCCTTTCGCTCCGATGTACGCGAACGCTTCGTGCGCGAAGCACAGACGGCGGCGCGACTGAATCATCCGCACATCGTGCCGATCTACGCGGTGCACGAGAAGTCGGGCGTCGTCTGTTTCGCGATGGCGCTCGTTACGGGTGAAAGTCTGGCCGCGTTCGTGGCACGAACCGCGCGGTCAGGTTTTGACACGATCGCCGGGATACTCGAGCAGGTCGCCGACGCACTCGCCTATGCGCACGCGAGTGGCGTCGTGCACCGCGACATCAAGCCCGACAATATTCTGCTCGATCGGGACTCTGGTCGTGCGATGGTGACGGACTTCGGCATTGCGCGCGCTGCGGAAAGCGGTGCACGACTCACGCAGACCGGCATCGCTGTCGGAACGCCGGCGTTCATGAGCCCCGAGCAGGCGACTGGCGAAAAGGAAGTTGACGGTCGAAGCGATGTCTACTCGCTCGGCGTCGTCGGCTACCTGATGCTTGCCGGTCGTCTGCCGTTTGATGCGGCGAGTACGCCAGCCATGCTGCTCGCACACGTGAGCGAAACGCCAAAGCCTATCTGGTCAATTCGTCCTGACGCGCCACGCTCGCTCGTCGAAATTCTCGAAAAGGCGCTAGCCAAACGTCCGGCCGATCGCTGGGAAAGTGCGCAGGCAATGCGCGATGCGTTGCGCCGTGTGCAACGCGATGGCTCGCTCGGTGTTGCGCCGGAACCGTATCGCGGTCCGGCGCCTCAGTCGGCGCGTGAGGCGCAGCTGCGCAACCTCGAGCGTGATCAACAGGAAGCGGAACGCGTCGCGCGCGCCCGTCGCGACTACGCGGATCGCCACGGTCATCGCGCCGAAGACTGGAATCCGCGTTCGCTCGCCGCCGCCGAGCCTGCGGGCATGCACCCCGTCGCACCGATGCCGGCCTTGCCGCCGCTGTCACCTAGTGCCAGTCGCGAGGAATTTCGCGAGTGGCGTCGCGCCGTTAAAGAACAGCGTCGCGAAGTCAACAGACGGTGGAAGATGGAGCGCGATGCCAACAAGGAAGCGATGGAGTACGGCGGGGGTTCGGCTCTAGGGGTTGGAGTTGCGCGCCCGCTCGATCAACAAATCGCCCGGTTTCGCTGGCGCGTCGTTTCAACCGCGGGCACGATGGTGTTTCTCGGCATGATCAACGCCGCGACCAGTCGCCAGTTCCCGTGGGCCATCTTCCCCATCTTCGGCATGAGTATGGGATTGCTCGCGCAGTGGGGACGGCTGCGCTCGCAGGGTGCACGGTGGTCGCAAATCTTCAGCAATGGCGATGAAGAGGCGGCGCTTGCACTTGCAGCGCCACCACAGTCGAAGCCGCGCAAGATCGCTGAAGCCGTCTTCTCCTTCCGTCGGCGGTTGAAGTGGGTGGCAGGATCGGTTGCGGTCGCTGCGGCGTCGTTTGCCATCGGCGCGGGCTTTGGCATCGACCCGATGCAAATCCCTTTCGCCGCCTCGATCGTCGCTGGGCTGATCTCCACACAGCTCTCCCTCGTCGCGGGCGTGCGCCTGCGTCGACTCGGCGTCCCGGTTTCGGCCGCCTTGGGCAGTGATTGGCGAGACTTGGCCACGGTGCCCGACGATCGTCCGCGCGACCTGATTCTCCGCGACGAGTTGGATCGCATCGCCGGCCCGACGGTCATGTCATCGCCGTATGGCGACGTGCTGCGTTCTGCCGTCGATGATCGCGTTACGATCAGAGAGCTGTCAGCCAAGCTTTCAGACGCAGACAAGTCGCTTGTTCCCGACGTCGAGCCAACTGCCGACGCGTTGATGGAACGCATCGGTGCGCTCGCAACAGGGCTCGAACGTCTGCATCGCGATCTACCGGTTGACGCGCTGACGCAACTCGAATCACGCATCGCAGCGGTGAGCGCCGAGTCGGAAGACGCCCCCGATCACGAACGTCGATTGGCGTTGCTCACACGGCAGCGCGATTCGCTGCAGGAACTCGTCGATCGCCGTGAGACCATGCAGCGTCAACTCGAAAGCGCATCACTTGCGATGCGATCGCTCCGCTTTGACATGGTGAAGCTGCGTACACTCGGCGTCGGTGCAGCAATAGGTGATGTCACGAGCGCAACGCAGGAAGCGCGTGCTCTGTCGCGCGAGATCGGGCACGCGGTGGACGCGGCGAACGAGCTGCGACGCCTCTAGGCGTCGTCCCACTCCTCAATTCGGGCTTCCATCTCGCCCACGAGGGTACCGTGGCCGAAGCGCGTTGCTGCCGCGATCCCCTTGGCGATCGCCGATCGCGCTTCGCTGTCTCGATCAAGCGTTTTCAGCGTGTCGGCATACCGCAGCCACCCGTTCCCCTCGTCGTCATAACGCGCGAGATAGGCCGCCAGCTCCTGCTCGGCTTCCACGTGTAATCCCGCTTTCAGCAGTTCGTTCGCGAGGCCAAAACGGGCGAGCGGATTGTCTGGCTGCTTGGCAGCCATTGCGCGCATCGTAGCAAGACGGTCGGTCATGTGAAATCGGATTGAGTGCTGGTTGTGATCATCTCCCCGACGATCGTTCCCAGTCGATCGGGCGCTTCTTCGGGTGCCATATGTGCAACCCCACTCAGCCGATCGCAGGCAAGGTGATTGTTGCTCGCTTCGTTGAGCGCGTGCCGCAAACGTTCGGCGCGCCGACGGGACATGAACGGATCTGCGGCGCCGAATACGAGCGACACCGGACAGTGAATCGCGCCGGCCGCGAGTGATTGCGATGTGTCCGCGAGCGATTGCGAGAGGGCCCTTAGCTGCGCGCACGCGGAGTCCCGTCCGTCGCGTGTGCGGAAACCTTTGAGATAGAGATCGAGCGAGTGAGCGCCTGCGCTTCGCTGCGCGAACACCGGCAGCAGCGTGGAGTGCAGCGTCGACGCCAGCCATGAAGGCGCCAGCCGTGACCAGAGCGGCACCAGCAGGGCGAGACGGCGCAGCCGGCCGCTCATTCGTGCGTCGCGCGGCTCACGCGCGAGCAGACTTGGGTTGACGAGTGTCAGTCCGACCACGCGATCGGGGAGCTGCTGCGCGACCCGTGCACAGATCGCGGCACCCATGCCATGACCCACCAGCGTCGCCTTGGCCACGCCCATCACGTCGAGCAGCCGTGCGAGACGATCAGCGTGTGCGGCGACGGTCATTGCCGCCCTTCGTGGCGGGTCGCTGCGACCGTGGCCGAGGAGATCGAGCACCAGCACGCGATGTCCTTTGGGAAGTCGCGGCAGGACGTCCTGCCAGAGGTGCGACGACGTGAACGCCCCATGGACAAGTACGATCGGGTCGCCCGCACCGCGGGACCCAAAGGCGTAGCAGTAGAGCCGCACTCCGCCGAGGTCGACAAACTCCCCGCGCATCAGCGCTGGCGGTGCAGGATGGCGGAGGAGAGGTCAGGCATGTTCCGCTCGCAATCTCTTCAGGGTGCGCGGGCGGGACAAGCGAAAAACGGGGACGCCGTCCGGCATCCCCGTTTTCGAGAGCGTCGCCAACTACCGGTGACGCAAGCCGACCAGACTCAGTTGCCCGGGCGACGCGGCATCATGCCTTCCATGTTCTTATCGAAAATCGACTGCTGGTCGCCGGTCAGAAGGGCCTTGATCGCCTTCATCTGTTCGGCCTGAAGCGCCATGCGCTTCTCGCGCATTTCCGGGGACGGCGGGCCCCCTGCGGCCTGTCCAGCCATCATTTCCTGCTGCTTCTTGGCCGTCTGCGCCATGACCGTGTCGATCTTGGTCTTCTGATCGGCCGTAAGCGTGATGCCTTCGAACATCTTCGCTTTGCGATCTTCCATGCTCATGCGGCCGCCACCGCCACCGCCACCTTGGGCCTGGGCAACTGTGGATGCGCAGCCAAGTGCCAGCGCGAGCGAGAAAATGCGAAGGGGAGTCTTCATAAAAGCATGGTTCCAAAAAGGGAGGCGTTCGCCGGAGCACGCCCCGCATCCGCGGGGTTGCACCTGCTGAAAGGCATAGACGCAATACCGGGTCAAAGCGTTAACGATGTGTGATGTAGCGAACTCAGCCTTTAAGTCACGGTTCTCATCCGAAACCGTCTGGCTAGATGTGCCAATCATCCGTCGAACCTCTGGCGTTTTGCTTGGATGCGCGTAGAATAGCGCTTCAGTGACCCTTCCTACGTCGATACCCGGCCTGTCGTTTTCCAACCCGCTGCTGCCGCCGACCTCCGCGTCCGCGTCGACATCAGCGCCTCCGACCTCGTTCGCGATTGGTTGGTTACTCACCAATGCGCCACCAGCGCTGCAGTACCGCGCACTGGTAGACGTGGCGCAATATCAAACCACTGACAAAACCCTCGCCGGCATCCCCTACGGATCGAAGGCGGGTTTGCAACTGTTGATGATGCAGGATTCGGATGGGTCCTGGCCCAATGGGATGCTCTCGGTTCCCAAGGGCGAAGAGCTCGTCGGCGTCGGGACAATTCTCGCGTACCGCCGGCTTATCGAGCTCGGCTGGGATCCCGAATGTCCGGCGCTGGCAACGACCAAGCGTTCGCTCTTCCGACTCCTCGCTGAAGACAACGATCCGGACTTTTTGGCAGAGTTGCGCCCGACCGCGACCGATGAAGAGCTGGTGAAGCGCGGCCGACTGATCCTGCGCGAAGCCGCTGCGGCCGCCCTGGCCCAGGCCGGCTACGAAAGCGATCCCAGGCTTCGCGGCGCCGCACGCCGACTCACCGACCGCATCGGTACATATCTCAAGTCGCCGCTGCTGCAGAAGCCCTGGCTCCGGCTCGGCAATCAGCACGTGCTTGCCGCCGAAGTCGCCGCGCCGTCGTTCAACACGCTCCTGATGCTCGCCCACATGCCGCAGTTCCGGAGCGAGCACCACGAGGTGATGGACCGACTGTACACGTTCCTGTCTCAACCGTGGCCGCGCCAACAAGCGATCCAGCAGGTCGGTACCCACCTCATCGAACAGCCCCACCTCGTGCTGGGGGATTTCCTGCCCACACGCAACGTGATGGACGCCGACATGCCGTCGTCGCTTGCGTGGCTCGAGATCATGGCCCGACTGGGCTTTCTCAGGAAGAACGAAGTCTGGCAGCGCCTCTTCGATCGCCTGCTCGACGACCGCGACCGCAAAGGCATCTGGCATCCGCCGCGCTCGGTCGTGATGCCGGAACAGGTGCCATCCTGGTCATGGCCGGTCATGCCGCTGAGCGAACGCGGCGGCCCCATTGACCCTATGTCAATCGACGTGACCTTCCGCCTTGGACTGATTGCACGGCTCTCCGGTCGGCCGATCGAACTGGTCTGAGACGTAGAATCAGGCTGATTCCACCCGCGAGGCGTCGCTCCGATTAGCTTTGTCGGATACCCATGACTGCACCCGCGAACGATACCGCGTCTGATGACGCGACAGGCGATAACACGACCTTCGCCGACCTGGGCCTCGCCCAGCCAATGCTCGATGCCCTGCACGATGCAGGCTACGACCGCCCCACGCCGATTCAGCGTGAGGCGATCCCGGTCGCGCTCAAGGGTCGCGACCTCATCGGGCTCGCGCAGACCGGCACCGGGAAGACTGCCAGCTTCACGCTGCCGATCGTCAACCGACTGCTTGGCGGACCGCGGCGCACTCGCGTGCTCATTCTCACTCCGACACGCGAACTGTGTCTGCAAGTTGAAGAAAGCTTTCGCAAGTACTCGAAGTACGCGCCGGTTGATGTGATTCCTGTGTTTGGGGGCGTCGGCTACGAGCCACAGGAAAAGGCGCTGCGCAGCGGTGTGGATGCCGTTGTCGCAACACCAGGTCGCCTGCTCGACCACCTCGAAAAGCGAAACGTCGACTTCACCTATCTCGAGACACTCGTGCTCGATGAAGCCGACCGGATGCTCGACATGGGATTTGCGCCTCAGCTCAATCGCATCGTCGAACAGATTCCGCGCTATCGCCAGACGCTGTTGTTCAGCGCCACGATGCCGCCGGAAGTCGAAGCACTCGCACGCAAATACCTGCGCAAGCCGGTTGTCGTGCAGGTCGGCCGTCGCTCCTCCGCAGCGACAACGGTCACGCACGCCGTGTACCCGGTGCCGCGTCAGCGAAAGAACGACCTGCTCGTGCATCTGCTGTCGGAAAAAGATCACGAGTCGGTACTGGTGTTCACGCGCACGAAGTCGGGCGCTGATCGCGTCGTGCATGATCTCGAACGCGCTGGTATCGATGCAGGCGCAATGCACGCCGACAAATCGCAGCAGCAACGCATGCAGGCGCTCGAAGACTTCAAGAGCGGCAAGCTGCGTGTTCTCGTGGCCACCGACATTGCACAGCGCGGACTGGATATCTCGGGGATCACGCACGTGATCAACTACGATGTCCCGCAACAGCCGGAAGACTACGTGCACCGCATCGGACGTACCGGACGCGCAGCGAGCACCGGCGATGCGTACACGTTCATGTCGGGCGAAGAAATCGGCATGGTGCGCACGATTGAACGCACCATCGGGCAGGAGATTCCGCGCGTGTCGGTGCCGGGGTTTGACTTCGGGACGACGGCCGCGACAACGACGTAACCGTGACTGCCACTCAGTGTCGCGTGGTGAGTTCGAGTCGCAAGTTACCGGTCTAACTGCAAGTGCAACGGGCCTCATCGTTTCACTCGGCCTAGTCGCGACACCGTTATAGTGTCAGCGCTCGCACCGCGTCGGAGAATCACACGCAGGTTCGACGCGCCGTAGCCCAACCCGGACGCGGCGTAGGCCATCGAGTCGCGCGACGCAAAAACCGTCACGGCGCGCGATTGCGCGAGCTCCAGGCGCATCAACGTATCGACGTCGGCGTGAATCATCAGACGCCCGGCCGTCATGTCGATGTGGACCGCCGTGCGCTTGCCGGTCGCGATCGCCTGATCGCGTGCAATGGCAAAGAGATCGGCCACATCGTTCGCCGAGGAGCGCACGATTGCGGCGTCGAGGAGACGCGCGCCACCGACGATCGTCGCCGAGAGCAGGACACCGGTTACAACGAGCAGCCAAAGCTGCTCTATCAGCGTGCTGCCGCTGCGGGGCTTCATGCCGGCGTGCGTGGAGTGATGATGCGATGAAGTGATAGGCGTTCCGTCCATTCGGGTCGCCAGCTATATCACTCATCGTGTCGCGAGTTCCATCACCGTTTCGTCGCACGACCGGTCATTTCCATGCCTCCATTCGCGGTTGTACGCCCTCGACGTCTCATTGTCGTCGTCGGTGCTGTAGCAGTCCCGCTCCTGGCCGCCTGTAGTGGCACGTTGGCCGCGCCCGGCGACATGACGACGAGCCAGGCCGTCATCGACATCGGCAACATGGTCGTGCAGCTCCGCGAGGAGAACGCACAGCTGCAGGCCCAAATCGACTCGCTCCGCTCCGTCGCCGCCTATCAGGACACCGTAGTCCGTCAGCTTGCCGGCGCGGCCGGCTTGCAGATGCACCCACCCGGAATGTCGACTCCGTGATCGGACCGGGTTGATATCACAGCATCTCAAAGATGGGATCAAAGCTGATGAATAGGGCTGAGCACCACGCCGTCCCTGCGGTACATTCATCCAAACTCACAAACAGGCACTACGAAGCCTTTCCCTGTCGCTCCATCTGACATGCGCATCGCACTCTCCACCGGTGGCGGTGATGCCCCCGGCCTCAACGCGGTTATTCGCGCGGCTGTCCTTTCCGCACGTACCCGCGGCTGGGATGTACTTGGCATCAAGCGTGGTTATGCCGGTCTACTCGGCGAAGACGAAGTCATCCCCCTGACCGCGGCGAGCGTCAGCGGCATCGCCGGCACCGGCGGAACGATTCTTCGGACCACCAACCGCGGCAGCCCATTCGCGTATCCAATCCAGCAGGATGACGGAACGTGGAAAGAGGTCGATCGCTCCGACGAACTCGTAGAGAACGCTCGCAACCTCGGGATCGAGGCGATCATTTCGATCGGCGGCGACGGCTCGCTCAAGATTGCATCGCAGCTCGCGGCCAAGGGCATGCGCATCATCAGCGTCCCCAAGACCATCGACAACGATGTCGCCGGCACCGTCACGACATTCGGATTCGACACTGCTGTCAACACGGCACTCGAGGCGATCGATCGGTTGCACACCACTGCCGAGTCGCATGACCGCGTGATGGTGCTGGAGGTGATGGGTCGGGACGCCGGCTTTATCGCGCTCCATGCAGGAGTCGCGGGCACGGCAGACGTTATCCTGATTCCGGAAATTGCCTGGCACATCGAGAACGTCTGCGAAAAGATCATGGCGCGCGATGCGGCCGGCCGTCGTTTCAGCATCGTTGTCGTCGCCGAAGGCTCCAAGCCGCATGGTGGTGCACACTCGATCATCGGCGCGTCGCTCCCTGGTCAGGACCGCCGTTTGGGTGGTATCGCTGAGCGTCTGGGTTTTGAGATCCAGCAGCGCACCGGGAAAGAAACCCGTTCGATGGTGCTCGGTCATTTGCAGCGTGGTGGGGCGCCAACTGGTTATGACCGCCTGCTCGCCACCCGGTTCGGCGCCGCCGCTGTACAGGCCGTCGCCGATAAAAAGTGGGGGCAGATGGTGGCACTGCAGTCGCCGCACCTGGTGTGCATTCCGATCGAAGAAGTCCTCGCCGAGACCAAGCGAGTCGACCCGGCCCACGATGTGGTACAGGCAGCGCGGATGATCGGGATCAGCTTCGGGGACTAATGCATGGGAGCGCGGCGGTCGGCGTTGCAGTTTGGAGGAGCGAAGTTTCGAGTTTGCAGTTTGAGTGACGGGTTTCCAGGAAAAGCGCCTGCTCGGGCTGGTTCACTCGGAGCTCGACATTCGAACTCACCACCCGGAACTGTTTCGAATTGCGACGTGCGGCACCACTTTGCCGTCTCTGCCGATAGACGCTCTCTGTCTGGCCCCGGAGACTTTTGCCGCCCCGGCGGTGCCACGACCCGCTCTCGTTTGCCGGCCCACTGTCGTTAGCGCCATGTCCTGCCGATACTTACAAACCAAGCGCGCTCAGGCTGTGATGTAAGCGATCGATGGCATGGAGTCTGCCCTATGCTACGGTGAACTGAAGTCCACCCTCGTCGAGGTGTGCGACGCGCGTGTCCCGCTGAGAGGTAGTGATGTCCCGTCGATTCCTGCTTGTACTGACTGCGTCGGTCGCCATCGGTGTCGTGCCGATGTCGAATGTGAGTGCGCAAGCGCGGCCGAGCAAAAACGACAGCGTTCCTGCGGCCTACAAGCCGCCTGCTGGTATGTGTCGTGTGTGGGTGGACGGCGTTCCGGCGTCGTCTCAGCCCGCGTCCACCGACTGTGCGTCTGCGGTACGCAACAAGCCCGCGAACGCCCGGGTCATTTACGGTGACGCGAACAGGAACGGCAAAGCAATGCCCGAACCGGTAATCAAGGGGTTCGCCGCGCCGCCGGGTCAAAAGAAGCTACCGCCGCTGGTTCCGCCTGAGGTCTCGCAGGTCGATCCGAGACTTCATCGGGACAATTGGGAAAGCAAGAAGGTCTCAGACGAACAGCTCTTCGGTGACCGGCCGGCGAACACGCCGGCTTTGTCATATCCAGGCGCTCCGCTGTCACAGGGCGGGGCCATGGGGTCATACAGCGGGTACGTCGGACCGAACGGCACCAGTGTTGGAACGGGGGCAATCAACGATCCGCGTTACTTCAACAACAACCCGAACGTGGGCCCACCGGGTACGGGCTCGTCGGTGTGTCTCGATCGCGATGGCGACGGGTGGTGCGACGATCTGCGTTTTGGTTTGCCCACCTGTCAAGACAGGGACAAGGACGGGCGCTGCGACGACCTGCCAGCGTTCGCATCGCAGGCATTTCCGCAGACCTTGCCACACATGACGTCCGTGCTCGATGTCGTGCAGGGGCGCATGAACGCGGAAGTCATGACGTGGCTTGGCACCAACGAATTTCAACTGCGTGTGCCTGACCAGGGTCGCGGCGGAACACCGTGGCGTGCGATTTTTCTCGATCAGACCGGCGAGTTGCTACAGGTGTGGACCGACGTGAACAAGGACGGTCTCGCAGATCGCGTGGAAGTGTTCAGGAATGGACAGCGCGTGAAGCTACTGCAGCGCTGAACGGAGGCGTTCGCGGCGTTGGTCACCGGCTGCCTGTATTTCGCAGGATTGAACAGAAACTGCACGATCAAGTTCGTCGCGGCGTGGTCGAAGCTTGTCATTGTGTAGACGACGTCGTCACGTGATTCCGACCTGCCGCGCCGAGTGCGCGACGCTTCCGTAATTACCGGCGCGGCTGTCCCGATGCACCTCCGACGAGGGAGGACCACGCATGCGGCACGACATGACGGTTCCCGGACGGAGGCAGCAATGCAGTGGTTCCGCAATCTCGCAATTGGGCGAAAGCTGGCGTTAGGATTTGGTCTTCTGGCGGTGTTGCTCAGCGTCGTCGGCGCGGAGGGAATGCTCACCGCGCGCGGCATCGACAAACTGGTGACGGAACTTCATGAGACACACGCGGTGCCCGCGTTGCATCTGAAGGAATCGAACATCCAGCTGATCCGAATCACCCGCGCCGTGCGCAGTGCGATCCTTGACGACAGTGCGGCCGCCGTGAAGAAGCGCGCCGGCGACATCGTCAAGTACGACTCGACGTTCCGTGCCGAATTCGCGGCCTATCAGGCGCACATCGTTCGTCCGGACATCAAGAAGTTAGCCGAAACATTGTTGGTCTCCTTCACACGTCTTCGTCCACAACAGGACGAGGTCGTGGCGCTGGCACTCGTGGGGAAAGATTCGATCGCCAAGACGCATCTGTCGGCCATCCTCGCGCAGACGGATACGATTGATGCGATGATGGATACGCTCGTCGCGGCCAAACTCGCACTGATGCAATCGGCCGTCGATGCGAGCGGTGTACAGTACCGCCGTTCGATGAGCGTGCTGATCACCCTGATCGTTGTCGCGTTGATGTTGGCCGTGGTCGCCGGTGTCGGTATCACACGGCCGATCGTTCGCGCTGTGTCGCACATCGGGCATGTCGCGGACGCACTCGCGATCGGCGACGTGCAGCAGACAATCCATGTTACGTCGACGGACGAAATGGGGCAGCTGGCCGGGTCGATGCAGCGCATGGTTGATGCGCAGAAGTCGCTCGCCGCGGCTGCAACTGCCGTCAGCGCTGGCGATATGAGCGTCGACATCAGCGCTCGCAGCGACAAGGACGTACTCGGCAACGCGTTCGTGAACCTGCGTGCCACGATGCAGGAACTCGTGGCCGAAACCAGTACCCTTGTAACCGCGGCGAAAGCGGGAGAGCTCAACACGCGAGGTGACGCGCAGCGATTCAAGGGGGCGTATCGCGATCTGGTGCAGGGAATCAATGACACGCTCGACGCGGTGGTGTCACCGATCAACGAAGCATCGGAAGTGCTGGCTCGTGTTGCCGAACGCGATCTCACCGCCCGCGTTGTGGGCTCGTACGCCGGTGACTTTGCGAGGATCAAGGATTCGATCAACACGGCAGCCGCAACGCTCGACGAAGCGATGGCGCAGGTGAACGTCGCGGCCGAACAGGTGGCGGCGGCGGGCCAGGAGATCGCGTCCGGTAGTCAGGCGCTGGCGCAGGGATCATCAGAACAAGCGGCGTCGCTCGAGGAAGTCTCGAGCAGCCTGCACGAAATGACATCGTCGTCGGCGCAGACTGCGGCGAATGCGCGTGAGGCGCGGGACATGGCCGTGACGGCACGCGAACGGGTCGCGAAAGGACGGGCGAGCATGGATCAACTCTCAACGGCGATCGATCAGATCAAGCTGTCCAGCGATCAGACCGCAAAGATCGTCAAGACGATCGACGAGATCGCGTTCCAGACCAATCTCCTGGCACTCAACGCTGCCGTCGAAGCGGCGCGCGCAGGCGATGCGGGACGTGGATTCGCGGTAGTTGCAGAAGAAGTGCGAAACCTGGCAATCCGGAGTGCCGAGGCCGCACGCACGACGGCGACCCTGATCGAAGAGTCCGTGCAGCATGCCGCCACGGGCGTTACGCTCAATGCCGAAGTCCTGGGAAAGCTCGGCGAGATCGATGCGGATGTCCGTCGCGTCGGGGAGGTCGTCGCCGAAATCGCCATTGCGGGCGAGCAGCAGACTGACGGGGTGCGCCAGATCAGTACAGCGGTAACGCAGCTGAACAGCGTGACGCAACAGGTCGCAGCAAACGCTGAAGAGTCGGCCAGTGCGTCAGAAGAGCTGGCGGGTCAGTCGTTGACACTGACCACCATGGTCCGCGAGTTCCAGATCTCTGGTGCACCCCGGTCGAACGGTGCGCTGCCGTCCAATGCGCGCCGCCGTGGTACCCGGCCGCGCGCACCGGAACCCGCGTTCGCTAGCTGGTAATGCTCGCGGCGTGACGGGGGCAGGTCACGAGGTGGTCGTTCACCATTCCCGTGGCCTGCATGTACGCGTAACAGATCGTCGAACCTACAAACTTGAAGCCGCGCTTGAGCAGATCTTTGCTCAGCGCGTCCGACTCTGCGGTCTTAGTGGGCACGTCGCGCATGCTGCGCCAGCGATTGACGATCGGCGCACCATTCGTGAAGCGCCAGATGTATCGGTCGAACGACCCAAACTCAGCTTGCACTTTGAGAAACGCCTGCGCGTTCGTCACGGTGCTCGCGAGTTTGCCGCGATGGCGAATGAGCCCCGCATCGAGTACCAGCCGATCGATATCTGCCTCGGCGAACTGTGCGATCGCTTCGACATCCCACTCGAGAAACGCGCGACGGTAGTGCTCGCGCTTGGCGAGTACGGTGGACCAACTGAGGCCGGCTTGCGCACCTTCGAGGATCAGAAATTCGAAGCGCACGCGGTCATCATGCACCGGCACGCCCCACTCGGTGTCGTGGTAGGCAATGTCGAGCGGCTTGGTCGCCCACGGGCACCGTGCCGTCGTGACTGTACTCTGCCCGCTCATGCTTTCGTCAGGGCGTGAGCGGTGCGTCGCCCGTGTCGCCGATGTCACCGTCGAATTCGTCGTCGACCAGTGACAGATGGCGATCGTTTGGTGTGTTGAGAAGTTCGCGCGCGCGCTCGAGCTCCGGCGTTGGCACATGCAACGCGACCCCGCCGGCAACGACGCCCTGAAATGCGAGTCCGAAGATTCCGGGTGCATTACTGCGGACGAGTACTGGAATGTCTGCGTCTTCGAGTGCCCCCTTGGCGATGTCGGCCTCGAGCCCGGTGGAAAAAGTTGCGACTTCAATCCATTCGGCGCGCGCCGACGTGTCGTCTGCTGCAGTCATGAAGAATCCGGAAGGAGTGGCGGAAGCGGCCCCACGGCAAACATGCCCACGTTCGCCCGGATTGTATACCCGGACTAAGTTGAGATGTGCGCACACCTACCGATCGCTATCTACCCCAGGACCGTGACGCTTTTGTCGCGGCCAAGCCGAACACCGGTCGAGTGATTGTCATCGCTCCCACACGTGCGGCGTGCGAGACCATCGAACTCGCGGTCGGGCTCCATCTCGACACGTTTCTCGAGCGAACCAAGGGCGCCGAGCTGCGCGCACTCGCGGCGAGCGGGCGCGGATTTGGAATCGTCGCGGGGACCGGCACAGGCAAGACACTCGCGATCCGCCCCATCGCCGAAACGATTCTCGGCACGACTGCACTGAAAGTCGGTGTCGTGAATCGTGAACGTGAAGCGCCCCCTGAGCTGCCGACGTGGAACATCATCATCGTCACGACCGGCATCGCGCGTCGCTGGTTTCAGGACGGCGACATTCAGCCGCAGGACACGCTCGTCGTCGACGAAATTCACCAGACCAGTGCGGAGCTCGAACTCTGTCTCTCACTCGGCAAGCGCGTTGGGTGTCGCTTCATCTGGTTGTCGGCCACTGTCGACCCGGCATTTTACTCGCACTACCTGAACAGCGCGGATGTGCTGCAGGTGTCTGCCTTTGATCCGACGAAGGCAGCCAAGGTGGAAGTTGAACGCAAACAGCCACTGAATTTTCTCGACGAAAAGTTCCTGTCCAAGTTGGCGCGTTCGGAGCGAGGTGTTGCGATTTTTTTGCCGACGCGCGCTTCAGTTGAAGAAGCCGCCGAGTGGGTGCGTCATCGGTATCCGCGCATTTCAGCGGCCCACTATCATGGCGGCGAACCGATTCGTGTGATCCGTCCATTTCTCGAAGGGACGATCCCGAAGCCGTTTTTTCTCGCCATGACGGCAGCAGGACAGAGCGCGCTCAATGTGCCCGGGCTCGATACGGTGATCATCGACGACACGCGCTTTACGAACGTGATCGATCGCGGGCGCAACGTGCTCACGCGCGTGCATCTGGGTGCGAACGAAATTCTGCAGATGGCCGGACGCGTGCACGGTCGCGTTGAGAATGGCCGTGTGCACATTCTGAGCGATCGCGACATTCGCTTTGAATCGTTGCGTCCGACGGCACCCGAGTTCCAGTTGGCTGGCGATTCAGAGCGCGTTGCGCTCACCTGCGCCGGTCTTGGTGTGCGGGCCG
Organism: Gemmatimonas sp.; assembly: GCA_046590495.1. GTDB lineage: Bacteria > Gemmatimonadota > Gemmatimonadetes > Gemmatimonadales > Gemmatimonadaceae > Gemmatimonas. The sequence continues at coordinate 5,985 of JBKJTE010000362.1, read as the reverse complement.
ACGAACTCGATCTGCCAGTGCCACTCGATCGTGCGTCGTATCGCAAAGCTGTCGAGCATCTCGAGTCACGCGGGCTTGTCGAGAACGGTCGGCTGACGAAGTACGGGCGCTCGGTCGAAGCGCTGCCCGTCGATCGTGCGTGGGGTGAACTGGTCGTCAATGGCGACGATGCACTGCTCCCGGTGCTTTCGGTCATGAGCGGCATCGACTCACTGCATCGCATGACGCGTGAGAATCGCGATCTCGAAGGACTCGTGCTGCGCGGCAGCGACAATTTGACAGCGTACAATCTCTACGCCGAAGGCTTTACCGCGGCCGGATACATCGGCGATGTGTACGGCCTCTCGCGACATCTCTTTGACGCAGAACGGATCGCGTTGTGGGCCGAGCGTCGGGGGGTCTTGGTGAAGGCGCTCGAGGACGCCGCGTTGGCGATGGCGAGTGTGTATCGCAGCGTCGGACTGGCGTTGCCGGCCGCGATGCCGATTGCGCGCGAAGGAACACTCCGACGCTTCGCCGATCTGGTCGCGCGATTCATGCCGTTTGATCTCGTCATCGAAGAACAGACGGCCGACGGACAGGAAGCGCGTGTATCGAAGACGAGTGTCTGTGGAAGTTGGGGCGCAGTGGCCGGATCGCTCCGTTTTTTTGCCGATCGATTTGGTGTGCCGCGCGCGTCGATTGAGGGAACGCAGCTGCCGATCGATTTGATCAAGCAGTACGCGCAACGACATCCGCCCGAACTCGCGCTCGACGCTGAGCGCAAACATTCGCCGGTGATGCTGCGTCGTCGTGTGACCTATTTCGGCTTTGAACTGTCGCGCGAGAGTGAACCGATCACGGCCTTTCCGGACGAGCTCGCGCAGCCTGCGCGTCACCTCCTTGCAGAAGCAGCCGCGCGGGGCGAGCTGCGGCACGTGGGTGTGCGTCGCAATCAGCCGATCGTTGAAGAGATTCGAGAAACGTGGCGTCGTCTCGGTGGTGTAACGCCGCGCTTTGGACAGGCCGAACTCACGGCGTGGTATGAGAGTGCGATGGGTGATGCGCGCGAGTGGGAAGAGATTCGCGCAATGCCGCTCAAACTCGATCGGCGCACCTTCGTCAGCGATGCGCAGTTGGCCGAGGCGCGCGCACTCCCGGGTTACGTCGACATTCGCGATCGTACGGTGTCACTCGAATACGATGTCGAGGATTCCGACGCAGGACCGGTGGGTGTTGTGCGTCTGCGTGTTCCCGAAAAACTCGCGCGCACACTAGTGCAGGAAGAGATCCCCGAACTCGATCGGCCGATTCGCTTTGTGGTGCCGCGCGGCCAGCGTGGATCGGTGCGGGCGACCGGCATCCTCGAGCTGCAGCAGAAGCTTGATCTGCCGTTCACGGAAGAGGAGCAGGCGCGCCCTCAGCACACGTCGCGTGAGGAGCAGGACGGGCGCAAGCGCGAACGGAACGTGCGCGACGCGCGGGGCGATTTTCAGCGACATGGGAAGCGAGGTGGCCCGGGCGGTCGTCATAGCGGTCCGGGTGGACGCGGACAGGGCGGCCGAAAGAAGCGGCGCTAATCGTTGATGAGGGTGTCGTACTCCTCGGTTCGATCAACGGAGAAGCCGCGCGCGAGGTAGTTGGGGAGCGCTGCCTGACCGTCAAGAGTGCAGCTGTGCAGCCACACTTTGGTGGCGTCCATCCCCCAGGCCTCGCGCGTGGCTTCAGCGACGATCCAGCGGCCAATCCCGACGCCGAAGGCGCGGACGTCCAGCCCCAGGTAGCCGATTTCGACAGAGCCGTCGGCGTGCCGTTCGAGTTCGACAAAGCCGGCACCCGTCAGCATCCCTTCGGCAAGCGATGCATCCGCGCGGTAGATGCGCACGTTATCACTCGCGAGATGCGCTTCGAGCCGTGGGTCGGGCCACGTGTCGCGGTCATGCCAGTGCCAAGGCCCGCCGATCTGTGCGTAAAGCGCTCGCCAGACCGGTACGGAGCACGGGGCCAGGCGACGCAGCGTCACCGAGCATAAGGGCGGAGCACCCGGTGTCAGGCGCGCCGGCGCGGCCATGCTCAGGTAGGTCCGTGTGACCCGGACAGCCCTCTGTTTCGTGCTAGGACTGATTAGTCCTAGTCGGATCGCCTCCGGATCACTCTGTGCGCTCATGCCAACAACGCTCGCAGTCCTATAAACGGTTGTCAAGTAACATATTACGGGTTTCTCTCGGACCCGATTGCGACTAGGACCGAACGGTCCTAGTTTCGACTCCATGTCTGATCGCCGCTCCCAAATCCTCGACGCCGCCGCAACGCTCATTTCGGAGCGGGGCTTCACCTCGACGTCAGTCGACGACGTCATCCGAGGCGCCAAGCTGAGTGGGAAGAGTCATTTCTACCACTACTTCAAGTCGAAGGACGAGCTTGGCTACGAAGTGCTCAACCGCCAGTTCGAGCGCTTTGCTGAGCGGGGGCTCGCAATCCTGCGTGAGCCGATGATCGACCCGTTGGAGCGGCTCAGTCTTTTCATCGACGCGGTGGTCGCGTTGCAGGCCGAGAGTGGCGGTCGCCGAGGCTCGCCGTTTGGGAACTTGGCCGCAGAACTCGCTGACGCGCACGAGGGTTTTCGCGTGCGCATCGAGGCCGTGTTTGAACGGTGGGCGAGTCAGATCCGCTCTCTGCTTTGGGAGGCGCGCCCGCAACTGCTGGACGACGTCGATGCGGTCCGTCTTTCCCGGTTCATCATCGCTGCACTCGAAGGCGCCGTGCTCATGACGCGGGTCAAGCGCGACATGTCGGTGCTCGAAGGAATTGCGATCGATCTCAAGCGATTCATCCTGATACATGTACGCGAAGGAACGGCCGCGACGACGGCTGGAGGAGTGACCAATGGCTGACTTCGAAGCGGTGATGACCGACGACATTGTGATGCCGGTGCTGTCGGCCTCAGAACGTGAGACGCGTCGCGCACAATTTGAACGTGAAGCGCTCGTGCACCTCGATGCGCTGTACTCCTTTGCACTGAAACTCGCCCGCTCCCGGGACGATGCGGAAGACCTCGTCTCGGACACGTTGCTGCGCGCGCTCGAGCGGTGGGAGCAGTATCATCTCGGCACGAACATCCGCGCGTGGCTGTTCACGATCCTGTATCACGTCTTTGTAAGTCGGAAGCGACGCATCGACGCGCGTGAAGTGCAGCAGCCCGAGGATACCGAAGGGTGGGCGATGTTTGAGGCCGTCGGCGAAGCAGATCCGGAAGGTCGGTTCTACGATTCGTTTCTCGATGACGAAGTAACGCGCGCGATCCGTTCGCTCCCCGTCGAGTATCGCTCGGCGGTGGTGCTCAGCGATCTGCAGGGGCTGAGGTATGCCGAAATCGCAGACGTGCTAGGTGTACCCGAGGGCACGGTCAAGTCACGGCTCTTTCGCGGACGGAGACTCTTGCAGCGCAAGCTCGCGAACTTTGCGGTCGAAATGGGCTACCTCAAGGAGTCCGTGGTGCGCGCGGTGATTGCACCAACGGTCACGTCGATCGTCGCTCAGTCGTAGCTCAGTCGTAGCGAACGGCGGCTTCCGGGGGGCGATTCTCACGCGAGATCGCCCCCGCAGTCTTTGCCAGTTCCTGCAGCGCACGCTCCACGGTCCCACTCCAGTGGCGGAGTGTGTCGCGCAAGTCGGCAAGTTCGGAGCGCGTGCGTGTGGCGTCGCGGGACGCATCGTCATGCAACGTGCTGAGCTCAAGCACGCGCTCGCGCAGCACATCGATTGATACCGCCAGACCATCACGCTCGCGTTCAGTCACTTCAAGCAGCTCGTGCACGCCGGCGCGCGTCTGCGTGAGCAGCGTGCACATCGCCCGCCAAGCGTCGCGCTCCATGATCAGCTGACGTCGCGCGGCCATATCTTCGGACAGGCGCTCACGCAGTTTCGCGAGCCGTTGCACGAGTGAGCCGTTCCCATTGACCGCGGTGCCCGGGCCAAGAACCGCGAGGGCGGCCTGCAACTCGCGGTCGAGGTCCTGCGAACGGCGCGTCTGTTCGTCACGGGCCGAACGCGTTTCGTCGAGTGTGGCGAGTGCTTCGCGGAGCGCACGCAGTTCGACGGCGATGCGTCGCACACCGCGCGTATCACCTTCGGACACGAGCCAACGGAGCAGCGCGACAAAGCCGCGTTCGAGCGCCATGTCAGACCCGCCGTTGGCATGCTCCAGGCGTTCGGTGCTGTTGGATCGCTCGAGATGTTCATTGCCGTTGGATCGCTCGAGATGTTCGCCTACGAATTCAGTGGTCGACGTAGGGTTCATCGATCAGGCCTGCTCGGGGAGGCGCTCGACGACGCGCTCGATGTTTCCCGTGCGGATTGCGCGGGCCGTTCCTTCGCGCGATGACGCGCTGCCTTTGCTCGATTGCCGCACGTACCCATATCGCACCAGCGCCGCAGTCCATTCTTGGTGGCATCGACAAAAACACGGCAGCAGCGCGCGTCTGCGCAGCGTCTGACACGTCCCAGTTCGGAGGCGGCAAGGGACTCGGCCGCGGACTCGACGATCGGGATCATGAGGCCCGCGAATGCGTCGCCCGTCGGGACAAATGAACGCGTGTAGCCACCGTCGACGTCGCGCTCGAGTTTACGCGTGCCGGCGCTCCGGCCGAGTACTCGGTTGATCTCGACAACGGCATCGTCGCGAACGCGTTCGATGAGGTGGCCGCGTTCAGCGAGGACGCGCAATGCAGCGCGGACCCGTCGCGCATCAACGAGCGTCGCCGCGGCCGCCGCCGGCTGGAGGAGGGCGCGGCGACGGATGCCGTCGCTCCGCTCATCGTCGAGCGCATGCTGCTTGTTGAACCAGCTCACGAGCGCGTCAAAATCTCGCAACAGATCGCCACCGGGAGACTGGGCCGCGGCGTCGGTGTTGACGAATTCGAGCCAGAGGCGTGAGCGCGGGGGCACCGGGCCGGGACCCGGGGACCGTTCGCCAGCATCGGCAGGGAGTGAAAGCGTAGAAGAGACCGGCATCGCAGGAGGCTAGGTTACTTCGCTTCGTGGCTGCGAGCAAGCTGGGTACGATCCTCTAGACTTTCGACTTCCTGCGTATGAGCTCTCGTCTTCCTCAACGAGTCATCGTCGGCTCGCTGAATCCGGTCAAAATCGCAGCAGTGCATGCAGTGGTGTTGCGTGTAGTCACCGATTCCCACGTCAAAGGGGTGGAAGTGGCAAGCGGTGTGCCGGACCAGCCGTTCGGCGATCTGGAGACGCAACGCGGGGCCGAAGCGAGAGCGCGGGCGGCGCTCGACGTCAGCGACGCGGAGCTGGCTGTGGGGCTCGAGGGGGGCGTCGTGCTCGAAAGCGACGGGTCGATGCGTACGTGCGCGTGGGCCGTCGCAATTGACCGTGATGGGACGCGTGGGATCGGCGGGTCGCTGTCGATGCCACTTCCCAGTATCGTCGCTGCACGCATTCGCGGCGGCGAAGAACTGGGGCACGCCATGGACGTCGTCGCGCAGACGGTCGGCACGAAGCACGGTCGTGGCGCCGTCGGGATTCTGACCGCGGGACTTATCGATCGACAGCGCGCGTACGAAACGCTGGTGACGTACGCGCTCGCGCCCTGGTTGGCGCCGGAATATTTCTCCGAATACTTCTCGGCCTAGCGGGGCTACGTCTCCGGACGATAGAGCAGCACCGGCAGGTCTGCGTGTCGCACGACTTCATCGGCGACGCTTCCGAGCATCAGGCGGAGCAGACCGCCACGCCCGTGTGATGCCATCGCAATCGCGCCTGCATGTATTCGCGCTGCTTCCTCGAGAATGCCGCGTCCGACTGAGAGATCGGTTGTGACGTTCGTCGTCGAGCCTGCGGGGCAGTCTGCGAGCATGCCGGTGAGGTATTCGATCCGCCCCTGTGATTCGGCTTCGAGAGCGCTCGGCTCGGCGAGCAACTCGGTGCCCAATGGCGCCATCGGCATCGCGTGCGGGACGGCGACCGCAAAGAGCGACATCGTGAGGCCGA
>JBKJTE010000358.1:0-21652 GCA_046590495.1 Gemmatimonas sp. | reverse complement strand
TGGGTGGAGATTTTTCGCGCGCCCCAAGAAGACCCCGCGTGGATGACGTGCGGGGCAGGCTGTTGCACTGCTGACGTCCTGATTCTGTGACTCATCACGAACGCACCCGCCAAAGGCATCGTGGCGCAGCGTCGGTTGTGTGGCTGATCGCTTTGCTGAGCATTACGCTGAAGGAGGCGGCCGCCCAACTCCACCCCATCCCCATCCGCATCACCACCACCCTCGGCACGATCGACGCCGTCCTCGACTCCGCCCACGCTCCCGTTTCCGTCACCAACCTCCTCCGCTACATCGACGGAGGCTTCTACCGTGCCGGTCGTTTCCATCGCGCGGCAACCTTGCAAAACCAGCCCGACAACGCGGTCAAAATCGAAGTCATCCAGGGCGCACCGGCGCGCGACTCCGCGCGCCGTGGCTTCCCGCCAATCGAACTCGAACGCACGAACGTGACCGGGCTCAAACATCTCGACGGCACACTGTCGATGGCGCGTGCGGGTCCCAACTCGGCGACGGCTGAATTTTTCATCTGCATCGGTGCGCAACCGGCGCTCGATTTCGGTGGAGCGCGCAATGCGGATGGGCAAGGGTTCGCGGCGTTTGGGCAGGTGACAGCGGGAATGGATGTGGTTCGAGCCATTCAACGATCGCCGGTGAACGCGCAGACGCTCACGCCACCGATCGTGATCCTCGATATCATTCGACGATAGACAGCAGGGCGCGTCGGCAGCGTATTTGGTCTCGACGCGCTTTTACAGCAGCGATCGCCCTCAACGCACTCACGTGTCCACCGTTACCGATCTCCTCCATCTTCTCGAGCTTGAACCGCTTGAGGTCAACATCTATCGCGGAACCAATCGCGATCTGGGTACCGGGCGCGTCTTCGGCGGACAGGTGTTCGCGCAGGCATTGGTTGCAGCGCGACGGACGGTCGATGCACCGCGCGAAGCGCACTCCGTGCACGGCTACTTTCTGCGCGCCGGCGATCTTGCAGCGCCGATCGTCTACTTTGTCGATCGACCGCGCGACGGTGGAAGCTTCACAAGCCGACGCGTCACTGCCATTCAGCACGGCGAAGCGATCTTCCACTTGTCGGCGTCATTCCATGTAAACGAGCCTGGACTGGAACATCAGGCGAAGATGCCGGACGTGCCGCCGCCGGAATCGATTCCGTCCGAACTCGAGATCCTGCGCGCACGCGCGAGTGAGCTGCCCCGGAATCTGGTCAGTGTGTTGACACAGGACCGGCCGCTCGATTTTCGCGGTGTTGTGCCGACGGACCCCATCACGCACGGCCCGGGCGAACCACTGCGGCAGGTGTGGTTCCGGTGCATCGAGCGCTTGCCGGATGAGCCGATCGTACACCAGGCGGTCCTCGCATACGCCTCCGACTACGGCATGCTACCAACAGCTTTGTTGCCGCACGACGTGTCGTATCGGGATCCGCGACTGCTGCTTGCGTCGCTCGATCATTCACTCTGGATGCATCAGGATTTTCGCGCCGACGAATGGCTGCTCTACTGCATCGACAGTCCGGCCGCACATGGTGCGCGGGGCTTCGTGCGTGGGCAGGTGTTCACGCAGGATGGGCGGCTTGTGGCGTCGGTCGCGCAAGAAGGTTTGGTGCGGATCAAAACCGATAAGCACAGATAACTACCGATAACTGCAACAGACTTGGAACTGCCGATTTAGCGGATCAGGCGGATCGAGCGGATCAACTGCGACCACTCAGCAACTTCCGGCAACAAAGGGCAGCTCAAGGTCACACGTCTTGCGCTGCTCGCATCAGCAGATGCCTTGTAGTTGATGTGTCGTATCCGTTTTCATCCGCCAAATCCGCCCAATCGGCAGTTCCAAGTCTGTTGCAGTTATCCGTCCAATCACCCGTTAAGGCCACGGCAACGCAATCACAGGATACCGCGACCGCGTCTTCGGATCATCCTGCCCCGCGAAGTAGCGATCGATGTCGCGCACGGTCTTCGCGCGTAGTGCGACATCGGCTGCCGAGCCTCCGCTCAGTGCCAACGCGCGCTTCCTGAGCGCGGCGAGATGCAGTTCACACACGGAGCGCGTCTCGGCCAACGACTGTGCATCGCCCGCACGATCGAGCAGTGTGTTCACGACCACCTGTTGCACGGTGCGACGCAACGCCTGGTCACCGGCATTCGCCGAAACAGGCGCGCCCCACGTGCGATTCACCACCGTGCGAATCACTTCGTCGAGCGTCGGATTGGCCGCATCACGTGCGCTGAATAACACCAGCCGATCGGCACGATTGCGCTCGAAAATTCCCTCGATCACTTCAGTCGCCAGGCCACCAGCGAGCGTGATCTGATCGAATGCCGTGCCGGCATACCCAAGCCACGCCATATCTGTATCACCACCGGGCGGCACCGGCGGAATCAGCGCCAGCACACGCTCCGGGACAGCGAGTGCCGCCGGCTCGAGCGCATCGAGTGCGACGGTGAGTGCTTTGCGTTGCGACGCTGCCGGCAAGATCTTGGTCGGCGTCTGCCCATCACCACGCATCGCATACGTGAAGTCCATGCCACCGACAAACTTCACCACGCTCTCGAGCGAATAACGGTGATGCAGATACACGTGCGCAAAACGCATGTTGAGCAGATACATCGGCTCACCCGGCTTGATCGCGCGCTCATCGAACTTGTCGATCAGCAGGCGTCGCACCTTCGACGTGCGATCGACGGCGTCAAACGCGGTCGCGCCTTCCTGCCAGCGCGTTGCATCGGGAATGGAACCTTCCGCGCCCGAATGCTGGTCCGCGATGAAGCGCACATTATGCGACAATCCGTCCTTCACGATCTTGTCGAGTCCTGCCTTCTCTTCTGCCGCCGTCGCGTACCACGTGTAGCCATAACGCACTGTGAGCGTATCCCACGCACCACCAGCCGGCGCGTAGGCCTTCGTCAAGTCGATTTCGTTCTTCGCATTCAACGAAATCAGCGGAAACGGATAGTCCATCACCGACGTGCGTCCCTGCGCCGATGCGATGTAGTTGTGCGGAAAGCCGAGTGTGTGTCCGATCTCGTGCGCCGCATGTTGACGACGACGCGCCATCGCGAACTGTTCGAGCGACACACTCAATCCCTGCGGACCAGCAGCGGGAATGAGACCAGCATAAATGTTGTAATCGATCAACGACCGCCATGCATCGATGCGCACCACCGTCCGCACAATCTCACCAGTGCGTGGATCAGAAAACGATGGCCCCACGCTCGGCCCGGGCCCGGCACGATGCACCCAGTACATCATGTTGTAGCGCGCGTCCATTGCATCTGCACCAGCTGGAAGATCACGCACAAAGAATGCGTTCTTGAATCCGGCCGCTTCAAACGTCTTGTTCCACCACATGCCGCCTTCGCGCAACGCTTCGCGATACTCGGCGGGAATACCAGGATCGAGATAGTAGATGATCGGGGTGACAGGATCGCTCAGCTCACCACGACGATACGCGGCCGGATCTTTCGGAATCAGCCGCCACCGACTCGCGATCGCGTTGCGATACGTGCCGTCATAGCTCTGCGAAAAATCATAGAACTGCGGACCATTCACTCCCGATCGCCCGTCACCCTGACGCGCGCGAAAGCCTGCACTGTCTGGCAATGCAACGAGTGAGTGATGCACTTCCATCGTCACGGAATTCGCATCGGGTGCACTGCGCCGCAACGTTGCACCAGGATTGTCGACGGCGAACGTCAACACGGAATGAATCTCGGTGTTCTTCGGGAACGCTTTTGTGCGCGCCGAATCGACCCAACTGCGCGCCGCGTCGACGCGCGCATTCCCCTGCTGGCCACGGCGAATCGATTCTGCGATGCCGTAAGTGTCCGTCAAAAAGAACGACGTTGCATCGACGATGATCACGCCGTTCGATTCGGACTCGATCGGAAAAGTGCCGGTCACCGATGTCGCAAACGCTTCGGATGCGGCCCGCTGCTCCGCTGGTTTGGCGCCGGGCGCGCGCACACTCCAGTTGTCGCGCACCATGAGAATGCGCTTGCCGTGCCGCTCAAAGTGCACGACGACACTCGAACCAAGCTGACCACGATCGAGACCAAGTCCACCGAGGCCGGTGGCGAGCGTGCTCTGATGCAGGAAGTCGCTGTTCAGTCGCTCAGCCGGAATCTCTAGCAACAGTTTGTTGCGTTCCGCATCGACCCGTACGCCGATGAATCCGTCGCGCTGGAACGCCTGCGGTACGCGGAGCCTGTCGCTTGCGCGCCCCTCGCGCACGGTGGCAACGGTCGGCCGCGAGCGCGCATACAACGGCGTCGCCAAGCACAACGTCAGCAATGCGGAACGGTGCAGTATCGTCACACCGACGCGAACCAAGCGCCGAGTCTCTGAACTGGAACGGAAATGCTTCACGGTTGGGGGCCTCCTCCCGTCGGTGTGCCACTGAACCCACTGGAAGCCCCCGTTTTGGCCGTCACCACCGCCACGACGACGGCCAGAATGCTGGCGCCGAGGGCGACGGATCGCCGACGCGAGTAGGTACGTCTCGACACTTCTTCCGTCAACGCGAGCGGCACGGCAAGCGTCTGCCCTTGCGAGTCGAATCGCTCTTGGCGCGTTGTAATGGTCTGATCGATCTGCACGATGATCGTGTCCGGTGTCGATCGTATCACGACGCCGCCGATTTCCAATATGTTCGTGCCGAGTGACTGCTTGAAATACTCGGTGCCGGCCGAATTGAGGCTGATGCGCACCGCCCCCGGACTCACCACAGCCGGTGTGATGACGGGAACGTACGCGTAGCATCCAACGAGCGACCAAGCGGTCAGCGTGAGCATCGTCGCGGAGGCAAAACGACCGGCCACGAACACTCGTGGCCGGTCGTTTCGTAGTGGCGACTGCGTGGAGCGGATCACTGACACGAGGCGGGGCGATCGGAAGAAGGCTGCGGTGCCAGCGGATTCTGCGTGCGCTCGTCGTACGAGATCGGGAAGAAGCAGGGACGCAAACCGCGCGTGGCCACCCAGCGGTCGGCACGCTGATTGAAGCGATAGTGATCGTTCAGTCGACGGCCCTGCAGGAACAGCGAAACCGAACGTTCGTGAATCAGGATGTCTTGCGCCGAGGGCGTGCCCGCCCACGCTGGTAGCCCATCGACCGCGCGCACCGCATTGATGCGCGACGTGAATTCGGCGGTGTTACCGCTCGCGAGCGCCGCTTCCGCGAGGATGAGCAGCATCTCCTTGGCCGACGTCGCCGTCCACCCAACGTTCACCGTCGATGCCAAGCGGCAGCACTCGTCGATGTTCTTCGCAGTGACGGGGTCGGTCTGACCTGTCACCGGATCGACCAGTCGAATACCAGCGAGGCCGTCGAGCGGCCGGGTTCCGGCGGCGGTCGGATTGATATAGCGAGACCCGGCACGGATCTCGAGACGGGAGTTCATCTCGCTGCCCGTCGAGAAGTAGCCACCGTTGTTCTGCGTGACCACGTCGAAACGATACCGGTAGTTGTTGGTACCCATGGCGGTGAGCGCAGCCAGCGCGTCGGCCGTGGCGCCAGCATCGTTGATGAGCGGGTTGGCCGGGAAACCGCGTGTGGCCCGGAGCGACGTCCACACAGCCTTGGACCACTTCGCACGCGCACGCATGCCAAGGATTCGCTGCTGCAGCGGCACGTTGTTGATCGCCTGTGCGACCGTCAACCCCCGATTGAGGTACACGACGGCGGTATCGAACATGATCCGCATGTTCGCCTCACCCACTGGGCTGCCGTTGGCGGTACGGTCGGACGAGATGATGAAATTCTCGTACGTCTCGCCGATCTGCACGTAGTTCGTTGCCGCGAGAAAGTACGCCTGTGCGAGGTCTGCTCGATTGCGCAACAGGCTCCCCTTGTCGTACCCCTCGAGCTTGGGGATCACGTAGTCACCCAACCAACGGGACTGACTGATGTACGAGTACTGTCCGTTGCTGTACTCGTTCAACGGATCCCCGACATCACCCACATCCAGCAGGTTCCAGTACTCACGCGACCCAACCCACGTCAGCTCGTCGGATGCGGCCCCCACGGTCCCGACCAGCTGGTTGCCTGAGGCGTTGACGGCACCGTACAACCCGATCACGAGCGAGCCGGCGGCCGCCGATGCAGTGGCAATTGCGTCCTCGGTGACGGCGTTCGGGTTCTTGATGTCGGTGGAAAAAATCTGACACGAGGACAGCGTGACGGCACTGAGCGCCAACGCTCCCACGAGAAACGGTCGGCGGCAAGACACCGCCCCTACGATCGAAAATCCGATAGTCATTTGGCAGTGCTCCGGGTTAAAAGCCGAGGTTGAGCGCGAGCGACACACGACGCGGAATCGGCAGGCCGAAACCGTCGGTGGCGTTCTGGAAGTTGTCGGCGAGCGTACCCGTCGACCCGCGTCCGTTTTCGTTCGACTCCGGATCCAGCCCTGGGTACTTGGTCCACATCAGAATATTGCGGCCAGCGAGTGTGAGGCTTGCGTTGCGGAAGCCAAGCTTTGTGGCGGTGCTTTGCCCGAGGTTGTACGTGATCGCCAGTTCACGCCACCGCAGGAACGAACCGTCTTGTGCCTGATAAAGACCTGGCTCGAGCAGGCGCCGGTACTTGCGGATGTACTCCTCGGCGGCGGCTACTCGCTGGTCGGGCGTGCTGGCCGGGTCCTGCATGACGGCCTGCACGGTCGAGAACTCCTTGCGATTCGAGCCGATCGACGGATGCTGCGACAGGCGGAAGCCGTCCGTCAGATTCGAAACCTTGTAGCCCGTGCGATACTCGAGCGTGGATTGGACCTTCCAGCGCTGGCGGAAGTTGAGCGTGCCGCCGAACGCGCCGGTCCACTTCGGGATCGAGCTCCCGACGCGCTGCTCGAACAGGATGCCGCTGCCGTCGTAATCTGCGAGCAGGGGCTGCAGCGAGTTCTGCACGCCCGATTCCTGGATGTTACGCGGCTGCGCGAAGTACGCCAGCAACTCGGCGCGGGTCGGTGCGGCGCCACGTCCGTTGAAGTTGAAGGGCAGTTGGTCGGGCGTGTAGCACGTGATCGGCTTCCCGGCGGAGTTCGTGGCCGGCACCGTACCGCAGGCGCTGGCAAGTCGTGGCTCGTAGATGGAGCCGAGCGGAGCTCCTTCCTTGAGGTAGATGCGGTAGCGCGCGTATCCGCCAGACACGCGAATCGGTGGCGCGCCGCCAAGACTGGTGAGCGTCTGCTTGAGAAACGCGCCGTTTGCAAAGAGCTCGAGCGTGGTGGTGCCACGCTGGATCGGGCTACCACGCAAGCCCACCTCGAGGCCGTTTGCATCGATCTTGCCGATGTTCGTCAGCTGCGAGTTCCGGAAGCCACCCGACTGCGCGAACACGCGCGGGACCAGCGCGTCCGATACCTGTCGCTTCCAGTACGTGAACTCGAGCGCCGCGCGGTTGTTCAGGAAACCCGCTTCAAAACCACCTTCAACCTCGGTCGAAATCTCGGGCCGGAGATCGCTGTTGCCGAGCTGTGATGGCAGCAGCCCTGCGCCGAGCGAGGTCACGAGCGGCGAGAACGTGGTGAACTGATCGAATGCGCCCGGCTGACGACCCGACTTGCCGATCGCCGCGCGGAGACGAAGCGTCGGGAGCAGGTTGGAATTCCACGACTTGCGATCGGACGGAACAACCGAGAGCGACACCTTCGGATAGAACACGCCACCGGCGCTCTTGCCGAATGCGCTGGAGAAGTCGTAGCGGCCGCCGGCCGTGCCGAAAATCCAGTCATGGAAACCGACCTGCGTCTGTCCGAAGTAGCCGCCATTCACCGTGGTGCCGTAAAACTCGCCGACCGTGATGTTTTGCCCGCCTGCGCCAACGACTTCAATTCCGGGACCGGGGAAGAAGTTCGACGAACCGGTCTGCGTGTTCGTGCGGTTGTTGAACACCTGAAGTCCGACCACCGACGCCGTCGTCCAGGTGCTTCCAAAATCCCGATTGTACGCGACCTTGCCGTCGAGCGTGAGCACGCGGGTGCCGCTGGAGAATGTCTGTCGTGAGCCGTCCGGGTTGTTGGACGTGAACAGATCGACGTTGTAGCCGAACGGCGAGAGTCCGAAGTCGCGCTGCGCGCTGTAGTCGAAGCCGAAGGTGCCTGAATAGGTCAGATGTGGGGTCTGCTGGTACGAGGCATCGAGCACACCGACGTAGCGCTGCGAACCGGTTTCGTTGGTGACCTGCATGGCCTCGCGTGCGGTAGCGAACGCCTGATTGCCGAACGGGTTGCCCGGCCCGGAGCAGCGTCCCGGCGACACATACGTGGACAAGTTGCAGTTCGCCAGCTCCGGCCGCGCCATGTAGCTGAGCGAGTTTACGCCGTAGATGTTGTTGTTGTTTTCCGGCGACTTGTTCTGCGTGTTGTAGTAGTTGTTGTTGAAACGAATGCGCGTGTTCTTGAACGGCACCAGCGAGAGGTTCGCTGACGTTTGGATGCGACGCACGACATCCGTCGCGGGCCCCAGATCCTTGCCGCCAAAGGGCCCGTCCTCGTAGTAGTAGCGACCACTGGCGAAATAGGTGAGTGCGTTCCCTCCGCCCTGCACCGATGACGAGAGCGTGTTGCCCAGCCCCGTTTCAGTGAAGTTGTCCTTGAAGACAGGTACCTCGAACACCTGGAAAGCTTTGAGCCCCGGGATATTCCAGTACGTCGCCAGCGAGTCGGCACGCGCCTGCGTGCGCGCGTACCCGGAATTCGGGGCCACGCGGTTGCCGAAATCCACCGCGTCCTGCTGCAGGTTCACGTTCCAGCGCGGCGTGCCGCTGGACCCGGTCTTTGTAAAGAACTGGATCACGCCATTCGAGGCTTCGGTACCATACAACGTGGCAGCTGCGGCGCCTTTGAGGATTTCGACACGCTCGATGGTGCTGGGGTCGATGTCGTCGATGCGCGACGGAGAACCGCCGCCGCCGTTGCCGATACCGTAGCCGCCGCCGGAGTTCATGCGCACGCCATCAACGAAGATGATCGGCTCGTTGGACTGTGAGAGCGAGGCGTTGCCGCGGATGCGGATCTTGGCACCTTCGCCGGACAGGCCGCCCGAGACGAGCCCCGACACACCGGGCTCGCGCGCGGTGAGCAGGTTCGACATGTCGTTGATCGGCGCGTTCGCAGGCGGCGTGATCACGGCGACGGTGTTGCCGAGTCGTTTGACCTCAGTTTTCTGACCGCTGCCTGTGACGACTACCTGATTGAGCTGAATGGCCGAAACCGAGACGGAGAAATCGGCCTTGGTGGTCTGCCCAGGCGTGAGCGTGACGGTACGCGTCTCGCGGGAATAGCCGATCGCGCGCACACGGACTACTACCGTACCAGTCGCGCCGGTCACTTGGATGCCGGTGATACGGTATCCGCCCTGCGCGTTCGTCATCGCACCGAGCTGTGTCCCGTCGATGGTGACCTGCACGTTCTCGAGCGGTCGCGCGGTTGCGGCGTCGGCAACTTTGCCTTCGACGATGGCTGTTCCCTGGGCCGTCGCCGACAACAGTGGCAGCGCGAGCCCCACCGCAACCGCCGAGATGAAGCGCATCCAACGTGTGTGAGCAGGACTCGGCATCCTTTTCTCCTCTGAATGGTACAGCGAGCGCCGGCGCGTTCGCCGGGCTCCGTCGATTCACGACAATGCGCGCGAATATGTGGACACACTGTCACACTCTGCAACCGATTTGTCCCGGTATTCGTCACTGAGGACAATTCTTAACCGCCCGACAGGCACGATTATCGACCCGCGCGTGCCTCACGGAGCGCGGCCTGAAGCTTCGCGGCGTCGGTGTTTGTCGTGTCGAGCGCCCGCGAGCGCCGCACCGCTGCCTCGGCGCCCACCAAATCCCCCTGCTTGAGGCGTGCGAGTGCAAGCTGGAAATGCCCCACGGCCAGCCCGGGGTCCCGCGCTATCGCCCGCTCGAAGAGCGGGATCGCTTCCGCCGCCTTCCCCTCGCGCAACAGACTCGTAGCCAGATTGAGGTAGCCGAGGGGCGCCGTCGGGTCGATCATGATCGCGCGACGATACGCCGCGACCGCGCCCGTGAGGTCGCCCTGGCGCTCGAGCGCAATACCGAGGTTCACGTGGGCGATCGGCTGGGCCGCGTCGCCCGTGATGGATCGCTGATACGCCTGTACCGCCTCGGGGAGCGCATCGGCCGCGGCATACGCCAGCCCGAGATTGAGCAGTACCGCCGCGTCCCCCGGTGCAACTTCGAGCGCCTTGCGATACGCCGCGATCGCCTTGGGTAGCTCGCCTGCGGCGCGATCCGCATCGCCGATTCCTCCCAGCACGATCACCCATCGGCGACGGAGGGCGATGTCGTCGGCCGGGTTGCGCTGCAGCTGCGCGCGCAGGAAACGCCGCGTCTCGCGATCATGGCCCCGCGCGTAGTGCAGCGACGCCAACGCCAGCGCCCGCACATCGAGGTCGGCCGACGTGGCCATCGCGCGCATGGAGCGGTCGAATGTCCCAGGCACCGAGGCCATGTCCGGTGCGGCGAAGCGGTCCAGCCACTCGGCCATCCCTGCTACCTGGGCGGTGGCGTTACGCGACTCCGGGTGCAGCAGCCGCGGTGTAGCGGCATCGATGTCGGTGACGCCGCGCGCGTCGAGCAGTCCCGCGACGGCCTGTTCATGCGGCTTGAGCACGCCCCACCACTGCGCGACCTGCGCGTCGAGTTGCGGCTCGCTCTGCTGCGCGTGGCAGCTCTTGCAAGCACTCGTAATGCCGAGCGATGAGTCGAGCGCAGGACGAGGAATAGCGATGGAGTGATCAGAGCGTGCGTAGCGTATGGCGCGTCCGAGTTCGTGCTCCTGCTGGTAGGGCATGTGACACGACACGCAACGACTTCCCGCGGACGCGACGGTGTGTCGGGTATGTGCGCTGACGTCGATGGCTTTGCTCGCGTGACAGCTCGTGCACTGTCGGTCGTCGGTGCGACCGGGAATGGGTTCGCCGTCGGCAGTGCGGTAGTGCTGTGAGTGCGGATCGTGGCATGACGTGCACGTCATGCCGCCGTTACGGTAGCAGTCGCTGGCGAGATGCCCTTCCTGATATGCGAACGTGCGCACGCGACCATCGGGGGTGAGCGGGCGATCTCCGAGTTGCGACAGGCGAATCGAGTAATACTGTGCCAGCGGAACGCCGGGCGCCCAGTGCGACGACAGGCGAGCCTTGAGGGCATGGCACGACAGACACACCGCGAGCGATTGCTCCTTGTCGAGCGTGCCCAACGCGACGAGACCGATATCTGCGCTCTTCGCGGGCCCTGCGCTCATGAGCGCAACATGGCGCGACGCCGGCCCGTGACACGATTCACAGTTGATCGTGAGCCCGTTGCTGCGTGTGTTCCATCGTTTCGCCGTCGTGTCGAACGCAAGATCGATCTGGCTTCCGTGGCACGACTGGCAATTGCTGAAGCGAGGTTCGTCGCCGAGCACGCGCGTCGGCGGCCAATCGCCGCAATCGGCGAGACGCATCGATGCGGTGATCGGTTGCCAGCCCGCGTCGGTGCGCGTACCGGTGTTGCAGAACCACGTGCGGCTGTGCCGGCTCCAGTCGAAGGGCAGGAAGCGCATTGTTCCGTCACTCCAGCGCGTGACGAACCCCTGGGTGCCACCGCCCTCCATGTGCCCGCCGCCGATGACCGCGTCCACCGTTAGCGTGGTGTCACGTTCGCCAGGGCGCTGCACGACGAACGTGAACGCGCCGTCTTGCTGACGCGGAATGACTGTGGCGTCGCGAAAGCGGATCGGTGTCCCGGTGAACGGCGCGATCACGCGCATCGTGCGCGTCGTACCACCGGCGTTGCCATGCGTGGAGGCTTGCCACGCAGTGAACTGCTCGGCGTGACACGCCTGACAGCGCGCGGAGCCGGCGAATTCTTGAGCAGCGGGAGGCGCCGGCGGCGGCGCCAGCGCAACCGCCGTCAGTAGCGTCTCGTCGGCGAGGCTTGATGCGTCGCTGCGCGTTCGTGCCCACCACACCGAGGCGCCGGCGACCACCAACAGCATCGTCGCGGCACCGATCCAACGCGCGCGCGCCGCCACTATGCGCCACCGCCGCGCGACCACGCCGGACCCTCGCACCGACAGAGTTCACGGATGTATCGCACGAGCGAACGGATCTCGGCCGGCGCCAATGTGCCGCCGAAAGCGGGCATGCGTGCGCTTCGATTCATGATCGCACCGCCGCCGTGAATCGTGTCGTACAACGCGTCGTCGCTGCGCCGCGACGTCGTCGCCGCGTCTGCGTGTTTCGCGGGTGCCACCGGGAGATTGGTGGCGTTCGGTCCGTCACCCCTCCCTTTCGCGCCGTGGCACTGCGCGCACCACCGACCGTAGAGTGCCGCGGCACTGGTATCGCGTTGCGCGACCGGTGCATTGGTAGCGGCGACTGTCGCCGACGGGTCACCGCCGAAGTAGCGCACGATGAGGGCGCGGTCGGACGGTGCCATGCGCGCCATCGGCATCGCCGCGCCGGGCACGACGCGTTGTGGATCGCTGATGATCGCGGCGATGTATGCCGGCGATCGATGCGTCCGCACCGAATCGAGCGACGGCGCCGTCGCACCCCCGTCGCGGCCGAGCCGATGGCAGCCCAGACAGGCGAGCTTGTCGCGCAACAGCAACTCGGCCTTCTGTCGCGCGAACGGCGTGAGTGAAGGCGGCAGGGATGCGACCGGCTGTGCAGCAAGCGCCAGAGGCGCGACTGCGACGCCAATCCCGGCGGCGATCATGAGGGCGAGCGAGAGACCAAACGGACGCATCGGGGACAGGATACCGGCGCGTCCGCACCGACGCCACGATTTTCGCGTCAGAGACGTAAACCAAGCGTAGCCCTTGCACGGTGCCACCCAACGGTCCTACATCTCTCTTCATGCCGATCTACGAGTACGTCTGCAAATCCTGCCACCACGAGTTCGAAGCGCTGATCATGGGCGGAAAAACGCCGATCTGCGCTTCGTGCGGTGGCGCCGACCTCGAACGCCTGCTGTCGCTGCCAAACGTGAAGTCGGAGTCGACGCACGGTCTGGCGATGCGCGCTGCGAAAAAGCGTGATCAGAAAGCGGGTAACGAGCGCATGCAGGAACAGCATATCTACGAACAGAGCCACGACGACTGAGTCATCGTGGCTCTCTGACTGCTTGGGGAGGCCCAAGGGGAGCTGTTGATGAGTAAGAATACGATTTGCCTGTGGTATGACTGTGACGCGGAAGAAGCCGCTCGTTTTTATGCCAGGACCTTTCCCGATAGCACAGTCGGCGCGGTGCATCGAGCGCCGTCCGACTTTCCAGGCGGCAAGGCGGGAGACGTCTTAACGGTCGAGTTCACTGTGTGCGGCATACCGTGCGTTGGTCTCAACGGCGGAGATACGTTCAAACAGAGCGAGGCCTTCTCCTTTCAGATCGCGACGGCCGACCAAGCGGAAACCGATCGGTATTGGGATGCAGTCGTCGGCAACGGCGGTGCGGAGAGCCAGTGCGGCTGGTGCAAGGACAAATGGGGCGTGTCGTGGCAGATCACGCCACGCGTTCTCACTGAGGCCATGGCCAAAGGCGGAGACGTGGCGAAGCGTGCGTTCGATGCAATGATGCCGATGAAGAAGATCGACGTCGCGAAGATCGAGGCGGCCGTGCGCGGTGTCTGATGCGCGCGCTCTTTAGAGCTATCCCGGTTCATTCGCGACACCGGGGACGGCGCACAATTTGCGCACTGGACGACTGCATGCTGGTGCATACGTCCAAACGTCAACCTCTCAGGAGCCCCACGTGGATTTCATTCCGCAATTCGTCGAAGAGCTCGACCGCGAGACCGAGCGCAGTCGCCGCGCGCTGCTGAACGTGCCCGACAACATGCGTGCGTGGAAACCCCATGAGCGATCGATGGAATTCGGCAACGTCGCCGACATGGTGGCCACCATACCCGCGTGGTTCGCGTTGATCCTGAATCAGGATGAACTGGACTTGGCCCCGAAGGAGGGTAAGCCTCGGCCTGGCCCGCAGGCGCAAACCCGTGCGGAATTCGTCGCGGCACTGGAGAAAGCAGTCGGCAGTGCAAGGGCGGCATTGGCCGCAACTGACGACGCGCGTCTTCAGGCATCATGGCATCTGCTTGCCGGCGGCGAAGTCGTATCGGACATGACACGTCGGATCATGCTACGCGATACGATGAACCACTGGGTGCATCATCGCGGGCAGATGACCGTGTATCTGCGACTGATGGGCGCCGATGTGCCCGCGACGTACGGGCCGTCAGCCGATGACAAGCGGTACGACTGAGGCTTGATGCACGGATCTGATCAAACACTTTCTGGCATTTCAGTAGCGGCCCCTGATATCGATTGACTCCCATTGTGCGATCGGACCACGCGGCGCTATGACGATCGAACGCGAGCTCAGACGCGCATCGGCGGAAGAGTTCGAGCCAAGCGATGCGCGATACGCCGATCAAATTCGTCGCAACTTCAACAAGCGCGCCGAAAGCAGACCCGACTACTTCTGCATCGCGGATTCCACCGAAGCTGTAGTAGAGGCTGTGCAGCGCGCCGTTAGCCATCGACTGCGGCTCGTTGTACGAAGCGGTGGACACTGCCTGGAAACGTTTGTTTCGGATCCGACGGTCCGCGTGATCATCGACCTTTTGCAGATGACGGGCGTTTCGTACGATCCCGGAAGGAAAGCTTTCGCCATCGAGGCGGGCACGAAACTCGGCGAAGTGTACCGGAAATTGTTTGTCGGGTGGGGCGTCGTGCTCCGGCGCGACAGGAACAGCCAGCAGCATCGTGGCGACGCGGGAAGCGTCCGATCCAAACCGCGAGTTGTGGTGGGCGCACACCGGCGGTGGCGGCGGAAACTTTGGCGTGGCAACGCGCTACTGGTTTCGATCACACGACGCCGAGGGTGTCGACGCAACGCGCGCACTCGATCGACGCAGCGCGGGCCGAGCAGCAGCTGGGCGAACACGTCGCTGCGGTCGCCGAGGGAATTGATGCCCTCACACGCAAGTTGTTGCGACGGAGTCTTGGGTGGCGTTTGCGCTCAACCCATTCCCCGACCTATTCGCCATTGGACCGGGGGGTTCGGCAGCTTCGAGCGTGAAACTGAAGATCAAGGACGCGCTGCTTCGCCAACGCCACAGCGATCGTCAAATCAGCGTCATCCATTCGTATCTGACGCGCGCCGATGCCCCCGCTGGCGGTGGGATCAGACTGGCGACGTACGGCGGACACGTGAACGTCGCGCCCCCCGATGCGATGGCCGCTGCTCAGCGCTCCGCCGTCCTCGAAACGCGTACAGTGTCGCGTGGCTCGATGCAGGCGACCACGATGCGGATATTCTTTGTCTGCGCCAACTCTACGCCGATGTTTTCGCGGATTCAGGCGGCGTTCCCGTGCCGGGCCCGTTGAACGACGGCGCCCTCATCAATCATCCCGATGCGGACATTGCCGATCCGGAATGGAACAGGTCCGGCGTGCCATGGCGCACCATCTACTACCCGATAACTACGCTCGGCTGCAACAGGTCAAGGCGCGCTGGGATCCGCTCAACGTGTTTCACCACGCCCTGTCAATCCGACTGTCACTGGAATCTGATCCGCCGCGGATGGAACCGAACAAATGATGTCGCGTGGAGCCGCTGGCGGTGCCGTGCCTCCAAGCGACCTGCGGTCAGCAGGACTTGCACTTATTGTTGTTCTTGGCTCCGAGTCGCACGAGATACTCGACGGTCTCGAGGAACGGCGGCGTGCGCTGCACGGGACCGTTCGCCATGTCAGCAGTGGTCTGGCCTTTACGGCTGATCAGCTTCACATCGGCGCCCTTGCTGACGAGATACGCGATCAACACCGTGTCTCCACGCGCGGCAGCGTGATGCACCGCCGTGTAGCCATTGAAGTCGCGCGCGTTCACGTCCATGTGCAGCTCTTCAACGAGGTACTTCACG
This sequence comes from Gemmatimonas sp., assembly GCA_046590495.1. Taxonomy (GTDB): domain Bacteria; phylum Gemmatimonadota; class Gemmatimonadetes; order Gemmatimonadales; family Gemmatimonadaceae; genus Gemmatimonas. The sequence goes on along the minus strand of JBKJTE010000358.1, from coordinate 5,707 downwards.
GCCGGCAACCATCCGTCTGGCGCGTGACGATGCGAGTTCGCGGCGAACCCTTCGCCGTAGCCAACGCCTGACGCGGCGTGAATCGCATACGCGCCCGGTCCGCCAGCGGGAACCGGTGGCAGTCCTGACGGGTCCTTGTTCGGATCTCCGGCAGCATCGTCTGGCGACGCGTCCGCGTTGAAGTTGCGACCGGCTGGCTTGAGCGTGGGCAAATTCACATCCGCACCGTACTTCACCAACAATTTCATCGCGTCGACATCCGTACCGTATGCCGCACGCCAGAACGGCGTCGCACCGGTCGTGTTGACGCCGAGCAGATCGAAGTTGAAGGACATGTACCAGAGATGCTTGGAAAGGCGCGCGTTCACGTCTGCACCTTTCTTGAGCAGCGCCTCCATCAACTCGAGGTACGTCGTGCTCTGCTGCAGCTGCGCCGTCGGCTGCGGATAGAGCGACTTGGCGGCCCACTGCACGTTGATGACCGTGTAGAGCGGCGTTGCGCCGGCGTCGCTCACGATCTTGGGGTCCGCACCTTTCTCGAGCAGCACCTTTGCGAGATCGAAGCGACCGTTGATGGTCGCCATGAGCAGCGGGCTTGTATGGTCGCCTTCGCTCACCTGGTTGATGTCCGCGCCAGCCTTGAGCAGCGCCTGCACCGATTCGGCGCTCCCCTGGCGGACCGCAAACAACAACGGCGTCAGTCCGCCCTTGTTGCCCACCAAGTCGCCATAGCTGCCGGAACCGTTGATGCGACCACCACCGGTCGTGTCAGCGGGAGCTGCACCACCGGGGCCTGCACCACGACCACCAGGGCTCGCCGCAGGTGCGCCCTGCGCCGCCGCTGGAGACACGGCGACAGCCTTGGTCGCTGCGCTATCGGGACGCTGCTTGGGGTAGGCGGCACTGTCACCGCCACGCATTTGACGCGCGGGTCCGGCGGGCACTGCAGCGGCCGCACCCGCGGCGCTGGCGGGCGTCGCAGCAGTCGCAGGCATGGCAGGAGCACCGGGGGCCGCGACCGGACCAGCCGGCGCACCAGGATTGCCCGGCGAACCCGGACCACGTGGCGTCTGTTCGGCAGACTTGAGCGCCGCCACGCGACGCGTGCGTAGCCCAAGCGCGACGCGCTCGGCACGCTCGCGCGCTGCGATGTCTTCAACCTTGGATGCGATCTTGATGCTCGCGCCCTTCGCGATGAGCAGTTCGACGGCGGCCGCGCGATTCGACGCCGCGGCCCACATCAGCGGCGTCTGACCGAATGCGGTTTCCTTCGCGTCGACCTTGGCCCCCTTCTCGATCAGCGCCGCAATCGATTCGACATTCCCCTGCTCCGCCGCGAAGTGCAACGCCGTCGCACCACCGGACGACGTGACGGCGTTTGCGTTCGCACCGGCCTGCAGCAACGCTTTCACTGCGGCGGATCGACCAGCCTTGGCGGCGAGATGCAGCGGGGTGTAGTTGCCGTTGCGCGTCGCCGCTTCAAGTCGGGCACCAGCAAAAATCAGCATGCTCGCAAGGCGTGCGTCGCCGCGCGCGGACGCCCAATGCAGCGCCGTCATTCCATCCGGCTGCGCTGCGTTGGCATCCATACCCTGCTTGAGCAGTGCGCGCACCGCGACGGTGTCGCCGCGCATCACGGCATCGGCAACCGGCGATTCCGTAAACCACCCCGACCGCGCAGGTGCTGCAGCCGATAACAACACGACCGCACAAAGCGAAATCGCGCTGAGCACTCCGCGTCTAGGCATTGGCTCGCAGGCTGAGTGGTCCGGTGCTGTCGCCGAGTGCCTTGTGGTCTTCGAGGCCGAGCGCGTGCATCGTAGCGAGCAACGCATTGGCCATCGGTGTACCGTCCGGCGCTTTGATGTGCGTGTTGCCGTCGATCCGTCCGTTGGCGTGGCCAAGGAGAATGAGCGGGCAGCGACGATGGTTGTGCAGGTTGGAGTCGCTCATCGGGGAACCGTAGATGACGAGCGTCTTGTCTAGCATGTTGCTGTCCCCTTCCTGAATCGCTTTCAGCTTGTCGAGGAAGTACGGCAGCATGGCCACATGATACTTGTTGATCATGTTGAATTCCTTCACGCCCTTTTCGGTACCGCCATGGTGCGACGCCGGGTGGAACGGTTTGTCCGATCCGCTTTCCGGATACACTCGGCTCGATCCGTCACGACCCATCTTGAATGAGAACACGCGCGTTATGTCGGCCGCGAACGCGAGCGCCTGCAGATCGAACATCAGTTCGACATGCTCGCGGAATGAATCGGGCACACCGGCCGGCGCTTCCGGTAACTCACGCACTTCACCGCTCTTGTTGCGCACTTCGATGCGCTGAATGCGACGCTCGACTTCGCGGATATCTTCGAGATACTTGTCGAGACGATTGCGATCGTCGGCGGCGAGCGACGTCTTGAGCGATTTCATTTCGCCGGCGACGAAATCGAGGATGCTGCGACGCGTCACGCGACGTTCGGCGCGTTCGGCGGATGAGCCACCAACGCCGAACAGCTTTTCGAATGCCACGCGCGGATCGCGAATGACCGGCAGCGGTTCCGTCGGTGACGACCAGCTGATCGAGTCGGTGTAGACGCAGGCATAGCCGTACGCACAGCCACCGGCCTGATCGACGTTTTCGATGCACAGCTGCATGGACGGGATCGGTGTGTCCTGGCCGAAGCGCTGCGCGTAGATCTGATCGAGCGACGTGCCGACGCGGACGTCGGAGCCTTCGGTCTGGCGCGCATGTGCCTGCGTGAGGTACGTGGCACTCGAGCGGAAGTGATCGCCGCCGACTTCGTTCGGCGAGGACGGTTCGGCCGCGCGCACATCGGTGTTGCTGATGATCGTGAGATGTTTGCGATACGCTTCGAGCGAGTGCATCGCGGTCGGACTCAGATCAAAGTTGCGACCGGCGTCAGCCGGATTCCACAGGTTGAGCTTTGCGCCGAGCTCGTTGCAGCCGGCCGCACCGTGCACCATTTCGATGGCGACGAGGCGGGGTGCATCGTTGACCTTGCGCCACCCACCGCGACCAGTCGGAATCATCGCTTCGAGGTACGGCAGCGCAATCGTGGCGCTGAGCCCCTGCACAAAGCTCCGCCGCGGGAGCGGCTTCCCACTCAGGTATTGCATGTTCTCTGCGTCTCCGTGTGCGTTTGTAGGATCAGCGACTGCTGCTGCCAGCCGCGTCCTGCGAGCTCGCGTCGGCTTGTGTCACCGGTGTCTTCTTCATGCGGAAGGCGTCGCTCTTCACCACGCCCCAGATCACGTCCTGCATGCGGTAGTTCGTGGACTGCACATCGGCGACGATGCGACGAATTGCCGGTCCATCGTAGTATTCCATGCGACGACCCACTGCGTACGCCATCAAGTTCTGCGTGAACGTCCGGATCATTGGGGTCGGACGTTTCAGCAGGACTTTCTGCAGCTCGTTCAGGTTCGAAATTTTCGTGCCGTCGTAGAAGTCTCCTCGCGTATCGACATCGGCGCCATTTTCTCGCAAACGCCACTGACCGGTGACGTCGAAGTTGTCGAGCGCGAGTCCGATCGGGTCCATGAAGCGATGACAGGAGCGGCACGACGGATTATCGCGGTGCATCTCCATGCGCTCACGTGTGGTGAGCAGGCGACCTTCCTTGGCTTCAGCCGTCTTTTCAAGATCGGGGACGTTTGGCGGCGGCGGCGGCGGCGGAGAACCGATGAGCACTTCCATCACCCATTTGCCGCGCAGCACAGGCGACGTGCGATTCGCGTGCGACGTCAGCGTGAGGATGCTTGCCTGGCCGAGCAGACCGCTGCGCTTGTTGTCGATGTACTTGACCCTTCTGAATTCAGGACCGGTGACGCCCGGAATGCCGTAGTGTTGGGCGAGCCGCTCGTTCACGAACGTGTAGTCCGCGTTATAGAGCTCGGTCACACTGCGGTTGTCCTTCACGATATTGTAGAAGAACAGTTCCGTCTCGCGGCGCATATCGCTGGCGAGCTGTTCGTGGAAGTTCGGGTAGTCAAGCGCATCGGGCGCGACCTTGTCGATGTCCTGCAGGCGAAGCCACTGCGCGGCGAAGCGTGTCGCAAGTGCTTCCGAGCGCGGATCGGCGAGCATGCGCTTGGTCTGCGCTTTGAGCACGGCCGTATCGGACAGCACGTCATGACGAGCCAGCGCCATCAGTGTCGAATCGGGCGCTGTGCCCCACAAAAAGTACGACAGACGCGACGCCATGTCGCTGCTGCTGATCGCGTAGCGCTGGCCGGCCTTTGCCGTCGCAGGACGCTCTTCGACGCGGAAGATGAAGTGCGGGCTGGCAAGAATCGCTTCGAGTGCGGTGCGAATTCCAACCTCGAAGCCGCCCATCTTGGCGCCGGTGTCGTAGAACGACATGAACGACTTGACGTCGGACGGCGAGAGGGGACGGCGATACGCCGATGAACCAAGACGATTGACGATCTGTTCAGCGCAGGGACGCGCTTCCGTCGGCGACGTTGGGCGGCAGCGGAAGATACGCTTGCGACTTGTGGTCTCCGAGACACCGGTCGGATTATACGGACCGGTGATCGAGAAGTGCTGCAAGTGTGCGCCGATCGTGATGCCCGCCTGTGAACCGATCTGCGTGTCGGCGATACTGTGGCCGATGGGTGCGATATTCTCGTTCACCGGGCCTTCGTACGTGCGCAGGAATGCAACCGTCACGCGACGCGCGCCGGCGCGCACCTGCACAGGCTTGGTGCGCATCTCCATGCCGTTCGGGTCGGCCTGCGACATCCAACGGTCGATATCGAGAAGTGCAACGCGTTCGCCATCGATCGAGAATTCGACCTTTTCATCGAACGGTGCGCCGGAACCATACAGCTGACCGGTCGGCACGGCATGAAGCGAAGCGGTCAGCACATACTCACCGTCGGCCGGGAAGTTGTGCACGGCAGATTCCCCGCCCCGTGTGCCCTGCGGCGCGCCGTCGGCGGTTTCCGTTTGCGATGCGAGCCGCGCGAGCTTGTAGGTGGTCGTCGTCGTACTCGCCGTCGGATCACCAACGGCCAGACGACTGATCGCACTCGCCGCGTCCATGTACGCATCAAGTAAGGTTGCGGACGGCGTCTGCGCGTCGGCGATATTGTCGAAGTTCGCGCTCTTGGTATCGAGCGGCAGCCAGGATCCGGCGCTGATATCGATCGACAGAAGATCTTTCACCGACCGCTCGTACTCAGCGCGATTCAAACGCTGAAATGTGCGGCTGCCCGGATTCGGATTGGCCGCCGCTTTCGTGTCGATCAACTTCTCCATCGCTTCGGCCAGTGCGATGAGTGTATCGCCGCCGGGACGATCGCGCCCCGGTGGTGGCATCATGCCGGCGCGCAACTTCACGATCATCTTCTCCGCTTTTTCAGCGGTGAGTGCGGAGTTGGCGACGTTGAATCCGGCGAGGGACAAATTTCCGAGCTTGCGACTTTCACTGTGACACGACTCCGCACACGTCTCGCGCACAACTTCCGTCAACTCATCGATCGGAATCGGATGAGCGGCACGACGAGGTGAGAGCGGATGCACGCCAATCGCTCGCGGAGCGCGCGCTGGAGCAGCTGCTGGTGTAACAGTCGTGGACTTCGTGCGTGCGGGACCATCATGCGCCGCCGAGCCAGCAACTACCAGCAGTACTCCTGCTGCGGCTACAACGAGTGCCTTCATACCCGGACCTCCAGGTCTATGCGGCATAGG
>JBKJTE010000402.1:0-5831 GCA_046590495.1 Gemmatimonas sp. | reverse complement strand
TACAAGATGAGCGTGGAGAAGGCGTACTCCACCGACTCGAACATTCTCGGCGCGACGCACGAAGCGAAGGACCTCGAATTCCTGAACAAGGGAATGCACATCGTGCATCCGATCATGGGCGTCGCTTTCTGGCGTGACGATGTCGACGTGAAACGTGAGACGATCACGATCCGCTTCGAAGAAGGGATGCCCGTCGCGCTGAACGGAAAGACGTACGCGAGTGCGCTCGATCTGTTCATGGACGCCAACGCGATTGGCGGGCGCCACGGACTCGGCATGAGCGATCAAATCGAGAATCGCATCATCGAGGCCAAGAGTCGTGGTATTTACGAAGCGCCGGGGCTCGCGCTCTTGTACATCGCGTACGAACGACTCGTGACCGGCATTCACAACGAAGACACGATCGAGACGTATCGCGCGAATGGCCGCAAGCTTGGTCGTCTGCTGTATCAAGGACGCTGGCTCGACTCGCAATCGCTGATGCTGCGCGATTCGGCGCAGCGTTGGGTGGCGCGCGCGATCACCGGCGAAGTCACGATCGAACTGCGCCGCGGCAATGACTACACGATCATGGATACGTCGAGTGCCAATCTCACGTACAAGCCTGAACGGTTGACGATGGAAAGAGGCGAAGCATTTTTCACCCCGCTCGATCGCATCGGTCAGCTCACGATGCGCAACCTCGACATCGCCGACACGCGCGAAAAGTTGATGTTGTACACGGAGACTGGGCTGTTGCGTGTTGCCGCGAAGAACGGCGTGCCGCAGTTGCCGTCGGGGAACGAAAAGGGCGCCGACGAATAGCGATAGGCAACAACAACAAAGCACGAAGCGCCCGCCGCATCGGTTGCAGCGGGCGCTCTGTGTTTTGTGCCGGCGTTCGAGTTTGTCGGTTGAACGTTGAGCTAGCGCTCAGCCGAATTACTCGACTGTCCGTTTGACGCCAGTTCGTTGCCCGAATGTTCAGCCGCGGCCTGCGCGCCCGATATATGCGCATCACCAGTATGCGCGCCGCCAACATTTGCGCCACACGACTCGCGCACCACGAGTTCGCAGCGCAACCGGGTATCGCGCGCAGGCAAGTCGCGTTGTGCCACCCGTGCGAGCATCACCGACAGCGCAACCGCGCCCAACTGATGCGTCGGCTGACGGAGGGTCGTGAGCGGTACCGGCAACAGTGGTGCGTAGTCGACATCGTCGATGCCAACGAGGCGAATGTCATCCGGGACCTTCACACCGAGTCGACGCAGCGTGTGCATCAAGCGACCGGCGGTGCGATCGTTGGCACACAGAATCGCATCAGGATTGCGATTGTTGAGGAGCGCCTTCACCTGCGAAATGTCTCCCGGATCGAGACGCGTGCTCTCCAACTGATCAAACTGCGAGCGACGCGAGTACATGGCCTCGCGATAGCCGGCTTCACGTGCATCAACCGTGGGTGCTGTATTCGGCAGACGCACAAAGACAATGCGTTGCGCGCCCAGTTGCAGCAGGTGATCGGTCATCACGTAGCCTGCCCGACGGTTGTCGATACCGACAAGATCGTGGTGTCCGGGGTCAGGATACGGTGTGACGGTACGGTCGAGCAGCACGACCGGAATGCGAGCCTCGTCGAACGCCCGGACGATGCGGTGATTCACATCGCCGGCAACCGGCGTCATTTCGACCGGCGCAAAGAACACACCGTCGACTTCGCGTTCGATGTACTGGCGGCACAGCTTCCATGCGCGTTCGCCGCGACGTTCCGTATCGCCGGCCGTGGCGTCAATCGCGGCACTACCCCAGATCAGTGCGTGTTCTCGCGCCAATGGCGACGCCATCATACCACGGCAGATCGGCTCGAAAATGTCTGTCTCGCCAAGATCGGCGATCAGCAGTCCGAACGAGAAGCGCGCGCTTTTGGGTGACTGGGTGCTCTGGCTGACGAACGTCCCCGAACCGGCGCGACGGCTGACGATGCCAGCCGCCTGCAGATCGCGGAGTGCGCGCCCAACCGTAATGCGCGAATGACCGAAACGATCGACGAGTTGCGCCTCACTCGGCAGGCGGTCGCCTTCCTTCCATCGCCCGCTCTGAATTTCCCGCAGGAGCGTGGCGAAGACCTGATGGTGCTTACTGGCGGGGACACGGGCACGGGGCATCGGAATCAGCCTGCCGGGTCGAATTGATAGGTGGGATACGTGCGGGGGAGCGGGTTGAAACTAGCACCGCGCCCCCGCCGCACCCTCCTCTTGACCGGTTCAATTCTTGACGCGCAAGCGAAGGGTGCCCCGGTTGTTGCCGAGGATCCAACGGCCGGTCGAACCGCCTTTGGCCGCCGCGCCTTCGTTCTGGTTCTCGAGCACGAGCGTGAGCACACCGTCTGCCGTCTGCCCCTGCAGCACGAGGTCCGAGTCCATGATCGTGACGGTGAGCGGAATCTCGCGAGGATCGCCGAGCATCGAGGCCTTGGCGACGAGGGTGCCGGCGGAGTCGGCGACGGAGACTTTGCGGGGGAATGCAAAGTCGCGCGGACTATTGCCAAAGTCGTAGGTGGCCAGGAGGCGCTGGCCGTCCGCCGGGGCGGCAGCGGCGATGGTGGTCTTGGACGTCAGGCTCAGCTGCTGCGCCGGGATCGTACGCGCAGCGACGGTGAGGGCAGTAGCGGTGGTGATAGCGGTCAGAGCGGTCAGTGTACGCATCGGGAAGCTCCTATCGAAAAAAGTGGAGTGTGCAAGCTGTCATATCAGTAAGACGCACGATCATGCTGCACGAAACAAAGCTGTACTAGTTATGCGGATCGCCGCAACTGGCGCGTTTGAAATATCCGCCGATTTCCGTGACAATTGTCTATGCCAGGTGTGACGAATAGCGGGCGACGACTTCTGACATGGGCCAACTTGTAACCCACAAGCTGTCATATCTGATTCAATACGACATTGCAGCAGACCGAATCGCCGCCTTCGTCGCTCGCGGGTACCTTTCCCGACCCGTCCACCTCGCCGCTATGTCTCTTTCACGCACTTGGCCATGAATCGTCTCGCGAACGCCCTGCTGGTCGCGCTGGTCATCGCGACGCCTGTCTCGACAGCCCGCGCGCAGAGGGCGGTCGACCTGGACGCGGCGACCATTCTCGACATCAACGCCGCCTTCGATGCGGGGACGCTCACCGCCGAGCAGTTGGTGCAGCGGTTTCTGAACCGGATCGCCGCGTACGATCGGAAGGGGCCGTCCATTCACGCTGTCATGGTCCTCAACCCGAAGGCGCTGGAAACGGCCCGCGCGCTCGATGTGGAGCGCAAGGCGAAAGGCCGGCGCTCGCCCCTTCACGGCATTCCCGTCGTCCTCAAGGACAACTACAACACCCGCGACCTCCCGACCACCGGCGGCTCGGTACTGCTCGACGGTTGGATTCCACCTGAGGACGCGGTGCTGGTCCAGAAGCTCCGCGCCGCCGGTGCAATCGTGCTGGCCAAGGTCAACATGTCGGAGTTCGCCTCAGGGGGCACCTACAGCTCACTCGGCGGGCAGACGCTCAATCCACACGATCTCGCGCGTTCGCCATCCGGGTCGTCGGGCGGCACCGGTGCCGCAATCGCGGCGGTATTTGCGCAGTTTGGCCTTGGCACCGACACCGGCGGCTCAATTCGCGGACCGGCCTCCTACAGTGGCGTTGCCGCCCTCAAGCCGACGCTTGGTCTGCTGAGTCGGAGCGGAATCATTCCGCTCGCCCTCTCGTTTGACACCGGCGGTCCGATGGCGCGCTCAGTCACTGATGTCGCGGTCGCGCTCGGCATCATGACCGGGATCGACACTGCGGACAGTGCGACGGCCAAGAGCAGCGGCCACGCCGAGCGCGACTATGCGAAATACCTGCAGGCCGGGGCGCTCAAGGGGGCACGCATTGGCGTTGCGCGCGACTTCATGGGGCAGGACGCCGATGTCGACTGGGTGATGGAGTCGGCGATCATTGCCATGCGTTCGGCCGGCGCAACGATCGTTGATGTGCGCGTTCCGAAGTGGCTGCTCGACGCAAAGCTCGAGTGGTACAACACCATTCGCTTCCCCGAATTTCCAGAACAGATCCAGGAATATCTGAAGCAGACGCCTGCGTCATATCCGAAGACGCTGACGCAAATGATTGCGCGGGCCCGCGCGTTGCCCTCGCTTAGCGCGAATGGATCGGGACCCAACACGACGCGATGGACGCTGTTCGAGCGCGAGCAGAGCAGCGGCACGGTCAACGACTATCGCTATCGCGCGGTGCGCGATCACGCGCTGCCGCTCATGCGCGCAACGATCGAGGGCATCTTCGCCGCATCGGCACTCGACGCAATCGTCTATCCGACATCGCCGCGCCGCCCCGTGCTGATCGCCGCGCCACCTGACGCGACTCCCGAAACGTCACCGACAAACATCGCGAATCTCACGGGCTTCCCAGATCTCATTGTGCCCGCGGGTTTCACGTCTGATCGATTGCCGGTCACGATTTCATTCTTCGGTCCCGCGTGGAGTGAAGGAAAGTTGATCTCGCTGGGCTACAGCTTTGAGCAACTCACCAAGGCGCGTCGTCGTCCGGTGCACACGCCGGCACTGGTTGGCGAGGCGATTCAGCTCAAGCAGTGAAGTATGCGGCCGACGATCTGGCCTTGTCAGGCGGCGATGATTTTGCACGGAATGTGGGACGGTTTGTGTCCCTGACAGCGGCGACCGTGATGGATGAAGGATGGGACGTGCAGCATTGCGAGGCCGGGGTGATGCGGCAGTCGGTTCGGCAGTATCTCGCGAGAATGGTGGCAAACGGGAAGACCAACGTGTCCCGGAGCGAATTCGATACATTGAAGGCAATATTGACCAACTGCGTGCGACGCGGACGCATCGAGTCAAAACCGTGAACTAATCCCCGATATTCGACCGAGTGTCGTGGACGGACGTGCAGGCAAGCGAGGATGGTGATGGACAGTCTTGATATCGTCCAGGTTGTGGTGGAGATCGAACGATCGCTGCAACTCGAGATCACGGACAGCGAAGCGGAAGCGCTTCTCGCTGGTCGTGCCGATGGGTTGTGGCGTGTAATTGCCGAAGCGCAGGCCGGTCACGCGATCGAGGGCCCGCCCGCGCCCAACGACGAGGTGTGGAACGTGATCCGTCGGGCCATCAGCAAAATCAAAGCAGTACCGATGGATGACGTTGGCCCGGACTACATGCTGCGCAGCTGAGTGTGATTCCGGTTGCGGGCGCCGACTCTTGACACTCATTTTAGTTTTCACTAAACTGACGACCATGATCACGGCCGACCAGACTGTCCTTGCGGCCATTGCTTCGCCTCGGCGGCGCGAAATTCTGCGTATGCTCTGGGCCGAGGAGTGGTCGGCGGGAGACATCGCACGGGCGATGCCCGACGTCACCTTTGGTGCAGTTTCGTTGCAGCTCCGCGCACTGACCGATGCCGGTCTTGTCGATGTGCGCGCCGAACATCGGCATCGGTTTTACCGCGCCAACCGCGCGGCGCTCGGGCCCGTCGGCCAGATGCTGCAACGCATGTGGAGCGACTCGCTCTGGTCGCTCAAACTCGCCGCTGAACTCGAAGAGTCGCGACGAGGACCAAAACCCGGGCGCAAACGCTCACGGAAGAAGAGGAACGCAAGATGAACGAGCTCCCATTCCGCCTCGACCGCAGCATCGTTATCGGTGCGCGGCGCGAAACTATTTTTGGATTCTTCACCGACGACGCGCGATGGGCCAGGTGGTGGGGCGCCGGCTCCACAATCGATGCGCGCGTTGGTGGTCGCGTCTACATCAAGTATCCGGGCAATGTCGAAGTGTCGGGCGAAGTGCTCGAGATCGCGTCG
>JBKJTE010000297.1:0-7818 GCA_046590495.1 Gemmatimonas sp. | reverse complement strand
GAGCAACGTTGTCGGCGCCGTGACCTCATTCGGCATCAACGGCAACTGCGCCGGAACCGGCGGTGTCTTCCGCATGGATCGCCCGGATGTGATTTCATTCGTGCAGCAGTATTTGCCATAGCACCGGCGGCGCCCGACGGATCACGCGCAATGTCGCCTTCCGTCGCGGTGCCAGCTGCACCCTCGCCGCGGCGGTCTCTCATCACTCGATCCCACTGCAGGAGTGCCCTTCGCGCCGGCGGGACTTAGGGTGGAGCGCTGGCGCGTCGTCACGACAGAACCGACGCGCAGTCGATTGCTGCGCTGGCTATCCCACCACAGCGCGTGCAAATCCGTCGTCCGTGAGCTCCAGCTCAACAACTGTACCCGCCGGAACGGCCACGCCGTCGTGACAGTGGATCAGTTCGCCTGTGGTTGCGGCACGGCTGCTCACCAGGCACCACAGACGAACCTCATCGTTCCCATTCCGCGGGAACGTGACCTGACGCGCGAAGCCCCCTTCGGGCAGCGCGTTCATCGGCGCGTCATCGTCCCAACCAACAAGCTGACCCCGCAGCCAGCGGGCGACGAACGCCGGTTTAAATCCCGCGAGGTATGCGCGCCTCACGTCGGACAGCGACTCCCACGCCGCACATACCGCATCGTGCTCTTCATGCGGCGTTTGCTCAAGGATGGCGACCAGTACCTGATCTCTCTTTCTGTCGTGCATCGGCAAGCCCCGCGTACTCAATAGGAAACCCCGCAAACGAAAGAGGCGACCAATGTGGTCGCCGTTTTCTGAATTCGCCAATCTTTCGGTGCAACTCCCGGAGTACGACTCGAACCTACGACAGGGTGCTTAAGAGCGAGTCACCCATCCGACTCCAACCGCTTGAAGCGTAACACCTTAGCGTGCGCGCCCACAAGGGCGTGTGGCGCGGGTGTGGTGCGCGTCCACTCCGGCACGACGATCAGCGTGTGTGTCCGTGGAATGTGCGGTTTGCGCAGGAACGGCTGGTGAGTCGCCGTTGCACATGCCGCAGCGCCCACGGTAGGCCGAGCGTCAGTCCAGCAGCGAAAGGACGGCGCCGGCGTGCGCGCAGCCCTGCGCGGCCAACCAGTACCGCCGTTATCGTCAGTTGGGCGACGCTCGGACCCAGCAACCTCGCGAAGTACCCGAGCAGTGGGTGGCGACGAAGCCAAGCCACGCGCGTCACAGTGTTGCGGGGCGGACCGAGGTTGAGGGACGCCGACCGGCGGGGTGTACGCGCTCCTCGCGCCGCCGAACCGAATCGAACGTGAAGCGCGTGACCGGGCATGTGGTGATGCCGAACATCGGCATCGCGAGCATGTGCGTGTCGCGCACGCGGAAGCTAATCGTCAGGACACGATCACTGCGCTCACGGGCCGTCGCAGTGAGCGCGGCATTTCAGGCCCGCGCCCGAATCGCACGACGAGGTCGGGGCGTCTTACGCCGAGGCCAAGATGCGCGGCAAACTGTGATCGGGCGGCCGCCACTTCCACCGGCTGATTGATCATCGCGGTACTGATGCCAAGCACGGTGCACTGCAGCGCGAAGCGCTCGAAACAGCGCCCCACTTCCATCCAATGCGCGACATCGCTCTCGGCGCCGACGAACACCGCGATGCCAGCCGAGCTCCTGATCTGCTCGACGTATTTCGCGGTTTCGCCCTGCTCGGTGAAGACCATGCTGAACATCGCCTCACCAAGCCAGCGCGGTATCGACGGGTTCCCCGATATCCCTGAGAAGAGACCGTCGCGATGCTCTAACGCTTCGCGGCGGCTGAACCGGATCCACTGCCGTAGCTCGGCAACGAAGGCCGCGTCCTGCATCTGGGTGGCGTTCGCGGACACCACAGCGTCCAGGATGTTGTTCATGGCGGGTCGTTCCGTCAGCAGCATCAGAGCGACGCTCGCACTGGAGCCCGCTCGCTCCAGTGCGACGAGTTCCGGCTGTGTCAGCGCGCGACCGTCATACACATTGCGCGCCGACTGGCGCGACGTGATCGCAGCGTAGAGCGGCGACGCAATCGCGGTGTCGGCGGTCAGCTGCAAGCGGTATCCTGCCGTCAGCGCCAGCGGTTCGCTGGTGGCGCGCAATCCGTGGGCAGTCGCGGCCTGGGCCATGTTCTCTGCGGCGCAGCCAAGCGACACGTACAGGTGATGATCGTCGGGATCGACGGCCGGGCACCGTCGGGTCAGATCAGGAAGGATCGTGATCGCATCGGGCGCGATCCCGAACGTCCAGCACTGCGTATTGTGACTCGATGGCGCGAGCGTCGCTGCGTGGATCAGTGCGTGGTGAATCGCCGTTACTCCGGTACCGCGGGTTACGGGCTCGCGCCACAGCTCACGAATAGCCTCTTGGTAGCGATTCCTGCTGAGCCGTGCATCGGCCGCGACGAGCGCAATCGCTCCCGCACCGATACCGGCCGTGTACCCGAAGAATTGTCGACGCGTCGGCATGCGGTATCTCGTCTGAAAGGAACGAAGCCTGATCACGTTGCTGGTTCAGTCGATCACGGGTGAGCACACACGCTATTGCGTCAACGTGGTGTCGCGCGCCGTGGGGCCGACATTGAACTCGACAGCATCGATGTCAAATTCGAGGTACGCGAAGTTGCCAGCAGGCGCGTGCCACACACCGTCGCCGTGCGACGCCATACGGTGGACGCCAAACGCGCGATAGTCGCCCAGTGGCGTGGACCAGCGCATCGCGGTGAAGGACTTGCCGTCCGCGCTGATGGCACCGCGACCGTCGGCGACGAAGTCGATCAATTCGCCCGCGGCATTGAACGACAGCACGGCGCTCACCGTGTGGGCCAGATTGGTGAACGTAGCCGCAACCGTGTTGGCATCGATCTCACGCCACGTGATGTTCGGCGAAATGAGCGCGCCCGGCGCGAACACGCACAGGTCGTTGAACAGCGTGACCGTTTCCGCCTTGTCCATGATCGGCCCGCGCGCGTCGACAAGCGGGAACAGTCCCACGAGCTTCACGCGCATGGTAGCGGACGGTCCGACGAATCGATGGAAGACCTTGACCGGAATGCCGAACATGGTCGCGTCCATGTAGAAGAATCGCGACGGCTGGTCGAAGAAGTTGTACTGGACGCCCGTGAACACCATCCAACGCGCCGTCGGGCCACTGCGGATGCGTCCATGAAAGTGCGCGCGGAAATTCTGCACCCGCGGCTGCCCCACGGCTCCGCTTAGACGGATGTACTGCTGCACCACGGGCGGCAGCGCCGCGATGTCCACATCGCGCAGGATCGGCCGTGTTGTGGTGCGACGTTGGCCGGCGTACACGTCGTGTTGGAATCGTGCGCGTAAACTCCATGGACCGACGGATGCGAATCCGATGACGACGCCGACCAAAGCAATCACATTGGCAATCGTTCCGAACCGCGCGTCCGTCCACGACGAGAGAATGGCGACTTGCGACACGACAATCGCCGCGGCACCGATCAGCCACCAGCGATCCGGCCACGTGAACAACGCGACGGTCGTGGACACAAATAGCAGCGCGGCACACAGCCAGACGATGCCCATCGGCTTGCTGATCTGCTGTGCGAGTTGCGGCAAGTCGGCGATGCCGAACGCCTTCGCCGCACCCGACAGGTGAATGAGTCCGTGCAATAACAGCAGCAGTGCGAATACGATCTTCATTGTTGCAGACCCTTGAGACATCGGTGCAATCGACGACGGTATGCCGTCCGGTCTGAATGCTACCGAGCGGTAACGCACATCCTTGGCTGGGTTCGTATGGTGCACGCCTGTGCTCGCGCAACGAGCTCTGCGTAGTGGGCGTGCCTCAAGCAGCGCTGGAACGGATCCTCAGTCAGTGCTGAGACAGACACCATCGCGGGGAGCGCAAAGAAAGGCGGTGGTATACCATCGCCTCATCATCGACCAGCATCGTCAGCGTGCCTATTGCGCGTCGTGCAAGCACCATCGCGACGGCCTTTGCGACAGTCGGTTTCATGGCAGTCGCAGCTGAGAACACGGTGGCTGGAGCGATCCGGCGGAGGTGCATCGAGGGACGCGGGCGTCGTCGAATCGTGGCCATTGTGAGCATTGTGGGCACCGGTCTGCGAGAATCTTCGGTGTCGATCGAAATCGGAATTGCACTAGCGGCGGGGAACGGGGCGTGCTAACTCCTCGAAACATGGACCAGACTCTTCTGGCCCTGTGCGCGCGGCCGAAACAACGGCGTGTTTCCCTCAGCGCCGTCGCACCGATCCGCGTTGGTGTTCTCGCAATATTTAGCGCTACCTCATTTAACGTGGCACGGGGTCTTAATGCGGAAAACAGTTTGTACACTGGCGATGTTGGCGTTGGTCGCCTCGACGGCGCAGGCGCAGATCGCGCCGAGCGGCGTTTGGAACACGACGGGCAATCCACCGGGCGTGACCTTCGGCGGCACGGGAATCAACACGCCCATGATGCAACGATCGCTCCCTGGCGTTGACTTGTATCTCGCGGTGACACCGCGCGGCGCCGGTGGCAATCCTGCCGTCACCAACAACGGTGCTGGTACGTTCTACGCGCAGTTCGGACAGGATCAGAGCCTAACCCCCGTTGCGGGCTACGCGAAATGGAATTGGAATTTTGCCGTGCTTGGCGCTGGCTCCGCAAACTACAAGTACGCGCTGTTTTACGACCTCAACAACGCGGCGGGAACCAGCCAAGCCGACCTGTATCGCACCGCGTTCTTCAATGTCGCGAACAATTCGACGGCCGCCCAGAACTCATGGAACAACGGCATGGGCTTTTTGTCGACGGGGGCTGGGTTCCCGGCCGGCTGGCTTGCGCCGACGCCGCCTCCCGCGTTCGTCCTCAATACGGCATTCGAGTTCACCTATGTCCTGGCGGCGTACAATCTCAACGCCACCGACTACTCGCTCGCGTCGAGCAACCCCGACTTGGCCGGCTACGTGTCCATTAACGTGGTGCCGGAGCCGTCCACCTACGTGCTGATGGGCGCTGGCTTGGCAGGTTTGTTCTTCGCCGCCCGTCGCCGTCGCAAGGGGGCCACGATCGCGTAGTCACTTGGCGGTCGCTGTTTCAGCAAATTGTCGTCCGTAGTCGAAGGCCCTTCGGCACAGCGTGTCCGAAGGGTTTTCTGCCATCGTGCGCGCGGCGAGCACTCCACATCGACCAATGACTTGTCGCGACTTAGCGCGGCCAATTGCGACGGCGCCATCAGAACGGCGTTGACTTAGCTGCCGTCGATTGCTTCGGCACCAGACATGAGACGGTGCGGCAATGGTGAGGCAACGAAACGAAAAACCCGGCGATCTCTCGCCGGGCGTCCGTTTTGACTCGTTGTCTTTCGTATCCTTACCAGCTCCCGGAGTAGGACTCGAACCTACGACAGGGTGATTAACAGTCACCTGCTCTACCACCTGAGCTATCCGGGAATACTCGTTCGAACAGGAGTAAAGTATCGTCCGGTCGCCGTGCCGAGTCAAGCGCAGCCGCGATCTCCGTGAGTGTCACACGACGGGCAACATACTCTTGAGCCACCGGCCAGTGTGCGATGCCGCCACCTGGACAATCTCCTCCGGTCGTCCCATCGCCACTACTCGACCGCCACCATCGCCACCGTCGGGCCCCATATCCACGATCCAGTCTGCAAGCTTGATCACATCCAGATTGTGCTCGATGAGCAACAGCGTGTGCCCCTGATCGAGAAGCCGTTCAAACACGGTCGCAAGGCGACGGATATCTTCGAGATGCAGGCCGGTGGTGGGTTCATCGAGCACATACAACTTTCGTGCAGCGCCTTTTGCCGTGACAGCAAGTTCACGCGCAATCTTGAGCCGTTGTGCTTCGCCACCCGAAAGTGTCGTGGCTGGCTGTCCAAGTCGCAGATAGCCCAGTCCGACTTGCTGCACATGCCACAGTGCCTGCGCAAGTTTGTCCTCGCGCGGGAAGAACTTGATCGCTTCGTCGACGGTGAGTTCAAGTATGTCGGCGATGTTGCGCCCTTTCACGCGCACCTCGAGCACGTCCTGCTTGAACCGTTTGCCGCCACAGCTGTCGCATGGCACAAACACATCGGCCATGAAGACCATCTCCACTTCAATTGCGCCCGCACCTTCGCACGTGTCGCAGCGACCACCGGCAACGTTGAACGAAAAATGCCCAGGTCCAAAGCCCTTGGTCTTGGCCAACGGCACTTCAGCAAACAGTCGACGGATTTCGTCGTACGCTTTCACGTACGTAACGGGATTGGATCGCGGTGACCGGCCGATCGGGCTCTGATCGACAAGTACAACATCATCAAAGTTGTCGTCACCGGTGAGCGACGCGAATGTGCCGACGGTCTCACCGAGATGCTCCTTCGCCGAATGCTCGCCGTGCAACCGCGATTCGATCGCGTGAAAGAGAATGTCGTGCACCAGAGTGCTCTTGCCTGACCCGGACACGCCCGTCACCACGGTCAGTGCGCCGACCGGAATCCGGACATCGACCCCGTGCACATTGTGCGCTTCGGCACCCCGCAACTCGATCCACTTCTTGCCGAGTGCGCGTCGTTTTTCAGGGAGCGGAATGGTGCGCGTGCCGAGAATGTACTGACCGGTGAGCGGACTCTTCGCGATATCAGCCATGGGTCCGGCAAAAACGAGATGTCCGCCATGCTCACCCGCGCCCGGTCCAAGTTCCACCATGTAATCTGCGATGCGCATCGCTTCGAGATCGTGCTCCACCATCACCACCGTGTTGCCCAGATCGCGCAATCGTTCCAGCAGTGCCAACAGCTTTCCCATGTCTCTCGGATGTAAACCGATACTCGGCTCATCCAACACATACGTGGCATCGACGAGTGCAGCGCCGAGTGCGTTGGAGAGCGTGATACGCTGCGCTTCGCCGCCCGAGAGCGTACGCATCGCGCGATCGAGTGTGAGGTAGGTGAGCCCCACATCGGCAAGGAATCGGGTGCGTGAACGCGCTTCGCGCAGCACCGCTTCAGCGATCTGCGTTTCGGTTGACGTGAGATCGAGGGTCTCGAGCCACGGTCCGAGATCCCGTACGGGCAACTGCGCAACGTCAGCGACCGTGCGCCCGTTGATTCGCACTTGCAGTGCGTCCGGCTGCAGCTTGGTGCCGCCGCAATCGGGGCACGTTTTCGCACCCTGATATTTGCGGAGAAAAATACGGATGTACTGCTTGTACTTCTTGTCTTCGAGATGCTCGAGGAACGGGAAGATGCCGGTGTACCCGCGCACCTTGCTGCGTAAAAACTGCTCGCGCGCCTTTGCCGGGATCGACTTCCACGGCGTGTCAGCAGAAACACCTATGGTGCGCGCAAACTCGACGACCGTGCGTCGCTCCTTTTCGTATCGCGGTGCCGTCCACGGATCGATCGCGCCGTCACGAATGGAGCGATCGTGATTGGGAACGATCAGCGACTCGTCGTAGGTGAGCGTGGCGCCAAAGCCATTACACGTTGGACACGCGCCACGCGGATTGTTGAACGAAAAGAGTTGCGGCGTTGGCAAGGGCGCGCGGGTGCCGTCGTTGGGACACTCGAAGCGCTCGGTGAAACGAAGACGGGTGACGTGCCCCGTCGCTTGCGTGTTGCGCAACGCTTCCGGCGGCAGCACCGGCTCCGGAAAAAGCAGTAATGCGTCGCCGTCGCCTTCACTGAAAGCCACCTGCACGGCGTCCGCGATGCGCGTCCGGGCGTTCGCGTCGATCACTAACCGATCGATGACGATCAGCACATCGTCGGCTTTGGCGAGGTCTATCTTGGCCGCGGCGAGATCGTCGAGATGCAAGAGCTGCTCGCCAACGGCAACCCGAACGAAC
>JBKJTE010000355.1:0-3537 GCA_046590495.1 Gemmatimonas sp. | reverse complement strand
TCGAGACCGATGACCAGAATTTTCACAGCAGGGACTCCCCTTCCATGGCGGAAATCTTTCCCGGTCCGAGCGCCGAGAGAATGGTGGGCGCGAGGTCGAGCAGGCGAGCGCCTTCTTGGCGAAACGGACGATTCATGAACAGCACACCGGGTACGAGCAGCGGATCGATGATGTGATCGCCGCCCCACTTCTTTGTGTTGTTTTCGATCAAGCCGTGCGGGATGCCACCGAGTGCCGTCTCCCACGAAACCCGATAACCGGCGCTGAACAGTGCGACCAGATCCGGCGACTCGTGTGCGTACACGCCCGAGTACACATCATCGCGCGTGACAACACGACGCACGGCGACCGTACCGCGTTCAGTGTCAGGCAATCCGCCAAGGCCTTCGGCGATCGCACGCGACACGCTCGCTGCGTCGGCCGGTGAAACGATTCCTTCCGCTTCACGGCCAGCGAGGTTGAGATACATGCTGCCAAGTCCGAGCGCGTAGGCTTTCGTGTGCGACCAATCGACATTCTTGAAGAAGTCGCCCGCGTCGCCAGGCGTCGCGCCGTTCTTGAGTGTGAGAAATCCGTTGGCCTGCAACCAGCTGTTCAGATGCACGCCACGCTGAAAGCTCGAGAAGCCGTGGTCCGACATCACGATGAAGAGCGTCTTCTCGTCGACACGTTTTATCGCGCGACCGATAACATCGTCGCATTTGCGATAGTGCTCCTCGATCGCGTTACGATACGCCGCGTCGAGCGCACCATGATTGGCCGGATGTGTGTCTTCGCGGAAGCGCCACATCATGTGCTGCAATCGATCGGGCGTATCGAACAGACAGAAGAGAAATCCTTCCGTCAGTCGATCGAGCTCGTACGACAACATCGCTTCCCGTTCCTTGAGCACATCATCGCACTGCGCAAGAAACGCGGCCTCGTCAAAGCGTTCGTTGTTCAGCCCACCGTGATCTTCAACCATACCGGTTGTGTAGTACGTGCCGAGTTTGCGTTGCAACTCCTGCGCGTAATCCCACGGATGGCTGATCGGAAACATGGGCGTTTCCGGATCGAAGTTGATCGGTGATGCATAGAGTTCGACAAACGGCTCAAGACTGACGAGGTGGAAGCGCACCATCCCGCTCACCGATTGCAGCATTCCCAACTTGAACTTCACACGCAACCAGTCGCTCCATTCGCCAACGCGTACGTCGAGCGCCTTGGGCTGCCCGTCGGAGCGCACCGTGACTTTGCGCGCGGCTTGGTCAATGTCGACCGAGATGTCGAGAAGCTGATCGCCGCCGGTCTTCGGATTGCGCGGCCCGATGAGATGGGTGCGAATCGTGCGCCCGTCGCTCTTGATCGCAACGACCGACTCGCTCTCCTCGGCTTTCAGTCCGTCCTGCGTACTGTAGAACGTGTTTGTGCCAAGACCGCCGCGCAGATCGGGGACGCCCATGCCGGACAGCATGCGCCCCTTGAAGTTGTCGGGCGGATACGTGCACGGGCAGCGAATCACCGTTGAGGGGATGCCGGCTTTCGACAGCACCTCCCAGAGCGGAATTCCGCGTCGGAGGTTCACCGCTTTCGGCGGAAGAAAGCTGCTCTTCTGTTCGTAGCGATTGAGCGCGAGGTCCGGCAGGTACGTCTTCGGGTCGCGTCGGATGAAGTCGAAGATGCCGTGGGCACCCGGGTTCACACCGGTCGCGAACGTGGACCAGGCTACCGGCGTCTGCGCCGGTGTCGTCGTGGCCACGCGACCGAATCCACCCTGCGCACGCAGCGCGGCGAGATTCGGCAGGGTGCCGGCATCCATCATCGGTTCCGCGATACTCGGCTCGAGCCCATCGAGCCCGATGACGATGACCTTGCGGGCGCTACTCATGTCGTAAGTGTGCGGGATGAGGTGCAATAGTAGACGCAGGCGTATCAGTCAAACTAGCGGCGGCTTGACCAGTCCGCCCGTTGGTCGCCGCTCTGCGACATAGACGGATCAGGGTGCCCTTCGGTTACGTGTCGCGACTACTTCGCCGCACCAAACCTTCAACGGTTCCACGAGATCCCCTGGCCTCGCATCGCTTGGCGCATCCGCTCGCCGGCAGACGTACGCCGCTCGGGCGACGTGGCAAGATCATGCGCCTCCGCGCTATCGGCGGGAAATCCGAAGAGTCGCACCGACCCGGCCTTGTCGACCAGCACGTGCGAACTGTCGTCCAACAGCGACTTCAGCGGGGACTTCACGACTTTCAGTGCGGAAACGTTGAAGCTGGGACTCAGTTCAGAGAGGACCGGGCTTGCGGATGGCAACGAAGCCACGCCTTCCAGCAGGGGGCGAAGCGATGTGCCGCCGAGTTCGCGTGTGTTTGGTACCGCTGCGAGATCGAGCAGCGTGGCGGGGAGATCACGCAGCGACACGTTTTGGCGAACGCGCGTCCCCGGTCGGGCACCGGGCGCGTTGAGAATCACGAGCGGGACGTGGAGTTGCGGCTCGTACAGTCCGTTGCCATGGCCGATCAGCTTATGCTCGCCGAACAGCTCCCCGTGATCGGATGTGATGATGACGATCGTCTGCTGCAACACCCCTTGACGGTCCAATTCCACGAGCAGCTTCTCGATCGTATCGTCGACGTAGCGGATGCCCCCGAGATAGCGGCCGTAGTTGCCGCCCGCCGAGTCGAACATGGTGCGGTAACGCGGTGGCGGCAGGTATGGACCGTGAGCATCGAACAGGTTGAGGAACGCAAAGAACGGTCGGCCTTGCAGGGTCGGCCGCCACGCCAGAAAATCGGCAGCCACACCGTCGGCACGGTTCAGCGCCATTTCGGGGGCGCCGTCCTGCGGATGCAGCATGATCGGACGAAAGGCAGCGCGCAGTGTCTCACGGCGCCAGTGTGTCCTATCCCATGTTTCCAATGCCCGCGCCACGGAACCTGACTGCATCAGCGTGGTGCCGAGCAGGATCTGCCAGAGCGATCGCTTCGAGTCGGAGAAGTGAAGGAAGCCGCGTGCAAGCCCGGTTTGATAGCCGACAAAATTCATGTTGGCCACGAAGCCGCCCGTGCCGTACCCGTGCTCGCGGAGGACCTCGGCGAGAGTCGGCGCTGCGCCGTCAAGCGGTGACAGCCAATCTGCGGTGGTGCGACTCGGATAGCGTCCGGTGAACATCGACGTATGCGATGGCAACGTCCACGAGGACGTACTGTGCGCCCCATCGAATACGACACCCTGCTGCCCGCGCGAGGCCAGGTTGGGTGTTGTCGCTTGTGGCGCGCCGTAGAGGCTCATGCTGCGGGCTCGCTCGGTGTCCATGACCACGAGCAAGATGTTTCGCGTGCCGGGAGCTGGAGCGGGTAACCCAGCAATGGCGGCTGCCTCGCGTGACCCGTTCAGCCAGTCGCGGGCGACGACGACGAGTACAGTGGCGAGGTTTCCCACGAGGGCGACTCGCCAGGTCCAGCGCCACAAACCCTCCGGGCGACCGGTTGCCGCCCGGTAGAGCTGCATCCCCACGCCGATGGCGACCAGCGTCCACGCCATCCAGGAAATCTCCTCGAA
>JBKJTE010000346.1:0-7504 GCA_046590495.1 Gemmatimonas sp. | reverse complement strand
CTGCGCGAGTTGAGACTCATCAAGCAGCATCGCCCGCCGTTCAATGCGATGATGGTTACCGATGACTGGCCGCGAGGATACGTCGCGCTCACGGGTGGCGCGGTGCCGGGGTTGCGTGTGGTGCCGCGTTCCGACGATCCGACCGCAGTGTCGCTATTCGGTCCATTTCGCCGCGTAGGTCGATTGCGCGAAGCGGTGCGCGCACTGGCCGACGCGACCGGTATTCGCGACTGTACACTTGACGATACGAAACGCGCGCGTTCAGAGAGTCCGCTCTGGTTTGCCAGTGAACGCGTGGCTCGGGCGCGACCCGGTGGCCGCACGCGTGCGCCGGGATGTCTGCGTCATGATCTGGGCACGTGCGCCGGTCCGTGCATCGGTGCAGGAGACGGTAGGGACTATCGCGCAGCGGCGGCGATGGTGCGCGATTTTCTCGACGGTCGAAGCGACGCACCGGTCGTCGCGTTGCAGTGTGCGATGCACGACGCGTCCGCGCTCATGGAGTTCGAGCGTGCCGCAGTTGCGCGCGATCGACTCGAGCGTGTCGCGTGGCTGTACGAACGCGTGCAGCACTTTCACGCCAATGTCGATCGTCTCACGTTTCGCTACCACGCAACCGGCGCAGACGGCGAGCAGTGGGTGTACCTGATCCGCCGGGGAACCGTGCGCGCCGAACTCAGGGCACCGACGTCGAGTGAGGAACATGACGCGTTGACGGAGTTGCTTGAGCGCATTTACGACGGCCCGGATCCGGCCGGGGCCGACATTCCCACGCACGACCTCGACGAGTTCTATCTCGTCGCCAGCTGGTTTCGTCGGCATCCAGCAGAGCGCGAGCGTACAGTCGCCGCCATTGCGGGCGTGCGGCGACTCGAATAGCCCGGCGCAGGCGTGAGCCTGACTGCACGCAGTCCTCGAAACTGAGATGCCTGAAAACACGATGTGCCCGGGTTTGACCCCGGGCACACCATGCACTGCACACCGTCCGCTCGCTTCGGGTCCCGCCCCTGGTTGGCGGAACGGTGTTTTGTACTCAGCTCTTCTTGGCCTTCTTGGCCATCTTCTTGGTCGTGTCCTTCATCGCGGCAGCCGGAGCGGCCTTGGCGGCAGGGGCGGCCATTGCGGCTGGCGCGGCCTTTGCCGCGGGCGCTGCAGCGGCCGGAGCCATGGCGGCAGACTTCTTGGCGGGCGGCTGCTGAGCCGACAGGGCGCCGGCGGCGACGAGCGACGCTGCGGCAATGGCGAGACGGATACGGTTCATGACTGACTCCCGAGGGGGCGTTATGGCGGCGTGCACCGGTGTGCGTCTGAAGGAGCGCTCACTTGTGTCTGCCGTGTGTCTGAGACAGCGTCAGGCAGTGAACGACCGCCGTCGGCTGACGAGCAGTAGTGTAGGAGCGCCGACCTTAACTGCCGATTAACGGTCCCTTCTATCCTCCGCCCCAGGTATCCGTGCGCCTGCTT
Organism: Gemmatimonas sp.; assembly: GCA_046590495.1. Classification (GTDB taxonomy): domain Bacteria; phylum Gemmatimonadota; class Gemmatimonadetes; order Gemmatimonadales; family Gemmatimonadaceae; genus Gemmatimonas. Next base: position 6,040 of record JBKJTE010000346.1, on the reverse strand, counting down.
GTCGTCGAAGATGATCCAAAGCTGGCCCGCGTCATCGCGCGCGGACTGCGGGAAGAGGCGTACGCCGTCGATGTCTCAGGCGATGGACGGGATGCGATCGCACAAGCCGCGATCAACAGTTACGACGCAATCATTCTCGACATCATGCTTCCGGGCGTGGATGGACTCGCCGTCTGCCGGGAGCTGCGTACACGCGCGATCAAGACACCGATTCTGATGCTCACAGCACGCGATGCAATCGCCGATCGCATCGCCGGACTCGATACCGGAGCGGACGACTATCTCACCAAACCTTTCGACTTTGGTGAACTGCTCGCGCGCCTTCGCGCGCTGTTGCGTCGACCGGAAGTATTGCAATCGGCGCAGATCACAATCGCTGATCTCGAGATCGACTCACTCGCGCATTCCGTCACGCGCGCAGGCGTGACGATCGCACTTACGTCGAAAGAGTATGCGCTGCTCGAACTGTTGTCGCGACATGCAGGACGTGTTGTGTCGCGCGCCGATATCGTTGCGCATGTCTGGGATGACAACCACGATCCGTTCACAAACGCGGTCGAAGTATATGTGAATCGTTTGCGCGGCAAGATCGATCGCGCACCGTGGAAGCCGCTCATTCACACACGACGGGGTGCGGGGTACATCCTGACGGAAGGCCCGCCGGCATGACGCCACGCGTGCGCACGTCGATTCGCCTCCGCCTCACACTCTGGAATGCCAGCGTACTGGCGATGGTACTGATCGCGTTCGCCAATGGTGGATTTCTCACACTTTCGGCGGTGCTGCGCGAACGCGGTGACGCATCGGTGAGTCAATCCGCACGCGCAATCGCTGGTGCCCTCTCCGCCGAACGGCGCGCCGCGCGCGATCGTGGTGATGTTGCTCGTGTGCGTGGTGACGCGGCACGCGCTGCATTGCGCGAACTACGCACGCGCGATCTCGATGTCTTCATCGCTGACGAAGCCGCACGCGTTCTGGCCGCGAGCCGTGGTCCTGTACGTCCGCGTTCTGCTGCGCCGACCCGCCCGGGCCTGGCGCGCCCGCCGGTTCCGGCGGTTGCGCCCGCCGACCCGGATACGCTTGCAATGCCGGCCGCGGTTCGTGATCTGCTGCGTCAGAGTGTGAAGCCCGGTGAAGTCGCGCTTCGCACCGTTCACATCGAGGATCTTGACTGGCGCGCCGCGCTGATTCGCGTGCCCGCCGGACAAGACTACCCCGAAGCGCCGGCGTTCATTGTCGGTGTGCTGCGCTCGGGCGAAGACGATCGCGCCGTGCTGGGACGCGTGCGCACAACGTTGCTCTTTGCCATTCCGCTCGCACTGCTCGTCTCGGTGGTGACGGGCTACGCGATCGCGCGACGCAGCCTCGCGCCGATGGACGAAATGGCTGCGCGCGCGGCGCGCATTTCTGCCGCGACACTCGACGAGCGGCTGCCTGTCGGCAACTCACATGACGAACTCGGACGACTCGCGACGGTCATCAACGATCTACTCGGCCGAGTTGACATCGCGTTTCGCAAACAGAAGCAGTTTGTCGCCGACGCGTCGCACGAGTTGCGCACGCCGATTGCGATCGTGCGCGGTGAGGCTGACGTGACGCTGCAGCGGGCCGTACGTGAAGAACATGAGTATCGTGAAGCGTTGGCCGTCATTCGCGATGAATCAGTCCGACTCACGCGCATTGTAGACGACCTGTTTCTCCTCGCGCGGACGGACGCCGGAAGCCCACTCGATCGCCGCGAGTGCGTGGATATTGCGGAGCTGCTCAACGCCGGGCTGCGCAGTGTGCGCACGATCGCTGACGCACGCGGCGTGTTGCTCGACAGCTGCATCTCGACCGCGCAGACGTATCCGCCATTCGTGACGGGTGATCGTGCGCTGTTACGCCGCCTGTTACTCAATCTTCTCGACAACGCGCTGAAAAACACACCCCGCGGCGGATGCATCTCCGTCTCGCTGGCGAGCACCGCCGAGCAGGTGCTCTTTGTCGTCGCGGACAACGGCCGTGGTATCGCGGCGGAACTGCGTCCACGCATCTTCGACCGATTTGTGCGCGCAGAAGTTGCGCCGCCCGATCTCGCAAGCGAAGGGCAGACCCACGAACCCGACACCGTCGCCGTCGACACCGTCGCCAAGGCGAGTGGCGCCGGGCTTGGTCTCGCGATCGCGCAGGCGATCGCACATGCACACGACGGCCAGATCACGCTGGATGACGTGGTTGCTGGTGCGAGTTTTCGGGTGACGTTGCCGAGAGAGTAGGAAGTCTTGAACGTGCTCACGACGCGCGATCGCGGATGGATGGGGTATCGCCAGGGCTCCAACGCAATCAGCGACCTCAGAGTGTTCCCGGGTGCCAATGAGGACCGTTGGGTTGTCTCCACGGAGGCCTCCGGCTGCCGCTCGTTCGAGCGACTTGCCGCGTGTTTGACTTTTGTTATACTTGATTGGCGCGAGTCACCGGCACCTCGTCCCGCCCGCTGCACTGGCCCAACCACAGAGAACGTCATGGTCCACTCCATCAAACTCAAGAAGATCGGCGGCTCCGTCGGCGCCATTCTCCCGAAGGAGTTGCTGCAGCGGCAGCATCTCGCGGCGAACGACGAGCTGTTCGTGCTGGAGACGCCGGACGGCATTCTCCTGACTGCGGTGGATCCGGCGACACGGGTCGCGCTCGCGGCGTATGCCGAAGTGGCCAGAGAGAATCGCGCTGCTCTCGCAGCGCTCGCGAAGCTCTAGTCAATGGAGCCGGTTTGGCTGAACCGGGCGGTGGTGGACCTCATTCATGACGACCTGCGACAGCAATACGGCGGAAACGCTGGCATGCGGAATCCCGGAGGCATCGATTCGGTGATCGCGCGTGCGCAAAATCGTTTTGAGTACACCGGTGCGGAGCTGTTCGAGTGCGCAGCCTGCTACATCTTCGGCCTCGCGAAGAATCACGGCTATCAGGACGCGAACAAGCGCACGGCATTTGCAACCGGACTGACGTTTCTGCGGGTCAACAACATTCGCATCGAGGCCGCACCGGCCGACGCCGTCCGCCTCATGCTCGATGTCGCCACCGACATCGCCGACGAAGCAGTGATCGCCGAATGGCTGCGGGTGCGCGCGACCGCTCGGTAAGAGGACACGCGTGCACCTCGCGTCATCCTGCCGCGCGTCGCAAGTTTTCCGGCAATGAGCGACCTGACGAAACTCTCCGCCGCCGTCGCCGATCGCTACACCGTCGTCCGCGAACTCGGTGCCGGTGGCATGGCCACGGTGTATCTCGCGCGCGATCTCAAGCATGACCGCCTCGTTGCGATCAAGGTGCTCAGGCCAGAACTCGCGGCCGTCATCGGCGGCGAGCGGTTCCTGAGCGAAATCAAGACCACCGCGAACCTGCAGCACCCGCACATTCTCGCACTGTTCGACTCGGGCGCCGTGAACGGCACCGTGTTCTACGCCATGCCGTTCATCGACGGCCAATCGCTGCGCGACAAGCTGGACCGCGAGAAACAACTCCCCATCGACGACGCGCTCCGCATCGCGCGTGAAGTGGCCGACGCACTGCAGTACGCGCACGAACGCGGCGTGATCCATCGCGACATCAAGCCCGAGAACATTCTGCTGCAGGGCGGCCACGCGCTGGTCGCCGACTTCGGCATCGCACTCGCGGCCAGCACGACCGGCGGCGCGCGCATGACCGAGACCGGCATGAGCCTCGGCACGCCGAAGTATATGAGCCCCGAGCAGGCCATGGGCGAGCGCACGCTCGACGCGCGCACGGACATCTATGCACTCGGCTGCGTGCTGTACGAAATGCTGGTGGGTGATCCGCCGTTTACGGGCAGCACCGCACAGGCAATCGTCGCGCGCGTCCTTATCGGCACGCCCGAGTCGCTGACGGCGCAACGCGGGACCATCCCGCCGCACGTTGAAGCCGCCGTGATGACGGCGTTGCAGAAGTTGCCGGCCGATCGATTCGCGAGCGCGAGGGCGTTCGCGGAGGCACTCGCGAACCCGTCGTTCACGACAGCCGACGCGCACGGCGGCGCACACGGTATTCGACCCGCGGCCTCGCGTCGAACGCTGGGCGCGCTGGCTGCCGTCGCGCTGCTCTCAGCTGCGGCCACAGCGCCAAGTCGGTCAGCACTTCGCCAGACGGAAAGTGGTTGCTCTATTCCACTGGCCGCGCGCTCAAAAAAGTCCCCTCGACTGGTGGCACCCCCCAGACGATCGCGAGCGTGAAGGAGCCAGCTGTCCTTTACAGTGCCTCCTGGGGAGACGACGGACGGATCGTGTACTCGTTGGGCCCACGCGGGCTGTGGATCGTTTCGGACGACGGGGGTGCGGCGCGGCGCTTGGGATCAGACACAGCCGACGGCCGCAGCGCGAGCAGCGTGTTGATTCAGCCGCACATCCTGCCAGGGGGGACGCATGCCCTCGTGACCATTTTCAATGGCAAGTACGTGGCATCGTCTGACTCAAGCTCCCTAGGGCTCATTGCATTGACTGACGGTCGGGTGACTGACCTCGGCGTAAGCGGTGCGGGGGCCCATTTCGTGAATCCCGGGTACGTGGTGTTCAATCGCGGTCCGGCGGTCTTCGCAGTGCCATTCTCGGCACGATCGCTCACGGTCACGGGATCCGCAGTCCAGTTGTTCGGCGGCGTGTCGCCGAACGGGTCGAGAGTGGTATACGATTTCACGGTTGCGCGAGATGGTGGGTGGCTTGCGTACCAGGCCGGCTCTTTTGACGTACTGACCACGATGTGGGCCGTTGACCGGCGCGGTCGCGAGCGATCACTCACGACCCCCGAACCGAAAGCGTATGCCAACGGGCGCGTATCGCCGGACGGTCGTCGTGTTGCCGTTCGGGTAATGGGGGGTGGGTTCGGACAGGGCGATCTTTGGATCTACGAGATTGAGAGCGGCGCGATGTCGAAGCTGACGACCGACGGGGAGAGCTACCGGCCCGCGTGGTCGCGTGATGGAGCCACGCTGTTCTACATGAATGGGCAAGGGGACTCCACGCGCGTCGCCTCCCGCGCTTGGGATGGCGGTGGTGTGGAGTCCATCCATCTTCGGCGGCCAAGGCTCGGCGAAGTGGAGCCGGGTCCGGCAGACGCATTCTTTGCCGTTCGTACGCTGGTGCCGAGAGACATCTACATCGCCCCCGCAGATTCCCTGCCGTCGTTGCGCCCGTTCCTCGTGTCGGCCGCAAGTGAACAGTCACCAGCGATTTCGCCCAACGGACGCTGGTTGGCGTACCTGTCGGATGAGTCGGGAACGCAGGAAGCCTTCATTCGGCCGTTGCCAGGCCCGGGGGCGCGTGTTCCGCTTTCAATCGGGGGCGCAATCGAGGCGCGCTGGGCTCATGATGGCAAGTCGCTCTTCTATCGTGGCCCAACGCACCTGATGATGGCGTCGATCGTGGAGACGCCGCAATTCGCGGTGACGCGCCGTGACACCCTCTTTGCCGATACGTACGGTAGAGGCATCGAGATGAACTTCGACGTGTTTCCGAGCGGCAACGAGTTCCTGTTCTTCAAGGCTGGCGCGAGCGTCAGCAAGCTGTACATGGTCGTCAACTGGCAATCGATGCTGGGGAAGGCCGGGGCGTCGCCACGCGAGCCGTGAGCAGTGGGCGATCCCGGCCCGCCGGGCGGCAAGGTCGCGCGACGGGTTCGACCTCCTCACGAACTGGGGCGAGGAGATCAAGGGTAAGCTTGCGCCGGCGGGGCGCCCTAAAGGATCCACAATTCGCCCGATCGCAAGGCGAATTTCATTTGACATCAGATGTTTGATGCACTAACATCTGATGTATGCGCACAACCCTCGATATCGCTGACGACGTCCTTGTTGCTGCCAAGGAGCGCGCGCGTCGCGAGAACAAGACGGCGGGCGAGGTCATTTCAGAGCTGGCGCGGCAGGCGCTGACCGCGCCCAGGCCCACGGTAGTCGCCGAGCCTGCCGCCGTGTACGGCTTCACGCCTTTCGCGCCCCGCGGTAGCGTAATCACCAACGAGCTGATCGATCGGCTGGGTGCCGACGACATGG
>JBKJTE010000225.1:0-4524 GCA_046590495.1 Gemmatimonas sp. | reverse complement strand
CTTCGACGTTCAGGTCGGCAAGATCGGCTGCTTCGATTTCGCGAAGGAGGATGTCCTTGATTTCGCCGGGGCGAAGGGCGGTCTGGGTGGTCATGATGCGCAGGCGTGGAATGCGGAGGAATCGAGTCGGGACCAGCTTGTGAAAATTATCACAAGGCCTGACGGGGGGCAAGAGTTACGACGGCTCCTGAGAATGCTGCTGGAACCGTTCCAATAGATCGACCGCGCGAAGTCGCGTCAGCGAACTGGCCTTGGCGCCAACCAAGCGCTGGGTCGTGCTCGACAGATGACTTGACGAGGCGAAGCCCAATACCTGCGCGACGTCCCGCACATCATAGCCGGCATTCTTGGCCAGCTCGGCCGCAGCCAGCACCCGGACCAAGTCGATCACGCGTTTGAGCGTCGGCGCCTGCCCAACGGCAAAGCTGCGCGAAAGGTGTTCGCGGGAAACACCCAGATCGCGCGCGAGTTGGTCGGTGCGGATCGGTCGACCAGCGCGCCGGACCACGCTCTGCCACACGGCGATCTGCAACGGCGTTTCGAGATGAAGCACCGGCGGTGGTGTCGAGAGCGCGCGTTCGAACCGAGTCGAGAACGCCAGCCGCGAGACCAATTCGCGAGCAACGCTGTCGTCCACTCCTTCGACCAGCAGCTCCGCCACGCCGCACTCGGAGGCGCGCGCAACAAGTGGTGCGTCGGCCGGAAGCATTGCCGTGACCACGATAAAGGGCACGCTCAGGAACTCTTCCGCGCGCGCGATGACACGCATCGCTTCTTCACCGGCACTTCCATCGACGATCACCGCGTCCACAAGCTGTTGCGTCAGCTGCGCTTCGACATCGGCAACGGTTTTCACCGCGACTACATGGGCACGCCGACGTGGAAACGCCGCGCGAATCAACGCGCGTGCACGATCACGCTTGAGCAGCGCAACGACGTAGAGCGTTGGCGCGGCACCTTCGCCTCCACCCGACCGAGCAGCCGTAGGCAAGTCAGTCCGCAAGCGCGTCTGTCGAGGGAACCGGCGCGAGTGGTGGCAGCGTCGCCGCGCTTTGCACCATCGTGTTCGCACGCGCCAGAACATCGCGCGCGTTCGTGTACGAGACCAGGCGCACGGCCTCATCGAAGCGTGCCCAGCGACACGCCGTGATTCCCTCTTCACGTTGCGGCGTCGTGCGAGCGCTATCGGTGCGCATCAAAAAGAAATGACAAACCTTGTGTACGAGTCGACCGCGAAAGCGAAAGAACCAATCGATCGTGTCGATCGCGCCGTCGAGACTGAGTGCATCGAGGCCTGTTTCTTCGCGCACCTCGCGCAGCGCTGCGGCCTCCGGCTGCTCTTCGGGTTCGAGGTGCCCCTTCGGGAAACCCCAGTTGCGATAGCTGTCGCGAATGAGCAGGAACAGCGGCTCGCCCTCCTGCACGCGATAGACAACGCCGCCGGCCGACGTTTCGAGCTTCGCGCGTCCTGCGCGCTTCCGCTGATCGCCACGTTCGTTCACGACCGGCTCATTGGGAATCACCCGACCGCGGCTGCCGTCTCGGTATGCGAGGCCACACCGATCATAGGTGCCGAGCCTTCAAGCGTCGCGCGCCCTTCGATGAATTGACGCACGAGCGGATCGGTGCTCTGCTGAATTTCTTCAACCGTGCCGACCTGCCGCACGCTGCCTTCGTACAGCATCGCGATCTTCGTTCCGACGGTGTACGCGCTCCGCATGTCGTGCGTAATAACGATGCCGGTAACTCCAAGTTGCTCCCGCATGCGCACCATCAACGCATCGATGGTCGCCGACGTGACCGGATCAAGACCAGTCGTCGGTTCGTCGTATAGGATGTACTTGGGGCGCAGCGCGATGGCGCGCGCAATGCCAACTCGTTTGCGCATGCCGCCGGAGAGCTCAGCCGGCATGCGATGTTGCACGTCCGGGAGATCGACCAGGTCGAGCGCTTCGTTGACGCGGGTGGTGATCTCTGACTCGGACAGCGTCCCCTGCTTGCGCAGGCCCATCGCCACGTTTTCGCCGATGCTCATTGAATCGAAGAGCGCGGCGAACTGGAAGACGTATCCGATGTTGCCGCGCAACGCGTAGAGCGCCTCGCGCGAAAGCCGATCGACACGTTGTCCATCAACCCACACTTCGCCGGAATCCGGTTCAAGCAATCCGACGATGTGCTTGATCGCGACCGACTTGCCGGTGCCCGAATAGCCGATGATTACCATGGTCTCTCCCTCATTCACCTTGAGGGAGAACCCGCGGAGCACCTGCTTCGGGCCAAACGACTTGTGGACGTCTTTGAGGTCGATCATGAGATCACGAATATGTTGGCGGGTACAGCGCGTCGGAAGGCGAAACCTGCGCTCATCCCACAAAAGCAAACAACGAGCCACCGGTTACGCGAAAACCTGCGAATCCGCTTGGAGCAGATTCGCAGGTTTTCGCGTGATTCGCGGCCAGCAGTCTTTGTTCTGCTCGTCGCGCTCCGCTATGCAGCGAAGCTGGACAGGGCCCGCCCCACATCGCCTTCACGCAAACGCTTGAGCGCGCGATCGCGAAGCTGGCGGACGCGCTCGCGGGTGACGCCGAGCATGCTGCCAATTTCTTCGAGCGTGTGTTCACGTCCACCCTCGAGCCCGAAGTAGAGACGAAGCACCTTCGCGTCGCGCGGCGGCAACGTGGAGAGAGCCTGTTCGATTTCGTCGGTGAGGAAGCGGTTCATCGCTTCTTCTTCCGTATCCGGCATCTCGTCGGCCACGAAGCGCTCGATGAGCGAGCGATCGCCATCGGGATCCATCGGCGCGTCGAGGCGCACATCGCCCGTGTTCAGCGCGGCGAGCGACTGCACGACGTCCACCGAAAGTCCCGTGACCTGCGCGAGTTCTTCCGGTGAGGGTTCACGACGCAGCTTTTGGCGAAGAATTTCCGACGCCTTGATGATGCGCGAGAGATCGGCGGTGCGATTGAGCGGCACACGCACCGTGCGTCCCTGACGGGCGAGTGACGAGAGAATCGCTTGGCGAATCCACCACACGGCGTAGGAGATGAACTTCACGCCTTGGTCCGGATCGAACTTTCGCGCCGCCGTGAGCAGCCCGACGTTGCCTTCGCCGATCAGATCGATGAGCGGCAGCCCCCGATTCTGGTACTTCTTGGCGACGGAGATAACGAAGCGAAGGTTGCGCTTCACCAGCTCCTGCAGCGCGTCCTGATCGCCGGCGCGGATTTTCTTGGCAAGCTCGATCTCTTCCGCACCCTTGAGCAGCGGATACGTGCTGACCTCGTAGAGGTATTGATCGAGAATGTCGCGCTCAGGTTCGGTAGGCGCGATGCCTGCGGGTGCCGCACGACGGCGCTTCCGCTTAACGTCAGTCATAGAATTCTATGGTCCTCGGGACGTGACATCGTCCACGTACAAAGTTGCTGGAAACAGGATACCGGCGCGGGTCACGTCGGTCAGTCCGGGCCGCGGCGCCCTCGCTGCAACCATCTGCATGGGTCGCACTCCACAAAGCGGTACAACGGCAATTTCACGCAGGTTCCGGATAGCCTCGCAAGATACGTCGCGAGGGTTATTTCGCCAGTGCATATCGTTGTCGTTCTGCTTGACGAGTGACATACACCCGACTAGACTGCGCGGTTCCTGACACCCTCGCCGCCGACTTCCCTTGGAAATCGCGTAGCGGGGGTGTCGCGCCCCGGGGGCGTAGCTCAGTTGGGAGAGCGCTTGAATGGCATTCAAGAGGTCAGCGGTTCGATCCCGCTCGTCTCCATCCCGGTGTGGTCCTCCGTTCGGTCGGTGTTGAATTACCGATGGAATCCGGTGACCCGGCCGAGTAGATCCTCCGGTTGTTCTTGCGGGAATAGCTCAGTTGGTAGAGCACAACCTTGCCAAGGTTGGGGTCGCGGGTTCGAGTCCCGTTTCCCGCTTTGCGGTATCGAAGTTTGCATGATGTCGTTGTAGTGGCGTTGGATGTCACTGCATCCTGGGTCGTTAGCTCAGTTGGTTAGAGCGCCACGTTGACATCGTGGAGGTCACAAGTTCGAGTCTTGTACGACCCATGTAACTGGACGAGTCGGTGTTGAGTAGGCGGTTGTGAGTACCGCTTCGACCAACTACGATGTGGGTCTTGCGGCGCTGGTGGTTTGCGCTGCAAGAGTGGTTCCGGTCTGCGCCCATAGCTCAATTGGATAGAGCATCTGACTACGGATCAGAAGGTTGGAGGTTCGAGTCCTCCTGGGCGCACTTGAAGGTGTTACTCCGGATTTCAACGGGGCGTAGCTTAGCCCGGTAGAGCGCCTGCTTCGGGAGCAGGAGGTCGCAGGTTCAAATCCTGTCGCCCCGATTGAACGAAAGCCAAGCCCTGCAACGACTCCGGTCGCGGCGGGGCTTGATTCGTTCTAGCCGTCTCCCAGCGGGACGTCGGCCGCAATCAGCTCATGAACCCGACGGCAGTCGCCGTCAATACAAAACGCCCCGTCGCAACCAATCGCGACAGGGCGTCTTTCTTTATGTCGAGCGGTC
>JBKJTE010000185.1:0-7436 GCA_046590495.1 Gemmatimonas sp. | reverse complement strand
GACGGGTACGGGTGGGCGTTACTTCCGCGCGCGCGATGGTGAAGCGTTGCAGCGGATATACGAACAGATCGACACGCTTGAACGATCAATCGTCGAGTCGCGCTCGTTCAAGCGTGTCGATCTGTTCGTATATCCGCTGCAACGCTTCACCATCGCGCGCGCGGAAGTAACGCCCACCCGTACCCGTCGCGATTTCCGTCAGCAACGGTTCGTCGATTTTCACTGGGCGATTTTCGTAGCGCAGTCCGAACAGACCGCGGCCAACAGGCACCGCCGCCATCCCTTCAGTGCCAACGCCGATCGTGTAGATGCGAATGCCGAATGCGGCAGCGGCCTGTGCAGCCGTTCGCGGGTCGATCGCGCCACGATTGTTTTCGCCATCGGTGAGCACAACCATCACGCGCGAACGTCCGGGGGCCGTGCGCAAACGATTGGCCGCCGTCGCGATGGCCGTGCCGATCGCGGTGCCATCTTCGAGTTGACCGACCTGCAGATTGTCGATCGCTGCGAGGATAACGGGATAATCGGTCGTCAGCGGAACCTGGGTCAACGCCTCGCCGGAAAACGCGACGAGTCCGACCCGATCGGTCTTTCGACCAAGCACAAAGCGTTTGACCTTGTCCTTTGCGACTTCAATGCGATTCTGCGGTTGAAAGTCTTCCGCCAGCATCGAGCTCGAGATGTCGACTGCGAGCGCGATATCGATTCCTTCGTTGGACACGTTTTCTGCACGCGCGCCCGAGCGTGGTTGCGCGACGGCGCCAATGAATCCGATCAGTGCGATGGTACGAAGCCACGGGAGCAGTCGCTGCCAACTGATCCGTGGCGCGGGGCCAGCGACAAGTGCGGCAACGCGCGAAAACGGAATCGCGTCCTGCTGCTGCACACGACGACGGCGCCACCAACTCCAGAGCGGCAACAGAAGCAACAGCAGCAAGAAGTACGGATGCGCGAAGCTGATGCCGAGTATCGTGACGTCATCGACGCGAAACAACGAGATGTCGAGCCCGCGCAACCTTGCAATCAAGTCGTTCATGTCGCCCCCGACTTCGGACGACGGGACTGGCGACGCGCTTCGTCTTCAGCGGCCTCGGTCGCATCACGATGTGCACGTTCCTGATCACGGAGCCGCGTTTCGTCGGCCGCGACGCGAGCCCGTTCAGCCAGCTCAATCTGCTCTACGATCGAACGAGCATCAGCCGCGAGCGCGCGTGCATGCGCAGGCGTGACCGTTCGTCGCGCGAACTTGATGGCGTCTGATTCTTCAAGCAGCGTAAGCAGCGTCGCAATCGGCACGCGGATATCGTCGGCCATTACGACCACAAGCTCAGACGTCGTGCGTGAGAGCGCCGCATCCGGAATGCGCGCCGAGAGGTACGTGCGCAGGATCTCGACGGCCAGCGCGACGAAGCGCCCGCCTTCGCCAGCATCGAGCAGGGCGAGTCGCTCCAATCGTTCGAAGTCATGCATGGCGCGCGCGTACACATCGAGCGGCGCTCGTGAATCTGCGGCTGCACCGCGTTTGCGACGACTCCAGATCCACCAGAGCAGCAACAGTGCGGCGATGATTGCAAGCGCAGGCCACCATCGCTTCCACCACGGCAGCAGGCGCGGGAAAAGGGTCTTCGCCGGCTTCGGTGTATGCAGCGTCGTGTCGCCGGGGAGCACGGTCTTTACGACAACATGCGCCGCGGTCATCGGTACGCGCAGCGTCTTGTCGCCGACATGCACGATCGCGTCGGCGAGACCGATGGGCAGTGCGCCCACATCCCATGGCGCCAGCGCATAGGTCGCAGTTTCAGTACGCGTGGCCCCCTTCTCTTCCGACGTCACGCGTACTGGCTCGCGCATTACGACCACAGCGGCGGTGTCGGTGATGGCCGGCCATTCGATGCGCGCGCCGGCCGGCACTTCGACCGACACCACGAACACGAACGGATCGCCGACAGCCACCGTCTCGGGGCGCACAAGTGTTCCGGCGCGAATCGCGGGCGGGATCTGCATCGAGTCGACCGTTGCTGCGACCGGCAGTGCGGGCGCCTTTGTCTTCAGCGTCGTCTGCCTTGGTCTGATCGCCAGCCGACGCGGCTGAGCGCCGACGACGTTCGCGTCTGCAATGCATGTGATGGCGATCGCCGCGATCGCCATGCGCTGTGCCAACATGCGCGACGCACGCAGACGTAATGGCGGCGTTCGCAGGATCGCAGCTACTCTCTGCGCAAACATCATCATGGACATCATCGCCGCCGCGCCGCCGTCGGCACGCGTGTGTCACGCGCCGCGCCGTCTCGGCCAGCCATCTCGTGGCCGCCCACGTCACGCCCTGCTGCGTCGCCCAGCACGCCACGCGGGCCAGTGCGCACGGCACCATGCGGACGACGCGTGCGCGCGCGGAAAAACGCCATCAAGGCGTCGACGTAGCCGTGTTCGGTGTGCACGATGATCTCATCGAGGCCAAGACGTCCGAAGAGCGACCGTCGCGCGGTATCGTCTGCGGCAACACGCTTGGCGAAGGCGGCGCGCACTTCCGGGTTGGACGTATCGACTTCGATGCGCGCGCCGGTTTCCGGATCCTCGAAGCGCGCCGGGCCGATGTTGGGAAGGGTGCGCTCCGACGGATCTTCGAGCGACACGGCAATCACATCGTGACGTTGCGCGAGTCGCGCCAACGGCTTTTCGAGATCGTCAGCAATGAAATCCGAGCAGAGGAAAATGACTGAACGATGTGGCAGCAGCCGCATCAATCGATCGACGGCAACACTTATTGACGTTCCCGTGCCGACCGGCTTCGTCGCGATCAGATCACGAATGAGGCGGAGTGCGTGCTTGCGTCCCTTGCGTGCCGGTAGCGCGTGCTCGATGCGATCGGTGAACAGCATCATCCCGACGCGATCGTTGTTGCGCGTCGCGGCAAGCGCGAGCACCCCCGAAAGTTCGATGGCGAGATCATGTTTGAACCGCGCGCGCGTTCCGAAGCGCGCAGAGCCCGACAAATCAACAGCGAGCATGATCGTCAGTTCGCGCTCTTCGACGTATCGCTTGACGAAGGGACGCCCCATGCGCGCCGACACGTTCCAGTCGATCGAACGCACTTCATCACCGGGCTGATATTCTCGTACCTCCGAGAACTCCATCCCCTGCCCCTTGAAGAGCGAGCGATACTCACCGGCAAAACTCGAGTCGACCAGACGGCGCGTGCGCAACTCAATCCGGCGCACCTGGCGCAACACATCTGCCGGTGCGACCCCAGCCGGTGAGGCCGCGAGTGATGCAGCTGGTGCCACAGCCGGAGTCGCCGCGTCAGACATCGACCGGGTGGTGGATGACACTACGCTCAGGGCGTCTCGACGGTCGCGAGCAGTCGCGCGACAATCGTATCGCTGGTCACCCCCTCGGCGTCCGCCTCGAAAGAAGTCAACACGCGATGGCGCAACACGTCGGGCGCGATGCTCTTCACATCATCCGGGGTCACGAACGCACGTCCACGCAGAAACGCATGGGCGCGTGAAGCCTGCCCCAACGCGATCGTGGCACGCGGGCTCGCGCCGAACTCGATCAGCGGCTTGAGATCCGCAGCACCCACATCGGCAGGAAAGCGGGTCGCATGCACCAATTCGACTATGTAGTCGACGATGCGCTCGTCCATGTACAACTCGGAAATGCGACGACGCGCGTCCAGCAGGTCTTCAGGCGATGCGACCGGTGAGACGACCACTTTGTCGCCACCGGCCATGCGTCGTAAAATCTCTTTCTCTTCGGCCCGTGTGGGATAGCCGACACGCAGCTTGAACATGAAACGATCCACCTGCGCTTCCGGGAGCGGATACGTGCCTTCCTGCTCGATCGGATTCTGCGTCGCAAGTACCAGAAAAGGTTCGGCGAGCTTGTATGTCGTGCCGCCGATCGTGACCTGCTTTTCCTGCATCGCTTCAAGCAACGCCGCCTGCACCTTTGCTGGGGCGCGATTGATTTCGTCCGCGAGAATGATGTTCGCGAAGATCGGCCCGTGCTTCACCCGGAACTCGCCACTCGGCTGATCGAAGATCTGCGTGCCGACAACGTCGGCGGGCAACAGGTCGGGCGTGAACTGAATACGCTGAAACGAGGTATTCACCGTCTCCGCGAGCGTACGAACCGTCAAGGTCTTCGCGAGCCCCGGCACGCCCTCGAGCAGCACGTGGCCACCGGTGAGAAGGCTGATGAGCAAACGCTCGACCATGTATTCCTGCCCGACGATGCGACGCGCCACTTCGCGCAGTACGCCTTGCACCAGAGCCGCATCAGCCGACGCGGCAACGCTCGTGGTCACGTCTTCCTGCTCCTCGGTAGATCCATGGGCGGCCCGAACCGGGAGCGATCCGGGGCGAAAACGAAGTGTAGCGATATACCCCGCGATGGCGCTCGAAGCTCCGGCCTTGCGCACAATGGAGACACGCAACAACCCACGATCCCCTTGCTACGACACCGGATTACGCCGTGGGAATCAACGCTTCGAGGACCGTGATCTCCTTGGTCGTCAGCGCGCGCGTTTCGCCCGCGGGCAGATCGCCCAGTTTCACGGGACCAAAACTGGTGCGGACCAATCGCTCCACCTCAAGCCCCAGCGCATCACACATGCGACGCACTTCGTGAGTTTTCCCTTCCGCGATCGTCACTTCGAAGGCCCATCGGCGATTCCCCATCGGGGTCGCGCTGACATCGCGTGGCACCACCAGACCGTCTTCGAGCTGCACGCCATGACGCGCCTCGCGCACCGCCGTCGCCGCATCGCCACGAACGGTCGCGACATACGTGCGTTCGACTTCGTTGCTCGGGTGCGTGAGCGCATGCGCGGCCCGACCATCGGTCGTGAGGAGCAACACGCCCTCGGTCATGTAGTCCAACCGTCCGACATAGACCAAGCCCGGGACTTTGTGCACGAGATCGAACACCGTCTTCCGCCCCTGCGGGTCCTTGCGCGTCGTCATGATCGCGGCCGGCTTGTGCAGCACGATCCAGCGGTGTTGCTGGACATTCACGCTCACTGAGTCACCATCGAGCGTGATCTTGTCCTTGGTCGGATCGACGACCTGACCGATCACGGCGACGACGCCATTCACGAGCACACGCCCTTCGGCGACCGCACGATCGGCCTCGCGACGTGACGCCAGCCCGGCGCGCGCCACAGCGCGCTGCACCCGCATCGGCCCTTCTGATTCGGCCTTCACCGTGCCGCCTGCTCCACCCGCTCCGGCAACCGTCGGCGCCGCGCGCTTGGCGGTCGGCTTACGCATACGCGCGGGCCGGTCTTCCGACATCGGCCGAGGCGGTGGTGTGACCGGCGCATTGGATCGCGACGCCGGATTCGGATTGTTGCGAGGCTTTCCGGGGCGGGCACCGCCCTTGGGGCCACCCTTCGCGCCACCGCGTGTGTCTCCCGAACGAGGTGCTCCGCCGCGCGAGCTTGACGCGGGCCCCGATCGTCGCTCCCCTGGGCGCGTCACTCCGCGACGACGGAGTTGCCCGCCCCTCGAAGCGCAATCGCCAGTTCATCAGCGCGTGGCAGCTCTTCGAGATGACGGAGACCAAACTGCTCGAGAAACTGCGACGTCGTCCCGTACAGCAGCGGACGACCGATCCCTTCGCTGCGGCCGACGATGTCGATCAGTCCGCGTTCGTGGAGCGACTTGAGCACGCTGCCCACCGCCACGCCCCGAATCTCCTCGACTTCAGCGCGACCGATCGGCTGACGGTAGGCGATAATCGCCATGGTCTCGAGCGCGGCCGCAGAGAGACGCTGCGGACGCACGGCAACCTGCGCTCTTTCGATCGCTTCTGCATACTCGGCGCGCGTGAGAATCTGCCAGCCACCACCCTGCTCGACCAGTTCGACGCCATGCCCGTCGACATCATAGTGCTCGCGAAGTTCGTCGAGTGCCGCGGCTACCGCGGCGGGACTGGACTCGGTGTCCAGCGACGCCAGCGCCTCAAGGGGAATGGGGCGCGGGGCGGCGAACAGCGCTGCTTCAAGCAGCTTCGCTAATGGCGTCACGACGAATCTCCACAGAGGCGAAAGGACGGTGTTGCGCGATCCGCACTTCACCCAGCTTCGCCATTTCGAGCAATGCGAGTAACACGGAAAGAATCTGCCACGGCTCAGCGTCGCGCCCGACCAGATCCGACCAACGGGCATCGCGACGCATCGCGAGCAACGTCCGAATGGTACCCATTGCACCGGCCACATCGAGGGTGCGAGGAACAATGTCGTGGACCGTCGGCTCCTTGGTCGTACGCAGCACACGATCCACGGCAGCCAGCAGCTCACCAAGCGAAAGCGACAGCGCCGCCGTCACCGGCGCGATGTCCACCGCCTGCGGCACCCAACGACGACTGAACTGATGACGACGCGACTCGCCACGATGCTCGAGCAGGTCGACCACTTCGCGCATCTGCTGATATTCGAGGAGACGACGGACGAGTTCTGCGCGCGGATCTTCCCACGAGTCTTCGCCGTTGGCGCTCGGCAACAGCATCTGCGCCTTGATGCGCAACAGACGTGCAGCCATCTCGAGATAGTCAGCCGCTTCGTCGAGCCCCAGCGAACCGATGCGCGCCAGAAACTGCTCGGCGATGCGTGCGATCGGGATGTCGTAAATGTCCAACTGCTCGTCGCGAATGAGCGACAACAACAGGTCGAGTGGACCTGTGAAGTGACTCAGTTCGACGACGAAAGTCGGCGCGTCGACGTCATGGTGGCGAAAGTTCGGAGCAATCACGCGTCGAAGGGGTTGGGGAGCATGTGTGTGTAGTACACCTGCTGCGCGAGATCGCCGAGGTAGAACGCGGGCGAGAGCCACGCATTCACCAAAGGTCGACCGAGATAGAGCACCGCAAACAAAATCAGAAAACCGTACGTGCCGACTCGCTGGTAGGCCAACGACCACGCCGGCGGCAACAGATACTTGAACACATGCGATCCATCGAGCGGGGGGATCGGCATCAGGTTGAACACCGCGAGAATCAGGTTGATGAAGATTCCCTGCGCGATCATCAGTTGCAGAATACTCAACGGCTTGACTAACCCCGGCAGCGCATCGCCCGCCAACCCGATCAGGATCACAAGCGGCACACTGATCAGCGCGATCACCAGATTCGCGGCGACCCCGGCCAACGAGACGATGATGTCACCCTGCCTATAGTGCCGATAGTTTCGGGGATTCACCGGTACCGGCTTCGCCCCGCCAAAGATCGGTCCGCCCGCCAAGGCCAGCATCACCGGCAGGATGATGGTCATGAACGGATCGATGTGCTTGAGCGGATTCCACGTCAGGCGACCAAGCTGGTAGGCCGTCATGTCCCCCTGCTTCATCGCTGCGTAACCATGGGCGTACTCGTGCGCGACCATCGAGAACAGCAGCACAGGCGCGACGAGGACCAATTGCTGGATTCTGTCCAAC
>JBKJTE010000101.1:0-7646 GCA_046590495.1 Gemmatimonas sp. | reverse complement strand
CGTTAGATTTTCATGCATGGAACTCGGCATCTATTCGTTCGTCGAAACGAACCCCGACACGTCAGCCAACTATGCGGCTGCTTCTGCGCAACGTCTGCGCGATCTGCTCGAGGAGATGGAACTCGCAGATCAGGTTGGACTCGATGTTTACGGAATCGGCGAACATCATCGTCCCGATTTTGTTGCGTCGACACCTGCCGTAATTCTCGCGGCGGCCGCAGTACGTACGAAGCAGATCCGGCTGACGAGCGCCGTCACCGTGCTGGGCTCTGACGATCCGGTGCGCGTCTTTCAGGAATTTTCGACGGTCGATCTGCTTTCCGGTGGTCGCGCGGAGATCATCGCCGGACGGGGATCGTTCATCGAATCGTTCCCTCTCTTTGGATACGATCTGGACGACTACGATGCGCTGTTCGCCGAAAAGCTCGACCTGTTGCTCAAGCTGCGCACCTCTGAGCGCATCACGTGGAAGGGCGAACACCGCGCGCCGATCGAGAATCGTGGCGTGTATCCCCGGCCGCTGCAGGAGCTGTTGCCGGTGTGGATCGGCGTTGGCGGGACACCGGCGTCGGCAATGCGCGCCGGTGGTTTGGGTCTGCCTATGGCGCTCGCGATCATTGGTGGTGAGCCGGATCGTTTTGCACCGTTCGTTCAACTCTTCCGTCAGGCGCTGCAGCGCGCTGGCCATGAGCCCAAGAACGTTCCGGTGAGCATCAACTCGCATGGCTTCATCGCCGACTCGATGGAAGCAGCAATTGCGGCGGCGTACCCACCGTACCTCGACGCGATGGGGCGCATCGGCAAAGAGCGCGGCTGGCCACCACCGACACGTCAGCAGTTTGACTTCGAGCGCTCACCGAACGGCGCAATGATGCTCGGCAGTCCGCAGGATGTGATCGACAAGATTCTTTATGAGCATTCGATCTTCGGCCATCAACGCACGATGATCCAATTCACTGTCGGTCACATCCCGCACGACAAGGTATTGCGTTGCATCGAACTCTACGGCACCGTTGTTGCACCAGCGGTCCGCAAGGCGCTCGGCACGGGGTGAGCACGACCCTTGCGTGCCGGTGATCGTGTCCGGTGGCGAAACCTAAGAAAGAGAGCAAAAGCATGTCGTTTCCGATTTACCTGGTTGGCTCCGCGCTGGTGATTGGCGGCGTTGCGTGGGGGCTCTCTGTCATGGGCGTCTCGCAGAAGTACATCATCATCGCCAGCGTCATCATGCTTGGCATCGCCATCCTGAGCGGCGTAGCCAAGACGCGCATGAAGGATCCGCCAGCACCCTGAGGCTCAGCGCCGGATGCAGCGTCACGGCTGCAGTAACTAGCGAATCGCGATTCCTGACTTGGCGAAGAGATGCACGCGCTCAGGTGGTGCACGCAGTGCGATGCGGCCGCCGACATCAGGCAGATTGTCGTTGCCCAGCACCGCGACTATGCGCTGTCCGTTCACGTCGATGTGGACGTGATTAAGTCCACCCAGTCGCTCCACAAGCAGTACCGTGCCGTCAATTTTGTCTGCGCTTCCGTCTTCATTCGCGGATTCGTCTGAGCGGCGAATGAAATCTTCGGGACGCACGCCGAGTGTGAGCGAAGCGCCTTCTTTCATCATCTCCGGCAAGCCCGTCTCGAGCGTCTGACGCACCGACTCCGCGTGGAAGACGCGCGCTCCGTCGAGGACCGAGACCGTTCCGTCAATGAAGTTCATGGGAGGCGTGCCGATGAATCCTGCGACCAATCGGTTGACTGGCGCTCGATAGAGATCGATCGGCGCGCCAACCTGCTGTACGATGTGATTTGCGAGAACCACGATGCGATCGCCGAGCGTCATCGCTTCAACCTGATCGTGGGTGACGTAAACAGAGGTTGTGCCCAGTCGGCGTTGCAGCGCACCGATCTCCATGCGCATCTGCGCGCGCAAGCCTGCGTCGAGATTTGAAAGCGGTTCGTCAAAGAGAAACACAGAAGGTTCACGCACAATCGCGCGTCCCATCGCGACGCGTTGACGCTGTCCACCCGAGAGCGCCTTCGGTTTGCGATCAAGCAGTGTGTCGAGACCCAACATGTTCGCGGCCCATGCGATGCGCCGGTCGATCTCCGGGCGGGGCTCTTGCTTGAGACGAAGTCCAAGCGAGAGATTCTCGCGTACTGTCATGTGCGGATAGAGCGCGTAGTCCTGAAAGACCATCGCTACATCACGGTCGCGCGGTGGCAGCGCGGTCACATCCCGATTTCCGATGCGAATGGTGCCCGATGACACCGTCTCGAGCCCGGCCAGCATGCGCAGAATCGTCGACTTTCCCGACCCGGATCCGCCAACGAGCACGAGCAGTTCACCGTCTCCGACTTCGAGATTGAAGTTGTCGATGATGACGGTATCGCCGAAGCGCTTGCTGACGTGCTCGAATGCAACGGAAGGCATGCTATCCCTTGATCCCGGCGCCAGCCATGCTTTCGATGAAGTGGCGCTGCAGGAAGATGTAGGCGATGACAACGGGAACGACGAGCACCATTGCAGCCGCGAGTGACACGCCAAGCGAACCGGCACCGCCGCCGAGCGCAAAGACCGTGAGCAGCTGTGGCAATGTCATGAGTTCTTGTTCGCGCACAACCAACAGTGGCCAGAGCACTTCGTTCCACGACCCCATGAAGGTGAAGATCGCAACGATTGCGAGCGCCGGTTTTGCGAGAGGCCAGAAGATCGTGAAAAGAATGCGCTGTTCACTCATGCCATCCATGCGCGCAGAATCAACCAGCGATTGTGGTATCTGCAGAAAAAACTGTCGCAGCATGAGGATCGCCGTCGCATTGAACACGTATGGCACGATCAACGCGGCGTAGCTGTCGATCCACCCGAGCTGGACGATCAGCGTGTAGAGTGGAATGAGTGTGAGTTGACCTGGCACCAACAGAATCGCTGTTGTGATTGCGTTCAGCAGAGGTCGTCCACGGAAGTTCAGGCGCGCCATCGCATACGCTGTCATTGACCCGAAAACGAGTACCGCGGCCGTGATGCTCGTGGCGACGAGTGTACTGTTGAGCAGGGCGCGTCCGAACGGTGCGCGCGCCCACATTGTGCGATAGTTGTCGAGCGTCGCATGCTGCGGAAAGAGCGACAGCGTGCCTACTTCAAATGGGGGCTTGAACGTGCTCGACGCCATCCAGAGAAACGGATAGATAAACGTCAGCGCTGCGACACCGAGCATCGTGTAGAGTGCGACCCGACTGAGGTTCTTCATGGATTACTCACAGCGAATCACCAGTGCCGAGTACTCGACGCTGGATGAGGATTACCGCACCGATCATGAGTGCGAGCGCGACACCGATTGTTGCCGCGTACCCCATTTTCTGATACGAGAATGCGTTCGTATAGAGATAGAGCACGATCGAGTAGGTGCGACGCAACGGTCCGCCCCCGGTCATTACGTACGGCTCGATGAACAGTTGAAAGCCGTTGATCGTTGACAGTGTGACGACAAGAATCGTTTGCGGGAGCAGTAGCGGTAGCGTGAGAAAGCGGAAGCGTTGCCACGCTGTTGCGCCTTCGATCTCTATTGCTTCCTTGCAGCTGCGCGGGATGTACTGCAGCCCCGCGAGATAGATGATGACGTAGAAGCCGACGTTCTTCCACGTCACCATGGCCGCGATCGCCGGCATCGCTGTGAACGGATCAGTAAGCCAGGGCACAGGCTGCAATCCCGTACGCATGAGCAGATTGTTGATCAACCCGACGTCGGTCGCGTAGAGCGAACTCCAGAGAATCGATACGACTGCGCCCGAGATGACCACAGGCAAAAAGAACGCCGCGCGCCAGAATGCCCGGAACACCAACTGTCGATTGAGCGCGAGGGCCAATGCGAGCGCAGTGACGATCTGCAGCGGGACGTGAATCGCGAGGAAGAGAAAAGTGTTCGCCACGGCCTGCCAGAAGCGCGTGTCGTGCACCAGTAGGGTCACATTGTCGACACCGGCAAACGTCGGTGTGGTGACAAGATCCCAGTGCAGGAAGACCAGCACCAGCGCAAACGCGATCGGATAGAGCGCAAACGCGACGAGGAACGTTGCGTACGGCGCGGCAAGCAACCACCCGGAACGCTCTTCAGCGCGCACCAATGATCTTCCTCACGTCGGTTGCGGCCTTGGCGATCGCCTGCTTGACGGGAATGATGCCGTAGATGGCGCCGCGCTCGTACGCTTCAGAGATGACGTCGAAGATTTCGACGACATCCGGATCCACGTCGAGATCTCGTGTGCGCTCCACGTACGTCGCATAGGTCGCGAGCGTCGACCACTTGGCGAGTGATTGTGTAAAGCGCGCATCACCCGCAAGGGCTTTGCGGTACGGCAACTGACTTGCCTCCTCGATCAGCATCCGATCGGCCTCGGGCGATGTGAGAAACGCGACAAACTGCGCGGCCTCGTCAGGGTGCGCTGTCGTCGAGAAAATTGCGATACTGCGCAAGTCGGCGAATGCAAATCTGCGAGACGGCGGCACGCTGTCCACAGCCGGCACGGGAACGACATCGTATCGCAAACCCGGCACCTTCAAGTCGTTGAGCTCCTTCAAGAACCATGGACCAATGATCTTCATCGCAACCGTGCCGTCGGCAAACGGATCACGCCCCAATGCAAAGTTCGACTTGGGCAACCATCCCTCGGCGAACGCATGCCGCAACAACTCCATTGCCTGCTCAGCCGCAGCGTTCTCGAAGAGCACCCGACCCTCCCTCACCAACGTCTGTCCACCTGCATTCGCAAGGTAGAGCGGATAGAAGTCGTAGAAGCGCTCAAACCACGTCGTCTTGAGCGTTGCCCACATCCCCCAATGATCGTTGCGGCCGTCGAGATCGGTATCACGCGCCAATCGGCGCAGCGCATCGAGCAGCTCCGATTGCGTGCGTGGCGGTGTGAGTCCGGCCGCCTTCAACTGATCGATGTTGTACATCAGCATCTCCGGATTCGTCTTCCACGGGAATGCGTAGATGCCGCTGTCGGGCAACCGCAGTGATGTCAGCATCGATTCACTGGTTCGTTCCCTCAAACGCGCTGCCGTTGCGACACGATCGTCGAGGCGAACGACACCGCCAGCGCGCACCAATCGCGCAAGCAGCGCGGACGACACATTCGACGACACATCGGGCGTCGCCTTTGCAACGATTGCCGCCAACAACACTTCTTCAGACGAACGACCTGCCGGTAGCGGTTGCACCCGCACCTGCACATCCGGGTGCTCCGCATTCCACTGCGTCGCGAGTAGCGTCGCGAGTCGGACCTCGGATGGATTCGCAGCAGGCCAGTAGGTCAAGGTGATGGGTGCGCGTGCCCCCGTTGGCGCTTTCATCACCGCGCCGCTGTCGCTCATTGCGACGACAACCTGCGCGCCTGCGGCGTTGGCGTAGGTTCGCGTTGCTGGCAACGCCGTCAACGACCGCGCTGCGTCGCCTACACGGCGATGCTGCAGATACTGCACTGCCTCGGGTGACGCTGAAACACGTTGGAGCGCCAACAGCGTCTCAATCGTCGACTCGGCGCCCGCGTTGCGATTGACCTGCACTCCACCTTTTGACGTATCAGCATCGATACCGTCGAACGTGCGACCGGTTGTTTGATCGTACATCGCGGCGTCCGTCGCGTTGTCGCCCATGAACCAGGCGGCCGTCAGTCCGGCAAAAGCCGCGTATCGCCGCTCTCCCGTCGCGCCGGCGAGTGCAAGGTATCCTTCGACGATCGGTCCGACGCCGTACGCGATCTGCGGATACCACGCCGCTTCCCCATTGCTGCGCACGAGTGCAGGCACTCCGCCCGCGATCAGAAATCGCGACCAGAGTGCATCAGCTTCGCGTTTCGCGGCGGTCGCGAAATCCGGCCTGCGGAGAACGACGGCTGCGGTCGCCAGCGCTTCGACTGAACGCGAACCCCACGCATGCCACGCTGCATTCGCGCCATCGACGCGCGCCCCCCACGGTGCCTCCGTGTTGCTGCCGCGCGCCAATGGCACCAAGAGTTCCGCGGTCCGCTCCGCGAGCAAGGCGATGCGCTCACTCGGCGCCGCGCTCGCGATCGCGAGCAGACCAAGCAGCCCTTCGGATGTTGCGGTCGCGGAGCCGCCGATCAATTGACCCTTCGCCACCTCTCGCGACATGCGTGCGACGGCGCGGTCGAGCACAACGCGAAGCCCGGCACCGGCCATCACACTATCGCCGAGCACGCGTTCTGCCTCACCCAATGCCCAGATACTGCGCGCCGCCCAGAAAGACATGCTCTTTGCGCTGCTCGAAGCCTTCAAATTCCGTACGCCGTGCGCATCAATGAAGTTGACAAATTCGCCGTCGCTCATCTCCATCGATGCCACAAAGGCAAGTAGTGCCAGGGCCTCGTCGCGTTCGCGTTCCTTGCCACTGAGTTCATACGCACGGAGGTACACGACAGCCGCGCGCGCGGCGTCGTCGACGCTGGCGATGCCTTCGTATCCGTCACGCGCTGGCGAACCGGTCGGACGATAGTCGGGCGCTTCTGCGTAGAGCGACACTACGCGCACCTTGCGGCCACTTACGGTGATTTCGAGTCCAAGATGACGCAGATGCGCAAGTGAAATCGCGGCTGGACGTGACGCGCCCGCACTCAGCGGCGGCGGTTGCCGTCGATTGCACGAGACACCAACTGCGACGGTCATCATCGCGAGCGCAAACCACACTCGCCCGATGACGGCACGACTTCTCACCGCACGCCCGAGCGGCCTGAGGTGATCTCGTGTTCGATGTAGTCAACGAGTGCCTGCTTGTTCACGCGTGCGCCTGCGATCGAGACATCTGCAGCGCCATAGTACACCAAGAGCTCATCGCCACGTTCAACGAGCCCCTGCGGAAAGACCACACGCACGCCGGTGGCGAAGTTGTTCATGTCCACTTGTGGAATGCTCCGCTGCTCGATCTCGTACGGCGCGCGCGGACTTAATGCCGGTGCCTCGGAGACGTATCGTACAATGTCAGGTTGATCGATGTCGAGCACGCACCAACCCATCGAGTAGACGTTGCCTTCGGCGATGGATGTCGCACCATGAAACGGCAACAACCAGCCGGCGCTTGTACGAATGGGCGGCGCCCCTGCCCCAACGCGCGAACTCCGCCACGAGTTCTCGACTGGACCAAGAATCGTCGTCCCGTCGAGCGGCCATTCGGACTCCAAGGCATCAACACGAATACACACCACGCGCGGCATCGGGCGGTGCAGGATGACATACTGACCGTCGACTTTTTCAGGGAAGACGACGCAGTTCTTATTGTCGCCGGCGACGCGGGGGCCGTGCCGTACGTAGCGCTCGGGCGCAAGGATATCGTCGGTGGTGATAAGGCAGATGCGTGGGCCAGCCGGCGAATAGCCAGTGTACGTGATCGCGTAGCGCTGCTCGTTGGCGAGCCACGTGATTCGCGGATCTTCGACACCCCAGTCTTCGTACGGCGCTTCGCGTCCGATCGCCGGCGTGTTCCGGATTTCGTCGACATGCTCGCCGTCCCTCGAAAGCGCGAGGGCCAACGACGACCGCCCCACCTCGGCTTCGTACACACGCACGAGCAGCACCACGCGCCCGCTCTTGTGATCAATGCACGCGCCACTGGCGCGTTCAATCCAGGCGCGTGCATT
>JBKJTE010000377.1:0-42683 GCA_046590495.1 Gemmatimonas sp. | reverse complement strand
CAGGTACGAAGGAAATCCGGTGTTCGTGAAGGCGCTCGAAGTGCTGTTCATTCTGCACGCGGATCACGAGCAGAACTGCTCCACGAGCGCGGTGCGCGCGATCGGTTCGTCCGGTGTCGACCCGTTTTCCGCAGTCGCAGGTGGCATTGCGGCGCTCTTCGGGCCGCTGCACGGCGGCGCCAACGAGGCGGTGCTGCGCATGATCACCGAGATTGGTGACAAGAAGAACATCCCGGCGTTCATTGAGTCGGTGAAGAGCGGCAAGGGCGAGCATCGCCTGATGGGCTTCGGCCACCGTGTGTACAAGAGTTACGATCCACGGGCCCGGATCGTGAAGAAGCTGGCAGACGATGTGTTCGCGCAGGTCGGGATGGACAAGGACCTCGAGATCGCTCTCGAGCTCGAGCGGATTGCACTCTCCGATGACTACTTCATCGCGAGAAAGCTCTATCCGAACGTGGACTTTTACACCGGCCTGATTTACCGCTCGATGGCGTTCCCGACGGACTTCTTCACGGTGCTCTTTGCCGTGGCGCGTGTTTCCGGTTGGTTGGCCCAGTGGGAAGAGATGATTCTCGACAAGGAACAAAAGATCGCCCGTCCACGGCAGATCTACATCGGCGCCGCTGAGCGCCAGTACGTCGATCCGCTGGCGGAGAAGTTCCCGCGAGCGCGCAAGGACAGCATCCGCAAGTAATGCCGAGTCCCCCGCTGGCATCGCAGGTCAGTGTAATCGTGCCGACGCATTCACGGGCAGCAATGCTCGTTGAATGCCTCGACGCGCTGCTCACGCAGTCGGTCAACGCCCTGGAAATCATCGTGGTCGATGACGCGTCCACCGACGACACACCGAGTGTCGTTGCGCGGTACGGTGACGCGGTGCGTTATGTGCGCCTCGACAAGCAGTCGGGGAAGAGCGCGGCCGTGAACCTGGTGCTGAGTCAGGTTCGCGGTGAGTTCGTCTGGATATTTGATGATGACGATGTGGCGGTACCAACTGCGATCGAGCGACTCTCTGCGCCCCTGATCGCTGATCCGCTGCTGGCGTTCAGCTTTGGCTCGTTCATCGAGGGCGTGTCCTCCGCAGACGGCACCATCAAATCACGCGGGATTTCGAGCGTGATGCCGAACCTGACGGAACGCGGGCTGCTGGCACCGCTGCTCGAAGTGAATTTTCTCGGCGGCGCGCGCATGATGTTCAGAAGGCAGGCGTTACGCGCCATCGGGGGATTCAATCCGGAATACCTGCGTTCGCAGGACTACGACGTCGCGATCCGCATGGTGCGTCATGGCCAGGGTGGACTCGCGCCCGGCGGACCGTTGTACATCTACCGTGTGCACGAGAGTGTGCGGCATTCGGCGGACCGGGTGACCACGATCGACCAGATCGAAAGTCGGTGGCTCGAGTACGACCGTCGCATCATCGGCGAGTTGCTGACCGAGATGCCGCTGCAGGAGCTGTTGCCCGTTCGCGAAAATCCGCAGGCGGCTCAGCGGGGCTTGCTGTTGCAACGGGCCGGCATCTACGCGAGCAAGTTGTTGTTCGATGAAATGCTCAAGGACTTTGCGGCGATCGCGGCACTCGGCGACGAAACAGAGTTGACGCGACATGAGCGCGCTGAAGTGGAGCGGCTCTTTTACTTCACGCCGATGTACGGCGTGGGCGATCTGCTCGACGTCGACTCAGTCGTTCGCGAGCTGCGAAACCTTGGCACACGATCGGTCGCGGTCCGCCACATTCTCGGGCACGCAGCGCGCACGGCACCCGGGCGCGCGCTCACGACGCTCCTCAAGCATCGCCAGCCGCGTCGCTCGTATCGCATTCTGCGCACGGCGCTCGCATTCGGCTCGCTGGGCGCGTCGCAGTAACTGGTGTAGCCAGATGCGTATGGGCCTGATCGAAATCGGCACGCTCGGCGCATCGGGCGGGTTGCTCGTGTGGACTTGGGGACTCTACACCGCGTGGATGGTCTGGCGCGCACGCCACATTCAACCGGTGCCGTTGCTTCCACCGCACCCGGTGTCGTTTTCCATTGTGATTGCCACGCGCGATGACCCGCAGGTCATCGCCGAGCGCGTAGAGAATCTGCGCACACTTCCCGATCACAATCGCCCCACCGACATCATTCTCGCGGTCGACAGTCGTGCGGAGTGGTCGCTCGCGGAGTATCGGTCTGCGCTCGGCGCTGATGTGCGCATTGTGCAAGGAGATGTTTCGGGCGGGAAATCGGCGGGACTGAACGCCGGCGTTCGAGCCTCGTCGTGCGACATCGTTGTACTCGCCGACTCCAGGCAACTGTTTGTTGCCGGGTCACTCGACGCACTGCTCGCCGCATTCCTCGAGCCGGGCGTCGCCGGGGTGAGCGGAACGGTGCGGCAGAGCAGCGGGGATCGTACGCTCGATGCATACTGGCGCACGGACACGCTTGTGCGCCGTGGGCAATCAGCCGCGCACTCTGTCGTGACAACCACCGGACAGATCTCGGCGTTTACGCGCACGGTGTATCCGACGTTGCCGGATGGACTGATCTGTGATGACCTGTACGCGACTGCGGCGGTCATCATGCAGGGGCACCGCGTGACGTTCACCGAGCACGCGATTGCACTCGACGATCGCACGTTCACGCGCACGCAGAATTTGCAGCGAAAGATCCGGACGCTCAGTGGACTCGTGCAGGTATGTCAGCTGTTGCCGGCCGTGCTCAATCCCGTGCGCAATCCGATCTGGATTCACTTCGTGTCGCAGAAGCTGCTACGGCTGGCGACACCAGTGTTGGTGATGATCGCCGGATGGGCACTGCTGTCTCTCACCTTGGGTTTCTTGTTGCCCGTTGGCACAGCGCGCCTGATTGCACTCGTAGCGTTCATTCCCCTGCTGTCCGTCTGGCTTTCCATTGAGACCGCGGCGGCACTGCTTGGCCCTGCAGCGTTTCTCTGGGTTCTGCTGGTTGCGCTCTACAACGGGCTTCGCCGCCACTATGACGTCTGGCACGCGCATCCATCGACAGCGCTTGCGGCAGACACACCGGTTATCGCAGAACGCACGTGAGCGATACGGCAGCCTAAAGGGCCGCTCCGACGGGTTTGTGCTTCCCGACCCGTGCCGTTTCTTGTGGTCGGCGCAGCAAGCGTCAGGTATTGGTCAGACCGGGCGATAGAGTTGGGGGGCCGTCGCCTTGTGGACGTTGCGCGCGAGCCCACCAATCCCGATCGCTGCGAAGAGCAGGAAGACGAATGCGTGCGACAGGAAGAAAATCGCGCTGAAGTATCCCGTCAGCGCGGCCAGATACTCAGGACGGTGCACTGGGTTGGGGACACCACTGATCGACCATTTGGCCATGTTCCACGTCCCCTTTGCCGCGGCCCACATCGCGAAGACGAGTGCGCAACCCCCGAGGATGCCGAACTCCACAAACACCTGGACGTAGGTGTTATGCGCGGTGAAGTACGCCGCCGTGGTATTGATCGATTGGAAGTAATTCCCTTCGGCAACTGAGTAGTTGCCCATGCCGACGCCCGTGATCGGGTGTTCGTAGAAGTGCTTCCACCCGCGCTTCCAGATCGCGACACGACCGGTCTGCGTCGTGGAGTTGTAGTCCTCGTCCACGTTTTCCAGCGTCGCTGCGCGGTCCTTGAATGCCTGCGGTGCGATCGCCCATCCGCCGATCAGCGCCGGAACGGCAATCATCAGCGTGATGATGGCGCGAGTCGGCCTCATCGTCGCAATCAACGTCACCATCAGGACAGCAAAACCAACCAGCGCACCTCGCGACGACGTCTCCACGATCATGAGCACGAAGGTCATGGCCGAGCCGGCGCCAAGTAGGCGACGCCAGAACGGGCCACGCGCCATCATCCCGAATGCAAGCGGCAGGAAGAGACACATCATCGCGCCGAGGTCGTTCGGGTCGTAGCTGCCGCTCGAGGTGAGTCGACCGTTACCACGTTTGTCCTGACCGATGATGATCCAGACGCCGCTCACCATCGCGGCGGCGGCAACGTTGACCGTGGTGAATCGATCGAGTGCCTTGAGTGTCGGCGGCACGAGCATGATCGCGGCGGTCAGCAGGATGCCGTATCCCATCGTCCCCAGACCCGAGAACGCGAGCGCCTTGAACAGAGCGAACGGGACGCCGATCACGGCGGTCAAACCATAGAGCACCATCGCGACCACAATCGGGTCCTTGGCAGTGCGCTCAATGACATCGATTCGCGTCTGTGACAGCAGATAGCCGACGCACAGAACGCTGGACGCAATGACGGGGCGCAGCACCTCGGCCCCCGGCACGATTTCCGAGAGACGAACGGCCAGCAGAACCGAAAGCACCGTCGCCGATATGCCGGCGTACTGCGCGTAACCCTCAGCTGTCAGGCGTTTTTTGAACCACGACGGGCGCGCACGAGGCGCACGACGCGGCGCGCCACCGGACGGCGCGGGGGCATTACTCCGTCCGCGGTATCGCCCGCTCTGTACGAGAGCTGTCTGGTTACGCATACGCTCGCTGCCTTCCCTGATAAAGTTCGAGATACGTGTCCGTCATCGCGGTTACGCTGTACTGCGCTCGCGCTTTCGCGCGGGCAGACTCGCCCAGCTTCACGCGGCGTTCCGGGTCTGAAATCAGTGCGCCGATCTCGGTCGCCAACCGCGTCTCGTCCAGCGCGTCGTCGACAATTACCCCGTCAACGCCGTCTCGAATCATGACCGGCATGCCGCCAACGCGCGACACGACTATCGGCTTCCCGGCGCCCATCGCCTCGACCAGCGCGACAGGCATCCCTTCCCAGAGTGACGGCATGGCAAAAAGATCACTCGCCGCAAGCAGATCAGCGACATCATGGCGGGGCCCGAGATTCTGGAAACGCCGCTCGACGCCCAGACGTGCGGCCTCGTCGGCCAGCAGCTGCGTGGACTCGCCGTGCGGGCCGGCGACCAACAGCGTCCAGTCCGTCCCCTCGGGCAGCAGCGCCATCGCCTTCAGGACAGTCGCGTGGTTCTTCCTCGGCCCCTGTGAACCAACGCACAGCGTCGTGAATTGCGATGCGCCCAGGCCGAGTGCCCGGCGGCTGGCTTCGCGGTCGCCCTGCGGAAGCGAGCTGCCGTTGTCGACAACGAGCATCCGACTCTTTGGAATGCCCAACACCTGGGCCAGATCCTGCTGCATCGTCTCGGACACGACGACCACCACTTTCGCCCGCGCAAACGCAAGGCGGAGCGCCACACGTCGACGCAGATACTGCGTCTCCGTGGCATCGCCATGCATCGTGATCACGTGCGGAAGCTTGGACAGCCAGGCGACGTAGCCGCCATATGCAGCCATCACCCAGAGGTGACTGTGCATGATGTCCGGTTTGAATTCGGCGATCGCCCTCCGAATCGTACCCGTGATGTCGGGGTTGATCGCGCCCCGCAGTTCGAACTGCCAGACAGGAAATCCGTCTTTCGCCATCTGATGGTGCAGCCAGTCGCCGCCGTTTGACGGCGCGACAAGACCGACCTCATGTCCGCGCGCGCGGAGGTCGAGCGACAGATTGCGGATCATCACTTCTGCGCCGCCGAGCCGGCTCGTCTCGGTCAGCATCAGGATGCGCACGACTGCTCCGTGGCGGCCATCGCATCAGCGCGCGCCAGTACATGTTCGGGTGGCATGCGCACCTGGCGCGCATCGTTGCGTCCACCAGCCAGAAACCACTCCGCCATTTCCTTGAGCGAGGTGAGCGTTGAATCCTTTGCCTTGAATCCTGCGGCAGCGAGATACGACGGTACGAACAGCGTCTCTGCCGCGAAGAGCTTTCGCACACGCGCAGGTGAGATGCTGGTGCTCCGACCGATCAGTTGTAGTCCGTTCTGCACCGCCGCAGCCGCGACGACCGCGAGCGAGAGGGGAATAGTCAAGCCAGGCGGGCGCCGACCGAACGCCTGCGAAATCGCATCGATGATTTTTTTGCTCGAGAGCTGCGGTTCGCTGACGACATTCGCGATCTGCAGCGACGAGAGCGCCTGTTCACGCAGCCATTCACCCGCGGTAATGACCGTCCGCGCCGAGCTGAGACTCTTGATGTTTGCCGCCGCACCGACGTGCACGAACAGCCCGCTATCGATCTGCTTCATGAGGCTGAACATGTTTGCGAAGTGACCAGGGCCGATCACGACAGCCGGTCGCAGCACGACAGCGGACCGGCCTTCACCACGCGCGATCCACGCCTTGATGCGCTGTTCGGCTTCGAGCTTTGTGATACCGTACGGCGATGTCGGATGCGGCGCGGTCTGTTCCGTTGCGCCGGGCATGTCGCCGTAGATCGCCACTGACGATGTGAAGATCAGATCGGTCAGGCCCGCATGGTCCATCGCATCGAGCAGCGCGACGGTGCCGTTCACGTTGACATCGGCATAGGTCGCGGGCGGTATGCCGGCGTCATGATGTGCCGCCGCGAGGTGCACCACGCGGGAGACTGTGACGCACAGTTCGCGCAGCAGCGAGCCGTCGCGCACATCGCCCTGCACGTAGCGCCAATTTGCGGGCAATGGTGCCACCTGCGGATTGCAGTCGAGCACGACCCCATCGTGCCCCGCCTCCGCAAGCGCGCGGCACCAATGCGTACCGATAAATCCGCCGCCTCCTGTAACCAGCACACTCGTCATACGTTCGCTTCCTCGACAATTGCTTTTACGACACGCGCCGGATTCCCTGCGATGATTGCGTTCTCCGGGTAGGCCCCGCTGCATACGGCACCGAATCCAACCACTGAATTTTTACCCACCGTGGTGCCGGGAAGCAGCCCGGCGTTTGCGGCAACCCACACGTTGTCGGCGAGCCGCACAGGCCGTACCCGCACTGGGGCGTCAGGCGACCAGCGATTGACCGAGGTGCTGTGAAAGTCGGTATCCATGATATGAGCTTCGGCAAGAATCGAGTCGCGCCCCACTGTGATCTCCATCGCGCACCCAAAGCGGGTCCCGTTCACGAAGCAGTGATCGCCGATCGTGATCTTCGCGTCGCGTTCGTGAGTCCACGCCGTAACGCGCATGTCGATGATGACGCCGTGGCCGAGCTCGACTACGCCCGGTCCTCGGATATCAAGCCGACCGAAGATGCAGAGCGCCTTGCCCCCGATCAGGCGTTGCCCGGTCAGACGACAGCGCAACTTCAATGCATGACCCTTCGCGTACCCGAGCAGTATGCGCACTGCCAACTTCGGGTTGCCCACCGCGCGGCGGATCGTCTTGCTCAACTGACGGTTCTGCAATGGCTGCCGAATCGAGTGGACGTGCCGCTACTGCCGGCAAGGGTTGGCGAAGTATACTCCTCGCATATGGACTGCCAGATCAAGCGTGCGTCACCTCATTCTAACACCTGAATCTGCCGAATGGCCGTTGACGCTGGAAGCGTGGGTGTGACCCCCGCCAGGAAGCCGCGCCTCCTGTACATCGCCCCTGATGTGGTGCTCGATCTGCCGGCCGCACTCTCACCGTATTTCGACGGCGACTATGTCGCGACGTGGCTGCGCTCGGACGCACCGGATGCGGCGGAAGACCTGGCGCGGATCAACGCGGCATTTGGTGCTTTCGAGTTCCATCCGCGCCCACGACCGATCAAAGGCGGGATTGCGTCCAAGATCGAAGAGCTGGTCTTCTACGTGAAGAAAGGGATCCAGCTTTCACGTGAACGCGGTCGGTACGATGTCGTGGTCTGCTATTCGCCATTTCGAACGGGTGTCGCGGGCATTCTGATTCAGTGGTTCACGGGTACCCCGGCGATCATCGAATTTCCGTCCAATCCGGCATCGGTGTTCAGCCGCTCACCCGGACTTGCCGGACGGGTACGTCACCATCTGTCACCCTGGCTCGCGCGCATCGTCGCGCACTTTTCGAGCGGCATCATGATCCTCTACCCGTGGCAGGTTGACGCGCTGCGCATTTCGCGTCGCGTGCCGAGGCATCTGGTGCACGCGTTCGTGCGCATGAACGACGAGCGTGTGGCGAGTCGCAGCGACGACTACGTGCTGTTGATGGGGAAGCCTTGGTTGCCCAAAGGTGCCGATGTCCTGGTGAAAGCGTTTCTGCGCATCACGGACAAACATCCGACGGTGCGATTGATCATTGCCGGGAGCGACGAAAACCCGGAGTGGCTCAAGGCGCTGGTGCCGTCAGGTGCGCGCATCGATATCGTCGGCCGCATGTCGCACGACGAAAGTCTGTCGCTCATTTCCGGTTGCCGCATTTTCGCACTGCCTTCGTGGACGGAAGGGACCCCGCGCACGATCATCGAAGCGTATTCGCGCGGCCGTCCGGTTGTCGCGACGCGCACCGACGGCATCCCGTACCTCGTGCGCCAGGACGATACCGGCGAATTGGTATCGTTGGGTTCTGATGTCGAACTCGCCGCCGCACTCGATCGCATGCTTTCAAATCCTGAGCGCGCCGAAGAGATGGGACGCAACGGACAGAAGCTGGTGCGCACTGAATTTGCCGCCGACTATGTCGCGCGCATGTGGTCCGAAGCCGTGAAGACAACGCTCACGGCGGATGCCCGATGAGTTCCATGGCGAGCCGGCCAGTGCTGATTCTCGTCAGTAGACTGCCTTTCCCGCTCGACGACGGTTGGAAGACGCGCACCTACCACGTCATCCACGAAATCGCCACCGCCTATCCGACCACCGTACTCATTCGCGTCGACGAGAAGCAGCTTCCATTCGTTGACGCGTTTCGCGCCACACTCCCCGAGGGTACCCGGCTGGAGATCGTTGTTGAACGCGATCCGCGCATTATGCCGCTGCTGAAAGCGGCGTTTGGCGGCACGCCCGTGTATGTGCACCGCATGCAGACGCCACTGTTCATGGCGAAAGCATTCGCGCTGGCAAAAGAGCAGCGCTTCACCTCGTGTGTGTGCGTGTACACATACGTATTCCCGGTGGGACGTGCGCGTGAACTCGCGGACCAGGTGTTTGTCGACACGCACAACATCGATTCGCAGTTGATGAGCCGATACGCCACCGCGATACCCGTCTCGCCCCGCCGTCTGTTCGCGCTTCGTACGGCACAGCAGCTGCGTCAGTGGGAAGAAGTCGTGTTCCGTGAAGCAAAGAGCGCGTGGGTCTGTTCAGACGACGAGAAGCGGATGCTTTCGGCATCCGGTTTCCAGAATTCGACAGTCGCGCCCAACGGCATTCAGGCAGCGTCGCTCGAACAGATCCTACGTGCGCCGATCGCCGGCCGCATTCTGTTTTTCGGAAGACTGGACTACTTCCCGAATGCCGATGCCGTCGAACGTCTGCGAAACGGCATCATGCCGCGTGTGCGCCAGCAGCTGCCGAATACAACGCTGCGTATCGTGGGCCCGGGGAAGATCGCCGAGGCGTGGAAGACGCACGTCGAGGGAACCGAAATCGTCGGCGCCGTGGACGATGTGCGTACCGAGCTCGCCGCTGCTGACATCTGCGTGGTGCCGTTGCGTGTAGGCGGGGGAACGCGACTCAAGGTCCTCGAAGCACTCGGCGCCGGTATTCCCATTGTTGCGACGGCGCTGGCCGTCGAAGGGCTGGGGCTGGTGCCGGGCAAGCACTACATCGCCGCAGAGACCGATGAGGAGCTCGCCGCCGCCGCGGCGGCGCTGCTCCCCGACAGTGCACGCAAAGCGTCGCTGTCCGAGCAGGGGCGGCTCGCGGTGATGACCGCGTATCAGTGGAGCGCGACGCTCCGGCCGATCACCGAGGCACTCAGTCGCACGTCGGTCTGAGTGGCGAACAGTTGAGCGCTACTGGCTGACCTTCTGCCCGCGCGCGCTGGCCGCTTTCTCCAGCAGATCGAGCGTCGTCCTCGCCAATCGTTCCGGCGAAAAATTCGATGTGATGTACTCCCGACTCTGCACACCGCGCGCTGCCAACTGTTCGCGCGTCATGGATAGCGCCTTCCCGATTTCGATTGCCAGCGGCTGCACGTCGCCAGGCTTCACGCAGGCGCCATCCGGTCCAAGTACCAGACTCGCGTCGCCGACATCCGTCGCGATGCAGTAGCAGCGGCAGCACATCGATTCGGCAATGACGTTGGGAAATCCCTCGCCAAAGATCGACGCGCTGACAACGATGTCGGCCGCCGAATACGCAGCGACGACATCGCGAGTCGCGGGTAGCCAGCGGATGATATTGCGACCGAAGGTTTTTACTTCCTGCTCGATCAACGCTCGCTTGAGCGCTTCATCACCGTCGCCCATACATACGACCACGAGCTCCGGACGGTCGTAGTGCAACTTCATCGCCTCGATGAACACGGCGTGGCCCTTCATCGGATCGAGACGCGCAGGGAGCATCAGTACGCGCGCGTCAGGCGAGATGCCGTGCTTTGAGCGCCAGGCGCGTCCAGCCGCGTCGTCGCGTTGAAAGCGGGCACCGTTGATCCCGTTGGGCACGACGGCGAAGCTGCGCGGCCGATATCCGGAGACGGTGTGAAAGTCTTTCCCGGTGCGCGAATTCGCGATCACCAGTTCGACGGTACGCGAGAGTATTGCACCGACTTTGAAGACCACGCCCACGGACCACACGTAGCGCGACGGGTCGAGATTGGACACGCGCACCCCCCACACCGGCGTCGCCCCGGTCACGGCTGCGGCAAGACTCGCAAGTTCGTTCGCGCCACTCATGTAGCCGTGAACGACAGCAGGATGCTGGGCGCGCACGATCCCGACGAAACGGCGCAGAAACCCCACCACGTCCCAGCGGGCTCCCTTGTCGGCGGAAATCAGCGTCAGCCCGTCAACAGCGGCGAATTCGTTCCACTTCTCGCCGCCGCTGTACATCGGCACCACGGTGCAACGTACGCCGATTCTGATGAGCTCTTTGACGAGCGTAAGCAGTTGTTGCTCGGCGCCGCCGATTTCGAGCTTCCGGATGACGAACACGACGCCATCCCGCTTGGCTTTCTGTTCAGCCATGGACCACCTGCGGCTGTACGGTGGATCTCAGGATCGACAGCTCACAATGCACGACGTTCTCCGATTGGTTCGCATGGGCATGGCTGCCGCACGTCGAGCGCGCGCAGCCACCATCGCTTCGTCTGTGAGGACGATCAAGTTGCCGGACCGATCACAGGATCACGATGCGGCCGCTCCGTCGCCGTTTGCAACCAGGCAGTCAAACGGGTGAAGGGGCAAAAAGGTATCCGCGTGCCCGGTGTCTCGCCGACGTGCCAGTGTGCCGCTCCTTTTGGCAGAGCAGTCTCAAACGCGCTCAGACGATGGATAGCGTCGATTTCCGTGGAGCCACTTCTGCGCGAACGAAATGGCAGTCCATCTCGACCAAAAGTGGAAAATGTCCTTCGTTATTGGGAAAAATACCGCTCATTGCGAAGCCTTCCCGCTCAATCGCCCCAATCGCCTCATCATACCGGGGCATCCCGTCGTAGATGGGGCGTACCGAGACCTCGGACTGTAGCGCGAGTACTGAACGCAGCCCCACACTGGCGCCACGCAACACCTCCAGATCATACCCCTGCGTGTCCATCTTGAGGTACACTCTTTCCCCGTGCGCTTCATGTCGTGAAAACATGTTGTCGAGCGTATCTACGGTCACCATGATCGTCTCGACAACCGCGTTCTGACGATCAAAAATTGCGACGTGGTCGTGGCGCGGTGTGAGAAACGAACTGAACTCTGTTTCCCTCATTCGCTTGAACTCTGCTATTCCGGGAGCAGCGCCGAGCGCGACATTCTCGATGATCCACGAACTATCGGCGGCTGCGCGTTTACGCATTGCGTCCGCTAAATCGGGCAGCGGTTCAACTGACAGAATCCGACCCGAGTAGCCGACCTCGTTGCGTAAAAAGTCACGATACTGACCCTCGTTCGCACCAACGTCGACGACAATGGAAATGCCAAAGTGTGAAAACAGGCGCGCGAGATACTCCGCCTGCTGAAGGCGGGCCAGTCGCCAGCTCGAAATGACGTTGACGCCGAGCGGCGCTGCCATTTTTCGGAGCGTATCGACAGCTCGTCGCTTCCAAGTGGCCATCTCCGGGTCCGCCTGTCGTGTGTGTAGGTCTGAATGCTCTGGAAATTCCGAACGTCAGGCGCAGGAAAGTTCACACCGAGGCACGCGGTGGTGAGATCCACCCGTCTACTCGTGCTGGCAGCGATGCGGTGAGCGATTGCCATGTCCATTCCGATCGCACCCTCTCTGCGCCAGTCCGTGCGAGCACGGCCGCGGACTCGGGGTCGCGTAGAATGTCCAAAAGCGTCGCGATCATCTGCTCTCTGTTCTCGACGAGAAACAGCCCATCACATTCGTTGAAGTCGGTCGTGAGTCCCGCAGCACCGATTGGCGTGGAAACGACCGGCGTCCCATAGCCCAGAGACTCCACAATCTTGATCCGCGTCCCGCTTCCTTGCCAAAGCGGCGCAATGGAGGCTACTGCGCCAGCAAACCACGATCCGACCTCCGGAACGTCGGCGGCGAAGTGCACCCCTACCAGAGAGCGCGGGCCGGCGATGTCGGGTGTAGCGCTACGACCGACCACATTGAGCTGCACGTCGGGAACAGCGTGCTGAATGTCATGCCACACGTTGTCGAGAAACCACCGGAGCCCCTCGACGTTGGGTGGCCAACCAAAATGTCCAACAAACACAAGCGTCTTGTTGCTTCGCGGAACGAAGGCGACGTCGGACAGCGTGACGCCGTTCGGTAACACCGACACTTTTTTTCCGCGCAGCCGCGCTGCATCGTCGGTGTTCGAGACCAGCACGCGCTTCATGCGCGAAAACAACGAGAACTCGTAGCGCTTGGTTCGAGCAGTCTCAAACCACGTCGCCACGCGAGTCAAACCCGATTCGCGCTCCGCTCGTTGCGACAACACCATGTAGTGCAGATCGTCAGCATCCAGAATTATTCGCTTTCCGGGCACGCTCTCCGCGAGCGGCGCCATCGCGATACAGCGCACGACTATCGCATCGAACTGATCTCCGTATGCAGCGAGCATTTGAGCCCATGCGGCGAAACGGCCACGGTATGCGAATGGAGTAGGATCGGTGAGAAGATCCCACACCCTGTTGAGCGCGCGGACGAAGCGCGAAGACGGCGTGGCCGCTGCGGCTCGCGCGTTCTCCGTAGGTGCCCAGAGAATCGCTGATGTGTACGGAGCAAGGGCGAGCTCACACGCCTGCGGGTTCGTGCCGGTGTTCACATCCCCGACAAGTGGCGGCACTGCGCACGTCAGGACGACCTCGTGCGAGGCTCCCAACGCGGCCAACACGGCGAGCGAACGTTGGGACCCACCGGAGTCGGCCGGCCATGGCGCAAACGGCGCGATCAGCAGGATGCGCACGCCGCCTCAACTCGCCACGGCGAAGGCCGATCCGGCAGACAGCGCGCGGAAGTCCGGAGACTCCACCAAGAGTCGCCGGTACGTGCCGTCTGCGACCACACGCCCAGCGTCCATAACAAGAATCCGATCGCACGACTCAACCGTCCGAAGCCGATGAGCGATCAGGACGATCGTGCGTTCGCCACGCAGCGAATTGACCGCCTTCATCACAGCGTCCTCGGTGAGTCCGTCGAGCGCGCTGGTCGCCTCGTCGAAAACGAGTACACTGGGATTGTGGTAGAGTGCGCGGGCGATCCCGAGTCGCTGCCTTTGCCCACCCGAAAGCCTGACGCCTCGTTCCCCGACAATTGTGCGGAAGCCGTCGGGCATCAGTCTGATGAAATCAGCGGCCTGCGCCATCTCCGCGGCACGCTCGACGCGACTCCAGTCAACCTGCTCAGTCTCAACTCCGAATGCGATGTTCTGTGCGACCGATGCATTCGACAGGAAGACATGCTGCGGCACGTACCCGACGCGAAGGTGCCAGTCTCCAGGCTGATCGCTCTCGTAGTCATCCGACCCGACGATGATCCGTCCAGATGTCGGTCGATAGAGCCCCAGCAACAATTCTGCGAACGTGGTTTTCCCCGAACCTGTGCGTCCGACAATGCCAACGGTTGTTCCGGCCTCGATGGTAACCGACACATTGCGTATGGCCTCGCGCTCGGCACCTGCGTAACGGAAGCACACTGAATTCGCCGAGATCGAAAGCGCGCCGAGTGTATTGATGCTTGAGGTCGAGGAGGACTTGCTCGGCAAGTTCGCCTTTGCGGCGCCAGCATCGGCCTCGAGCCAGTGTGAATACAGGTTTTGAATTGGCGGCAGCGCGAATCGTACTTGTATCGCCGAGTAATACAGTGTTTGTAACGCCGGCAGTAGCCGATATCCTACGAACGCGAACAACGCGAGAGTTGGGATTACGGCGGAAGCCGCGAGGCCTTGTCTCACAAGCAGCGTCAGCGCGACGGCGAGGATGCCGCCGAATGCAACCGGCTCGAGTATGTACCTCGGCAGACTGCTGACGACCTCATTGCTGGCGTTCGACTTGCTCATTTCTTCAGTCGTCATCGCAAAGCGGTCGCGTGCGGCATCCATACGACCCAATACCATCAGTTCTTTGATTCCACCGAGCGTCTCCTGTGCAACTCTCGCCCGAGACGTAGCGGAATGGGAAAGACGCGCGCCAAGCGCCTCCTGTCTCGCTCGTACAATCTTGTAAATGAGCGCATAACTGCCACCAAGAACCGCCAAAGTCCAAAAAGCGACGGACGGATTCTGAGCGATGAGCACCAAGAGTAGCGCGACAATAACCAAGGCACGTGCCACGAACTGAAGGCAGCCCGCCACAAAACGTACGAGGGCCTCAACGTCGTTGTAGATGACTTTGAGGAGCGATGGTGCATCGTGCTTGGTGTGATACTCGAGCGGCTGTGCCAGGTACGCATCGAAGATGGCGACGCTGATGCGAGTCTTGGTTCTGGCGACGTACCACTGCTGAGACCACATTCCGATCGCCGAGGCCGCGTTACTCAAGACGATGACGGCGGCTGTAAGCACGCCGAGGGCGAGGATACGGTCGCTCGCCTCCGCAACGCCAAACGCACCGAGCATCTTGGCCAGCCAGGCGTATCGATCGACTGCGGTCGGATCCATCAAGATGGCAAGGAATGGCAAAATCGACGCCACACCGACCACCTCGAAAAACGCGACGAGTATGCTGGTCAGCAGCACCAGCCCTAACCTGAGACGTTCGGAGGATGGGAAGAGCGTGAGCAGGATCTTGACCAGCGACGGCGCGCGCGGCGCCGATTGGTCGCGACTCACGGTCTGTTCCGCATTTCGTGGTTGCGGGCGCTCGTCATAGCGCGGTCCATATCATTTTGGGCATCAACGTTTCCGAACCCTTTAGAAGAAGCAGCGGAGAAGTCTTCGCCATAGTTCGAGTCTCCACGGAGAGAGCCGAATCGCGTGGATCAAAGCGGCACGCTCGAGCTTGGTCTCCTGCCTTTCGTTGTAGTCGTACGAGGTCATAAGGTATGACTGCGCTTTGCCTTCCGCCAACGCAGCCGCATCGACGTACCCTGCGCTGACCCACCGTTCCTGTAGTCGTAACGTCTCGCGAAGCATGCGATCGACATTCGCACTGTAGCTGTCGGGCCGACGAAGAATATTGACCGTCGGTTCGGCTATCGCGACGAATCGCGACTTCAAACTGAGGCGGAACCAAAGCTCCCAGTCTTCAGCGTATTCGCGTGCCTCGTCGAAGCCGCCGACATCGTCAAAATGCCGACGGCCTACGAGTACGGATGACGTGCTGCCAGTGATCACATTCGAGTTGAAAAGCGCCCCAGAGATCCAGCCTTCGTGGCGGGCAACTGCAATCTGAGTGCGACCCGTTTCGCTACTGATATAGGAGGTTGAGGAGTACGCAACGTGGGCGTCTTCCTCTCGGGCCAATCCGTCAATTTGTGTATGAAGTTTGTTCGGCTCCCACCAATCGTCGACGTCCAGGAACGAAATGTGTGGGGAATCACCAAGCGAAGCGCCGTAGTTGCGCGCACTACTCACCCCTCGACCTGGATTTCTCACGAACTGAACGTTGGGTGCGCCAACGGACGCGACAACCTCCTCGCTGTCGTCATCCGAGCCGTCATCGACGACAATAACGGTTGTCTCTACTCCCACTTGCGTCGCCGCGCTCAAGAGCGACTTACGCAGGAAGGGCGCTCCGTTGAGGCATGCAATGACAACGTCCACTTTCGGAGTTGCCACCCTATGCTCCGCACACGAGTCTGCGCGTTTCGCCGATATACGACCCGTCGTGCGTTGACTGCATATCGATATACACTGTCTTGACCGGTTGACGTGTGTTGCACTGGACACGTTGGCGGAAAAAGCAAAAAACGCGCCGTAGTCTATGCGCGTTATAAGACCGCTGAGGTTGGAGAGCTGAAGCGCGCCGTAGCTCCGGGCACTTCAACGAGGAAGATGGCGCGGTCGTGGCGAGCGGAGCTTGACCGCGTGGGGCTCTGATGCCCGCGTTAGGCGACGCGCATCACGAGAAGTGCGCATTCAAGCCGATCCGCGCGATTCCGGCGAGTGCTCGGTCGCCGTACCCGAGCCAAAAGCGCGTCCGATCTATCCGAGAT
Organism: Gemmatimonas sp.; assembly: GCA_046590495.1. Taxonomy (GTDB): domain Bacteria; phylum Gemmatimonadota; class Gemmatimonadetes; order Gemmatimonadales; family Gemmatimonadaceae; genus Gemmatimonas. The sequence continues at coordinate 26,186 of JBKJTE010000377.1, read as the reverse complement.
GCATGCACACATATGCATACATGCACAATAGGCGGCGGGGTTGAGCGTGTGTAGCGTGTGAATCGGTGCGCGGATGGCGCGGAAAAAACTCCAAGCTGCTGCGCCCGGAGCAAGTCATCGGCTGCACGGTGGCCCGCGTGTGAATGCGGGCGGCGGCGCGGGATGATGCGTATTGATCGGAGCTGGCGCGATCTCGCTGCGATACGGCGCTCACTGACCGTTAACCCTATGAGTGGCGGGCCGGGATGCACACCCAAAACGCACGAAGGCGTACGGAGCGAGAAGCCGCTCCGTACGCCGTTCGAACTCGTTATCTGCTGCTTACTGGCGCCAGTAGTAGTAGTTCACCACGCGATACATCGCCTGATCAAACTGCTTCGGCCAAGTGACCCAGTTGGTACGCGTCGGGCGGGTGCCGGCGAACAGCTGGTCTGCGTATGCCAGATACTTCGGATCGCGTGTCTTGTTGTAGTACCAGGCGAACGCGGGGAGAATCAGGTTGTTCAAGCCCGGCTCGGGGTTGGTGTTGCAGTCACCGTAAGTGATCGAGCAGTAGCGGAGGCCCTGCGTCGCCACATTGAACTCACTCGCCATCATGTAGTCGAGGGACTTCTTGACGAGCGGCAGGATAGCCGGGTCCGCGCTGAACTCATCGTAGTAGCGGGCCAACGCGGTCAGCTGGATGCCGACCATGAAGTTCTTCTGTCCGCCGCCGTTGTACGTGCCGGGCCAGAAGCCGCTGGCCGTGACCGTCGGGGCAAGCTTGGCCAGATCGGCGGGCAGGATCGTCCGAAGGTTGTACGGCGTAGTGTACGGGTTGTTGTACTTATCGACGCCCGCGGTGCACTCGATCTTGAGGCAGTCCAGCGCAGTAAGCATCGAGCGACCCTTGAAGCGGACGTAGCCATCGGCGACGTCGAACTTGTAGACATTCTGGGTGCCGCCGGTGAACCACTCGGTGAACTTGCCGACGACCGTGCGTGCCTTCTCGTCGCCCGTCATCCAGTAGTGAACCGTCAAGCCTTCTGCCGTGGCAGCCCACTCATTCGGATAGTTGCCGGCGGTGAGGAAGTAGGTCTCGTACGCCGTGCCCATGCACCAGGCCATCTGATACCATTTCGGGTCAGCCGTCTGCAGGAAGTGCTGGTAGTGCGTCATCACGTGCTCGTAGATCGATTGATCGCGAGCCCATGAGCAGGGATATTTGGCGAAGACCTGCGGCGCCATCGTTTCGAAATCGACGTCGTGGGCCCGCATGTTGGCCGTGCCTGACGCCACCTGGGCGGCGGTGAGCATCTTGCCGCCGGCCTCGGTCGAGACCAGGTAGGTCTGTGAGGTCGGGAGCACCGCGGCTTCGAGGGACGTCGGGTCCGCAACCTGTGTCAGGGTGCCGGTGGTGCGCGGCGTGTCGAAGGTGATGTAACCCTGGATCGAACCACCGGCGGCCGGGGCCACGACGCGGCCCTGAATCTGCACGGACCGGAGCGAACCATCGGGATGACGACCACCCAGTGCACGAACGAACAGCGGCTGTTCCGTACCGGCGAGGAAAAGGCGGACATTGGCCAGTGCGGACGCTTGCAGCTGCCCCTGAGGGAGCGGGACACCGTTGGAAAACGTCACGGCTCCGGCGACGCCGGCGAAGCGCTGCAGAATGACTGCGACCGCGTTGGAGGGCGGCGGACCGCTGCTGGTTGGAGCGGTGACCGTGATCGGGAGCACTGCCGAGCACAGCCCGGCATTGACCGTAACCGTCGTGGAACCAGCCGCGACACCGGTGACAACACCAGTAGCTGAGGCTGTCGCAACCGTCGGTGCTGCGACCGTGTAGCTCCGCGTGCCGGTCGCACATGGCAAGCCCAGCGCACCGAGCCCGATCTGGGCGGTGGCGCCGACGACTACTGCAAGGCTGGACGACGTGAAGGACATTGGGACCGTGACAGATACAGGGACGTTCGCACCGGACGCATGCACACTGATCAGCGTGCTACCTGCGCCGACCGCACTCACTACGCCGGCTGTGGAAACCGTTGCGACCGATGCCTCATCGGTGGAAAACGTGGCACCAGACGCGCCAGCCACCGTGAGCTGTTGCGTGCCGCCAACCGCAATCGTTGAGGTCGAAGGCTGAACGCTGAGCGACTGCCCCGTTCCGACGACGACCAGCGACGAATCGATGAGCGAGTTGTACGTGACCACAACGTACGTCTGACCGTTCGCAACGCCGGTGATCAGTCCTTTGGTAGACACCGAAGCAACGTTCGCGTTTCGCGAGCGATACACATTTCGACGCCACGTCACAAAGGGCGAACTCAGCTGCATTTGTACGGATGCGCCGACCGCGACCGTCGTCTGCGCCTGCAGCGACGTAACGCCGCCGGTGAATAGCGTCGCGCCAGTTGCTTGTGACGTAAGGGCTGGATCGAGTACAGCAGTTGCTGGATCGGAACATCCGACGGCAAAGATGCCGGCGGCGAGTGTGAGTGACGCGAAAAGTCGTGTGGTCAAAGCGGTTCCCTGTACGCTGAACATCTGTCCTCTCTCTCTTGTTTACCACGGCGACCGGACGAGCGAGGAGGGTGCATCCCCTGCCACATTTCTCGCGAGCTCACTGTTCCGAGCACGGTCCTTCGACAGTTTCCAGACTCTTCAAGGAGATCCGGACGTGCGACCGATCAGTCGTACTGCTCTGTCTGCTGGCTGGACGAGTTTGTGAGAGCCGCGCAACGAGGCTGTGCGATACTTTGCCAGTAGCGTGACACAACTCACATGACCGCACTTCCTTTGTGACGTGGCGGACGTCGCGACAGCGTTATCACGACAGCCGCACCAACTTGCGATCGCTTCGACCGACCCATTAACCACCGCAGAGCCCACAGCTACGCTCTGCTCGACTGCACGGCGAAAGTATCTGTCGTCACAGTAATATTCCAGATGTTCGGAACATTCTACGTATCGGTGATCACCAACCGCTGAACTCGGCTGCAAATGTGACATCGCAGATACAGAAATGCGTTCCGCCGTGACACGTCTGCCCCTCGGAGAGTCAATACGTACGGGTTGATCTTTCTCCCGATGACGGACGGTCGCTGCAGGCAGCGCAACTTTGCCGTTGATTCGTTTTTTTCGACACTTCAATCATTCAGGAAACACGCGATCGATGCTTTACCAGCTCTATCAACAGATGGAGAAGCGGATCACACCGGGTCTCCTCTATAGTCAGACGACGTATGGTAATTGCCTCGAAGAGCGCGTGCCCCTCAAGGGGCGTTGGCTGGAACTCGGCTGCGGACATCAGTTACTGCCGACATGGGATGTCGAGAAGGAGCGGCGCATTGTTGCACGTGCGGAGTTCGTTGTAGGACTCGACCCCGATCAGCATGCGATTCGTCATCACAGCTCGATCGCAACGCGCACAACCGGATGGGGCGATGCGTTGCCATTTGCCGACGCCAGCTTCGATGTGGTGACGATGAACATGGTTGTTGAACATCTCGAGCATCCGGTCGTCGTCTTCAGCGAAGTGGCGCGTGTGCTGCGACCGAATGGCGTGGTCATCTTCCACACGCCAAATCTCGAAGGCTATGCTACACAGATCGCGGCGATGTTGCCTGAGTTCGCAAAAGCGCCACTCGCGCGCCTGCTGCATGGCCGCGCATCGGAAGACGTCTACCCGACGCACTATCGCTGCAACACACGTCGCGACATCACCGACGTGGCGGCAAAGTCGGGCCTCGAGATCGTCGACATCGCCTTCATTCGCAGCAATGCGTTGACCGCGAAAGTTGCACCGGTCGCGGCGATTGAACTCTTCTGGCTGCGCGCACTCGAATCGAGCGCACGCGAGAATCTGCGCCCGAATATCATCGGCGTCCTGCGACGCCCCGCGTAGAGGGTTCAGCCGTTCACCCGTAATCGGTTCGCGCATCGCGCATCGCGCATCGCGCACCGGACGCAGACGTTCGCCGCGCACGGGACCACCGGCGCAGCACTGCGTGCTCTACGAGTGCTAGTGCAAGCTCCACGTGTTCGGGTGAGGGCGGCAGTCGCGGGCAACCACCCCGCTCGAATCGCGCATCGCGGCGATGGATGATGTGCGGTGCCAGAGCGCAGTGCGATTGCTGACGAAATAGCGATCGAATTCGTAGTGGCGCAGAATGAACGTGCGCAGTTCTACAAAGCCCGGCGTCTCTTCAAGCGTCGGCGACGGGATGTCACCTCGATTCAATCCGATCTGCGATTGGTCGAACGTGTCGACGATGTACGCGGGCGCCGATCCGGCGAGACATGAAATAGTCTCCGTGAAGTACTCCGGTCGCGTAAACCCCGGCGTTGCGAGCGTAAGCGGCGCGATGTGCCGCACCGGTGCGGCGTTGCCAAGGAAGAGATAGATCACCGGCGGCGCGCCCCACAGAAAGACCCCGTCGCGGGACGCACCGGAGAACGCCAGCGTGTCCGCAATACGTCGCGCATAAACACGTTGCCGCACGCCCTCAGAGTAGAGTTGCGTTTGCGAGCGCGCGTTCGGCAACACGGCCAGTACGCATCCGCCAACAACAAGTAGCGTGCGTGCAAACGCTCCCCAAGCGTCACCCTCCTCGGTGTCACCGGAATCTGGCCGTGACATCTGAAGAGCACGCACCGAGAGCAGTTCGCCGAGGAAGATCGCCATTGGTACGAGCAGCATCTGCGCGTAGTGCGGATAACGCCGTGCAGACGCCGTCGAGAACGCGATTTCAAAGAGCAGCCACACCGCCAGCAACAGCACCCACGGGTCGCGCGCAGCGGCGCGGAGCGACGACAGCGGTGTAGGCACCGCCAAGCTCACATGCGGCTGTTCCCGACGCGCCACCGCAGCGCGCTCGAGCATGATAATGCCAAAGAACGACACGAAAAGTGACGCGCCCCACACCACGTTGGACGCAGCGGCGATCAGTCGACTTTCGCGATTGGTGCCGAGGTAGTTGACCCCCTGCGCCAGCGTGAATTCCATTGCGCCGCGCAACGCTTCGCTGCCGCCGCTGAAGTAGAGCGTGACAGACACTGTCGCCGCCGCGCCGATGACGCCGCCGAGCACAATTAGTGCGGCGTGCGCACGGTGACCGCGGAGGAGCGCTATCAGGCAGACGCCGGCGATCAGAATGCCTGACGCGACATTGTTGGTGCGCATTGCGAACAGCCCGCCGATCGCGAGACCGGCAATGGTCGCCACGAGCAGCGTGCGCACGTTCGGGCGCATCAGCAGATGGTATGCGGCCCACGCCACGACCACCTGCATGGGCAGCGAAAAGATTTCGACCGTCGCCGCGCCGTCCAGCACCTGAAAGGTCGACACGGCACCGACGCCTGCAACGAGCCAGCCATAGCGCGACTTGCCACCGTGCGACGCCAGCACGCCTACGCCGATCCACGCGAGCGTTTGCGCCAGCCACGTGAAGCCCCAGATCGCCCGCCAGTCTCTGGGGTCGTGCGACACCACCGACGCAAGCGCGTTCAGCAGGAAGATGCCCGGGGGCTTGTTGTCAGTGCAGTACGCGTACAGGCGATGCGTTTCTGCAAGCACGTGACCGCAATACGCGAAGATACCGCTGTCCCAGCCGCTCCCCATCAGTTGCTGGCCGGGCGGCCAATGCTCGTACTGAAGGAACGCGATCACGGCTCCCAGGAGGATGACCGTACACCACACCGCACTGTGCTTCAGGAGCCCTCTAAACATGTAGGAGCGGATGCGGTATTACGCCGGTGCTTTCGGCAACACGCGCTGCACCGCCGCTTCCAACTGCGTGGCGATCGTGCGTGAAAGTGCGTCCGCCTTCTGCACATCTGCGTCGTCGTCGCGTACCAACTTTGCATTCGCCACTCGCGGTAGCGGCACCACTATGCGTACCAGCGTTTCCTCGGTGCGACCGTGCAACGCGGCATCCTTGAGCAGATTCCATTTCACCGCATACTCGCTGGCCTCGAGCCGCCCGCGTCCTTGATACCAATAGTAGACCAGCGCGCGGTTCCCCTTGTTGGCCAGCAGCACGCGGTTCACGGTGGCGCCCGGCGTGCCACTTGGCGCCGGAACGCGGGTGCTGGTGAGGATGTCCCACCCGGCACCCGGCAGACAGTTCTTGGGCGAGTGAATCGACTTCCCCTGCACCTGTCGATCGTAGTAGGCGACGTAGACCGAGAAGGCGGGGTTGGTGTCCGAGCCGAAGACCCGCATCGAGTAGTCCGTCATGCCGGCGACCTTGCGGTCTTCTTCCGGAACAACGACGTCGTGCCCCTCGAGGTCCATAAAGCGCGTCGGGATCGCCGCCATGGGTTCAGCCGGCTTGATCACGTACTGCTCACGAATCCCCGAAACGAGCAACACGCCACCAAGCAGGATCGCGCAAGGGAGAAAGCGTTCCACGTTGTTGGTCATGCCAGAGTCCCGACATTGGTGGTGTGAGAACGGAACAGCGTGGGGAGACGTTCGACGTAGCCGAAGAGCCAAGTCACCGCACCGGTGAGCAGGAATGCGCCGCCGAAGGTGACCATCCCTTCGCCGGTGTGCATGAAGCCCTGCCCCATTTCCGGCGAGACAAAAAGCACCAAAAATCCCGTGAGAAACACACGGAAGCCATTGATCAGGATCGCGATCGGAATGGTCACGAGGACCAGCAACAGCCGCGTCGGCCAATGCTTGAGAAACAGAGCGCCAAGGAGTACGCCGAGGCTGATCAGCGCCGTGAGTGAGCGAAGACCGCTGCACGCTTCGGCGACAAAGAGCTCCTGTCCGGGAATTCGGATAACGTTACCGGTCAGCAGCACTGGAATCTTGCGCCATGCCAGCAGCCCCGCGCCGATCTTGGACGCGGTGAACTGCAGTGGCAATGCGACGGTGTTGAGAATGACTTCCGGAATCGGAATCGAGAGCGCGGTGAGGACGAACGGGAGCCACCAATGCAGCAGCTGTCGCATGCCACCGTACCACACCACCAGCCCGGCCAGCGCCATCAGCATCGATCCGCGCATGATGAACAGCTCGGCGGCGAGATCGGCGGCATAGCGCGAAGCAACGGCAAAGAGCAGAATGGAGAGGCCGAGCACGGGCTGCGGCTTGGCATCCTTTACTATCCCGCTTTTGTACGCGAACCAGATGGAGAGCGGCGCGAGGAGGAGTCCGTGCCCCGAGTTCGGATCATTCCACCACGCATCGAACATCAGCGTGGCGGGTTTGGCGAAGAGGAGCACAAACATCACACCGGTCAGCGCGTACGCGGCGAGTTCAATCGGCGCGAGTCGCTTCAAGGTCGCGAGCACGTCGCTCGGCGCCAGGCTGGCGGTAGTAGTTGCGGGAATTGTCATAGTGTCTTCAGTGGGAGGCACGCCAAGGACGCTTGGCAGGCCCCAGCTGTCACGTACCGGGAATCCGCTGTTGAATTGTGCTGAGAGTCACGAAACCGCTACCCCGCCGCCAGCATCGCGGTCCAGCGCGAGCCGAGTGCCTGATGACCAGCGCGCGCTGAGTAGTCGGCCAGCTGGTCTGGGAGCAGCTTGCCGACGCCAAAATATGTCGACTCCGGGCGCCAGAAGTACCAGCCGCTGACGCTTGCTCCCGGGGACATAGCATAGCTCTCGGTCAGGACGATCCCGGCGCGTTGCTCCGCGTCGGTGAGCGCAAAGAGCGTGCCTTTTTCACTGTGGTCCGGGCAGGCGGGGTAGCCCGGCGCGGGGCGGATGCCTTGGTATTTTTCTTGGACGAGTGCCGAGTTGTCGAGCGCCTCGCCGGGTGCGTACCCCCAGTACTCGGTGCGAACGCGCTGATGGAGCCGTTCCGCAAAGGCTTCGGCGAGACGGTCCGCCAGTGCCTTGGCCATGATCGAGTTGTAGTCGTCGTGATCGGCTTCGAATTCAGCGACCAGCGACTCGAGCCCGTGTCCCGTGGTGACGGCGAACGCGCCGACGTAGTCCAGCACCTCGCTTTCGCGCGGCGCCACGAAGTCTGCGAGACAGTGGTTGGGTCGTCCGTCGCCCTTTTTGTCGATTTGCTGGCGAAGCATGTGCAGGGTGGCGACAAGGGTGCTGCGCGACTCGTCCGAGTAGACCTCGATGTCGTCGCCAACCGCGTTGGCAGGCCAGAAGCCGAAGCTCGCCCGCGCCTCGACACGTTGTTCGCGCACCATGCGATCGAGCAGCGCGCGGGCGTCGGCGTAGAGCGTGCGCGCGGCCTCGCCGACGAGCGGATCCTCGAGGATCGCCGGATAGTGTCCGGAGAGCTCCCACGTCTGGAAGAACGGCGTCCAGTCGATGAACGGCACGAGGTCTTCGAGCGGGTAGGACAAGAGTGTGCGAGCGCCGGTGAACGTCGGCACGGGCACCGGCACGGCAAGGTCGATCTTCGCTTTGTTCGCGCGCGCCGCCTCGAGCGAAATGAGACGTTCGGCACCGCCCCGCGCCGCACGGGCAACGCGGATGGTTTCGTATTCCGTGCGTACGGCGGCGGCGAATGCCGGCCCGCGCTCGTCGCTTAAGAGGGAACTGGTGACCCCGACAGCGCGCGAGGCGTCGAGCACGTGCACGACCGGCCCCGAGTACGCGGGCTCGATGCGAAGCGCCGTATGCGCCTTGCTTGTTGTGGCGCCGCCAATGAGCAGCGGCAACGTGAAGCCCTGTCGTTCCATCTCGCTCGCGACAAACGCCATCTCGTCGAGCGATGGGGTGATGAGCCCCGACAGCCCGATCACATCGGCCTTCACTTCACGCGCCTTGTCGAGAATCGCGGCGCAGGAAACCATCACGCCCATGTCCACGACTTCGTAGCCGTTACACTGCAGCACCACGCCGACAATGTTTTTGCCGATGTCGTGTACGTCGCCTTTCACCGTCGCCATGAGCACGCGGCCGGCCGCTTTGCTGTTTGCAGTTTTCGCCGCTTCGATGTACGGAATGAGATGCGCGACGGCCTTTTTCATGACGCGTGCGCTCTTGACCACCTGCGGCAGGAACAGCTTCCCTGCACCGAACAGATCGCCGACGACATTCATGCCGCGCATCAGCGGGCCTTCGATGACATCGATCGGCTGCGTCGCTTCGAGGCGCGCCGCTTCGGTGTCGTCGACCACGAACGCATCGATGCCGTGCACGAGGGCGTGCGTGAGTCGTTCATCGACGGGCCAGCTGCGCCAAGCCAGATCTTCAGTCGCTTTCGCGACGAGTCCTTTCAACCCGTCGGCGACTTCGAGCAGGCGCTCGGTCGAATCGGCGCGACGATTGAGGACCACATCTTCGACACGCTCCCGCAGATCGACGGGAATATCCTCGTACGGCACCAGCTGACCGGCGTTGACGATGCCCATGTCCATACCGGCGCGAATCGCGTGGTACAGGAACACGGCATGCATCGCCTCGCGGAGCGGATTATTGCCGCGGAAGGAGAATGACATGTTGCTCACGCCACCGGAGATCTTGGCGTGCGGCAGGGTACGCTTGATTTCGCGCGTGGCATCGAAGTACGCGATGGCATAACCCGCATGCTCTTCGATCCCGGTGCCGATCGCAAAGATATTCGGATCGAAGATGATGTCCTGCGGCGGAAAGCCCACGCGCTCGGTCAGCAATGTGTACGCGCGCGTACAGATCGCGACCTTTCGTTCAGCGCTGTCGGCCTGCCCCTGCTCGTCGAACGCCATCACGATCACGGCGGCACCATAGCGACGTACGAGAGTTGCCTGTCGCAGAAACTCTTTCTCCCCTTCCTTGAGCGAGATCGTGTTGACGACACCTTTGCCTTGCAGGCACTTGAGACCCGCCTCGATCACATGCCATTTGCTCGAGTCGACCATGATAGGCACGCGCGCGATATCCGGCTCGGCGGCGACCAGATTGAGGAACGTGGTCATCGCCTGTACCGCGTCCAGCAGCCCTTCGTCCATGTTCACGTCGATGATCTGCGCACCGCTCTCGACCTGCTGACGCGCGACCACCAGCGCTTCGTTGTAGTCGCCGTTGAGAATGAGCTTCGCGAAGCGCGCCGATCCCGTCACGTTGGTGCGCTCGCCGACGTTCACAAAATTGGTATCGGGGCCCACGACCATCGGCTCGAGTCCGGCCAGCCGGAGCAGCGGCGCAACGTCAGGGATGCGACGCGGCACTACACCCTGTACGGCGTCCGCGATGGCCTTGATGTGTGCCGGCGTCGTGCCACAACAGCCACCAACGATGTTCAGCAGCCCGCTCCGTACCCATTCGGCGATGTGCGTCGCCATCGTCTCGGGGGTCTCGTCGTAGCCACCGATGTCGTTGGGCAGTCCGGCATTGGGGTGCGCGCTCACCATCGTGTCAGCGATGCGCGACAGCTCCTGCACGTAGGCCCGAAGCTGGGTCGCGCCCAAGGCGCAATTGAGGCCGATGGAAAGCGGCTTCACATGCGACATCGACGTCCAGAATGCTTCCGCCGTCTGCCCGGAAAGCGTCCGACCGCTGGCGTCGGTGATCGTGCCGGAGATCATCACCGGCAGGCGCAGTCCCATGTCGTCGAAATACTGCTCGATCGCGAACAGCGCCGCTTTGGCGTTCAGCGTATCGAAAATCGTTTCGACCATCAGTATGTCTGCGCCGCCATCGACCAACCCACGAATCGATTCGTAGTACGCCGCGACAAGCTGATCGAAGGTGACGTTGCGCGCGCCCGGGTTTTCGACTTCGGGTGAGAGCGAGGCCGTACGATTGGTCGGCCCCAATACGCCCGCCACGTAGCGAGGACGTGACGGATCACGCGCTTCAAAGTCGTCAGCGATGCGCCGCGCCAGCGACGCACCGGCCACGTTCAGTTCGTACGACAGCGCCTCCATGCCGTAGTCGGCCATGGAGATCGCGTTCGCATTGAACGTGTTGGTCTCAAGAATATCCGCGCCGGCGTCGAGATATTCGGCATGAATGGCACCGACGATCTCCGGCTGTGTGAGGACCAGCAGATCGTTATTTCCTTTCACGTCCCGCGGCCATTCGGCAAAACGGGTACCGCGATAGTCGGCCTCACCCAACCGATAGGTCTGCAACATCGTGCCCATGGCACCATCGAGCAGCAGAATGCGCTCCGCAAGCAGCTGCGGGAGTCGGGCGAGGCGGGTAGTACGGGATGGAACCATCGTCATCGAGAGACCTAGTCTCCAAGGATTGCGGCAACCGCGATATATATACTTGACGTAGTTTAGCCAGTTGATCGTGCGCCCGCCCGGTGATGGGCGACGAGGTCGCGCGGCTTTTACGCTCCCTGACCTAATTCTCCCACGACATGTGCGGCATCGCCGGGATTGTCCGGTATCGGTCGTCGATCGATCAATCGCTCCTTGTCCGGGCGCGCGATACCATGGCCCATCGCGGCCCCGATTCGAGTGGCATCTGGGAGTCGGATGATCATCGCGTCGGCCTCGCACATCGCCGCCTGTCGATCATCGATCTGACCCCCGGCGGCCACCAGCCGATGCTCGACCCGAACTCCGGTTCGGCGATCACCTTCAACGGCGAGATTTACAATTACGTCGAGCTGCGTGAACGGTTGCGTCAGCGCGGTCACGCATTCCGGTCACAGTCGGACACCGAAGTCATCCTGGCGGCATACCGTGAGTGGGGCCTTGAATGCGTGAACGAGTTGAACGGCATGTTCGCCTTCGCGCTCTACGATCCGAACAAGGCCACGGTCCTGCTGGCACGCGATCGGGCGGGAGAGAAGCCCCTCTTCTACCGCAAAACGGACAAGGAGTTCGCGTTTGCCAGTGAAGTGAAGGCGCTGCTCGAAGATCCGTCCGTGCCGCGGCGTGCGCGTGCGCAATCGGTCAACGAGTACTTCGCCTTCGGGTACGTGACGGGCGAGAACACGATGTTCGATGAGATCTACCGGGTGCCTCCCGGTGGTCGCGTCGTGGTGAACATGACGGACGGCACCACCGCGCACGACCGGTACTGGACGCTCCCGACGCCAACGTCCGCCACCATCGCTGCGAGCGAACGCCCCCTCAACGAGATCGTCGATGAGTTGCACACGCTGCTGAAAGACTCGGTCCGCCGCCAGTTGGTGGCCGACGTTTCCGTGGGCGTGATGCTGAGCGGCGGCGTCGACTCGAGTCTGGTCACCGCGATTGCTGCAGAAGTGAGTTCGTCCAAGGTGAAGACCTTCACCGCGCGCTTTGAGGGCCATCAGGGCTTTGACGAAGGCCCGTACGCGCGAATGGTCGCTGAACATCTGGGCACCGAACACATCGAACTCCCGACCCCACCGGCAAGCGCGGAACTGTTGGTCGAACTGGCGCGTCAGTTCGACGATCCGATCGCCGATTCGTCGATGATTCCGACGTGCCTCATTTCGCGCGAAATCCGCAAGCACGCGACGGTGGCGATCGGCGGGGATGGCGGCGACGAACTCTTTGGCGGCTACAAGCGTTACCCTGCACTGATCGCGCAGGAACGGCTGCGGGCATCGGTGCCGTCTCCGTTGCTGAAACTGCTGCCGAGCGTCTTCCGGATGTTGCCAAGGCGGATGCCTGGACGTGGAACAGCGGCGGCACTCGCGGGTGACGCAGGTGCTGGTGTTCAGTATGCAGGTTTGATGTTCCGTGCCGATGAACGGGTTGCACTCAGCCCGGTCCTTCGGGCGATGAATGCGACCGATCTGCATCGCCCGGAGTTGCTGCGCACGACGATGGCGACCGATCGGTCAACGATGTTGCAGCGCGCGACCGCGATCGACTTCGGGAGCTACATGGTGGACGATGTCCTCGTGAAAGTGGACCGGGCGAGCATGCTCGCCTCGCTCGAAGTTCGTGCGCCGTTTCTTGATCCGCAGGTTATTGCATTCGCATTCACGGGCGTTCCCGACCGCTTCCGTGCAACGCGCCAAGACCGCAAAGTGGTGTTGCGGGCCCTTGGCGAACGACTGTTGCCGCCCGCGTTGGATCTGACGCGGAAACAAGGGTTCACTATTCCGATGGATGCCTGGATGCGTGGTGCGTGGGCGCCGCTGTTGAACGATCGCGCGACGTCGCAGGGGATGCTGGTGTCCTCATCTGCGCTCAGCAGTCTCACAGCCCGTTTGCAGAACGGCGAAGCATTGGGAGAACGACTCTTCTCGATGCTCTTTCTGCGACTCTGGGAGAAGGAATACCGCATACAGGACGTGGTGCAGTGACCGACAACATGACCACCGTCATCGACGCGCCGGTGACGCCCCGTGCGCGTCAGGCGCTCCTCGATCGCCTGCTCGATCCCGAACAGGTGGTGATGTTCGACGGCGCGATGGGTACGATGCTCTATGCACGCGGCGTCTTCATCAATCAGTGCTACGACGAACTCGCCCTGCGTTCGCCCGATCTCATTCGTGAGATCCATGCGTCGTATGTGCACGCGGGCGCCGAAGTCGTGGAAAGCAACTCGTTCGGCGCGAATCGCACGAAGCTCGTGCAATACGGGCTGGAAGGTCAGGTTGCAGCAATCAACAAGCGCGCGGCCGAATTGGCGCGTGACGCGGCGGGTGACGATCGCCTGGTCGCCGGGGCCGTCGGCCCGCTCGGCGTGCGCCTCGAGCCGTATGGCGCGCTCGGACGCGAGGAAGCCCGCGCGATCTTTGCCGAACAGATGACGGCGCTGCGCGACGGCGGAGCGGACGTCTTTCTGCTTGAAACGTTCGCCGACCTTGAAGAAATCGAACAGGCAATTCTCGCTGCACGGCACGTCGACGCGGGCATGCCGATCATTGCACAGGCGACGATCGGCCCTGAACTGCGCACCGCGTACGGGGCAAGCCCCGAAGACATTGCACGCGCGCTCGACCGTTGGGGTGTCGATATCATCGGACTGAATTGCTCCGTTGGTCCACAGACAATTCTCGAAGCGATTGAACGCATGACGGCGGTGACGCAGCGCAAGTTGTCCGCGCAGCCCAATGCCGGTATGCCACGGGATGTCGGTGGGCGCTCGATGTACATGGCGAGCCCCGAGTACATGGCCACGTATGCGCGTCACCTCATTCAGGCTGGCGCAAAAATCGTTGGGGGTTGTTGTGGCACCACGCCCGAACACATCCGCGCGATGGTTGAAGGCGTGCGTCCGCTCGCGCCGCGTCATCGCACCAAGGCGACGGAATCACGCGTGGTCGTTGGCGCGACTGCAGAACCGGTCGTTGGTGTCGACCCGATACCGATGGCATTGCGCTCCCGCTTTGGCGCCAAGCTCGCCGAAGGAAAGTTCGTCACCTCGGTCGAAATCGTGCCGCCGCGTGGTGTCGACACGGCAAAGCTTGAGCGCGACGCGGCGACCCTGCACAAGGCCGGTGTCGATGCGATCAACGTCCCCGATGGTCCTCGCGCGCAAAGCCGCATGGGCGCGATCGCGACCAGCCTGATCATCGAACGGCAGGGGATCGAAGCCGTCACCCACTACTGCTGTCGCGATCGCAATCTGCTCGGCATGCTCAGCGACCTGCTCGGCGCATCCGCGCTGGGGCTCCGTAACATGCTGCTGATTACGGGCGACCCGCCGAAGATGGGTCCCTACCCCGACGCGACGGCGGTTTTTGACATCGACGCCATCGGCCTGACAAACCTCGTCAGCCAACTCAATCGCGGTCTCGATCCGGGAAAGAATCCGATCGGCGAACCGACGCGATTTGTTGTCGGTGTGGGGGTGAATCCGGCCGCCATCGATCCGGCGCATGAACTCAAACGCTTTCAGTGGAAAGTCGAAGCCGGTGCTGAATATGCGATCACCCAACCGGTGTTCGATCCCGCGCAGCTGGAAGTGTTTCTCAGAAGCATCGAGTCGCTGCGGATCCCGATCGTCGCTGGTATCTGGCCGCTCGTGTCGGCGCGCAACGCGGAGTTCCTCGCCAACGAAGTGCCGGGGGTAACCGTCCCGCAGGAAGTGCTCGATCGGATGAAGCATGCCAATGCAAAGAGCAAAGAGCACGCGCTCGCGGAGGGGATTGCGATCGCCCGTGAGATGCTGGCCCGTGTGCGCGGTGCGGTGCAGGGCGTCCAGGTGAGTGCGCCGTTCGGCCGCATCGAGCTGGCGCTCGAAGTGTTCTCCTGAAAATGCTGCCGGCCGAAACACACGAATCCTCCTCGGTTGAGCGTGCCCGCAAGCTCGACGGTCAGCTCGTGCAGGGGATCGCATGGACAGGAACATCCCGCTTGGCGAGTCAGATCGTGTCCTGGGGTTCCTTCCTTTTCGTCGCCCGCATCCTCTCCCCAGGAGACATCGGTGTCACGGCGGCGGCAGCGTCGGTGGTGGGGTTTGTCGCGCTTCTCGCGGAGTTCGGACTCGGATCGGCGATCGTTGCCAAGGTGGAGCTCAAGCCCGATGAGCTGAGCCAGTTGGCAGGCATCGCGGTCGGCACGGCAGCGCTCGCGTGGTTGATCATCGCGGTGATGGGTTGGCCCGCCGCGCAGATGATGCGCATGTCCGAGCTGACACGCGTCCTGCCGCTGCTTGGACTGACCGTCGCTCTGTCGACCGTGCTCGCCATTCCGTCGGCCGTGATGCGCCGCAACATGGCCTTCCGCGGGCTATCCAAGCTCGAGATGGGCCGATCGGTCATTGCAGCGATCGCGTCGCTTGGGTTGGCGCTGGCGGGCTTTCGTTTCTGGGCCCCGCTCCTGGCCGACCTTCTGTCCAACATTTTCCTGACGACGGCGCTCTTCCGCGCCACCGGACTCAAACTGCGGAAACCGCAGTGGTCAGGAATCTCGGACGCGATTCAGTTCAGCCGCGAAGTGCTGATCAGTCGCGCCGCGTGGTACGCGTACTCCAATGCCGACTTCATCGTGGTCAGCCGTCAGCTTGGCAAGACGGTTCTGGGTGACTACTCGATGGCGTGGACGATGATCAACCTGCCGAGCGAGAAGGTCGCGACACTGCTCTTTGCGGTGACGCCCAGCATTCTCGCCCGCGTGCGCGACGATCTCGTCGAATTCCGACGGTATGTGCTGTTGCTCTTCGAATCGCTTGGCATGGTGCTCATGCCGACGGCGGCCGGGATCGGGCTCGTTGCGGCGGATGCAGTGCGAGTGGTACTGGGCGAGAAATGGGCAAACTCGACACACCTCATTCAAGCGCTGGCGCTATTTGCCGTCGTGAAGTCACTGTCGCCGATGACGTCACAGATTCTCATCTCGCGCGGCAAAGCCGACGTCGCGCGTCGTCAATCGTTGTGGGGACTCGCGATTCTGCCGCCGGCGTTCATCGCGGCAAGCCACTGGGGCGCGCTTGCAGTCGCACTCGTCTGGAGCACCGTCTATCCGTTTCTCGTGCTCTACCAGGTGCACCAGGCGGCGCAGGAAATCGAGCTTTCGCTGAGCATGATCCTCCGCCGCCTCTCACCGGTCATTCTGAGTACGCTCGGCATGGCGGGCGCCGTACTCGGCGTCCAGACGCTGTTGGAGACTGGCGGCGTGCATGCAGGCGTTCGTCTGGCGGCGTGCATCGCGGTGGGCGGCACGGTGTATCTGTCGCTGCTGTGGGTGCTGGCGCGGGATCGGCTCCGGGTGGCGCGCGCGTTTATCCGTACGCGGGGTTAGTTGACAGCCGCGCCGAGTACCGGGCATTGCCCCGAAACGACACGCGCGCGTTCAGCTGAACGCGCGCGTGAGTTGTATCGGTGACTCGACCGACTGGCGATCAGACGTATGCCGACGCCGTCTGTCGCGGCGACGGCATTCGCGCACGCGATGGACGTTCCGCACCGATTCGCTCGATAACTGCAAACTGTCGATCGGGTCTGCCCCACCGACTCATCGACGTTTCACCCGCTTGACCGAAGCGGTTGGCGACATCGTGCTCAGGACCGCGATGCACGTCGTCTGCGATCCGCGCGCGAGGTGCCAGCAGCGGCAACACGTGCGGCAATGCCCCCGCGCGCTTCAGCGATGATGCCGAGTACGACGGTACTCACCCCGGAACCGCATTCGAGAATTGCGCGGGATGATTACCTCGTCGCGAACGCAGCGACCATGTTCACCATCTCGACTGTCGCGGAGCGCAAAAACAGCGACTCTGAGACACGCACCCGGACTACTGAACGCGAACGATCGCTACACGCAAAGTGCCCGGCGGCACGGCAGCACCGTTCTCCCCGCGCAATTCGAGCAGCTGGCTGCCCAGCTGATCGCCGTCAAGGCTGAAGTAGCTGCTCGAGAACGCGCGAAGGCGTGCGACAGGAAGCGTGAACGATCCGAAGCTCATCGCGCGTGCCTTGAGCGGCGCAGCGAGAAAACTTGTTGGATACGTTGACGAAAGCCCGCCGTTTACGTCGGCGACGTTCCAGCTTGGGAACGAGAGCTGCGCACGCTTTGGTGTGAATCCCGCCAGATCGTCCACCGCGTTGGCGAGTGCCCAATCGGCAAGCATCTCGACCGCTGGACGACCGGTGAGCCGTGCGAGATTGGCGAGTCCGGTCGCCGCACTGCCGCGCACGAGCTCCTTGAGCCACTTCGATTCGTCTGTCGCGTACTGATCGACGGCCCAGCGCACGAGCGACCATCCACTCGCGTAGTAGGTAAAATCACCGCTCGCTGCCGCACCAATGGGGGTGAGCGTGTCAACGCCGCGCATGTACTGCTGAAGCACGGAGAAGTGCTTCCACATCATCAGCGGACGATCGTCGCATTGATACACTTCGCAACGCACTGTGGTCGCGAAGCCGACGTTCCCTTTCCACGTGCCACCATTTGCAAAAGTGCGCGAGTACAGTTCTTCGGCCACACGCGCGGTGGACTCTTCGAGCCACGTTTCCTCGAGCGGTGTATTGTGCGCAAAGCGCTCGGCGAATGCGGCAAGGTGCTTGGCTTCGTGCATCACCGTACTACGCATCGTGCGACGCCAGTCGGTCGCCGATTCGGACGCGGTCGCAACGCGCGCGTAAAACACTTCATCTTCGTTGCTGGCAGCGTAGGTGCCCTTCGCGTAGAAGTTGCACGCAGTCACGTAGCCGGCGATGCCAGGGAGCGAGTCGTTCACGTAGCGCGTGAAGAGCATCGTCACGCGACCGTCGCCCGCCATCGTTGCATCCATCGCGAGCGGGTCGCCCATGCGATTGACGAGCAGCGGATACTGCACCTTGTCAAACTCGTCGCCGATCTGACGATACTGCGCATCGAGCTGCCCGGCGCGCGGCGCGGTGAGATCTTCGAGTACCAGCGACTTGGTGCCCGAATAAACCACACGCGCCTTGATGTCGCGGCCTGTGCTGCAGCTGCTGTACAACGCCTTCACGGTCAGCGTATCGCCAACGCTCGCGACGGCCCGCGCCGCAGCGAGTCCGCGTGCCGCGCGTACCGCGCCCAGTGCCTGCCAGGTCGGTGTTGGCGAACCGACACGACTACTCAGCGCGCGCTGTGCGTCGAGGAAATCGTGGTGCCGGCCTTCCGCGATCATTTCCTCGGTCGACTCCGTCGGCATCGTTGCGCCACCCGACACCGCACCCACCATCGCGGGATTCAACAGCACCCCCGGCAACGGTGCACGAACGACCGCAGTCTGACCGGCAAGCGCTCCAGCGCCAGCGCCGCGCAATTCAAAGCCAGATGTCGCAGCCGCGGTGACACTGGTGTTGATGACGGCAACGACGTACTTGGCGTGCGGCGTGCCGGCGGGCGCCACGAGTTCAGTGCAACGCACCTGATCGGCCTCGAGCTCACTCGCGGACTCACCACGGGCAAGCGTCAGCCGAGTTGCGACACGCAGCGGAACCGTCTGCTGGCTGACGACCGATGCGATCGTGATCCTGAGCGTCTGCACGCCAGCTGCCTGACAGGGAACGGCGCCGACCGGGAGGATCGCGTCGATGTGCGTCGGTGTGGCCTTGATGACCGTCGCCTTGGCACCGGCAATCGTGACGTCAACTGCGTCGCTCAGCCACGCAAAGTTCTGTCCGTCAATACTGATGGCTCCACCTGCGACAACGGTGTCCTGCACGATGCGCGTGATCGATGGCGTGGCCGGATCGACTGTGACAGTGACGTGGGCAACGGCCGTGTCGACAGTCGCCTTGAGCACCGCAACACCCTTCGCACGCGCGGTGAGCGCTGTCGCCGAGAGCGTGACGGCGTCGTTCCCCGATTCGACCGTGAACGCCGGCGTCATAGCGACCGCATTCCCGTACCGATCGACGACGCTCGCCTCGAGGCGAATGGTGTCGCCGAGTATGGTTGCGCGCGGCGCACTGTTGGTGAAGCGAATGGATGCGGCGCGATCGG
Organism: Gemmatimonas sp.; assembly: GCA_046590495.1. Classification (GTDB taxonomy): domain Bacteria; phylum Gemmatimonadota; class Gemmatimonadetes; order Gemmatimonadales; family Gemmatimonadaceae; genus Gemmatimonas. Next base: position 6,969 of record JBKJTE010000377.1, on the reverse strand, counting down.
CGGTGCCCATCGCGCTGAACACCACTGGCGAGAGTCCGGGTACCGTTGCAGTGAGTGTCTGAAGTCCCGCAGTAGGTCCGAGTGTCCACCGCGTCGAGGTGCCGCCATTTGCATCGGTGAGCGAGCCGAGTGCGGAGACCGAGCCTCCGTCCGCCGCAGACCACGTGACCCGCAGCCCGTGGACAGGCTTACCGTCGTTACCCGTGACCGTCAACCGAATGGGCGTCGCGAGCGCGGTCCCGACCGTTGCGGTCGCAATTCCAAGTCCGGCAGCAGAGGCGCCGGTCGGCGATGTGGGGGCCGTTGCATCGCCTCCGTTGCATGCCTGCAGCAGCGTCAAGCCGCAGACCATCACCGCACCGGCACGCGTCGCACGCCCTTTCGAGGCTGCACCGGCGTAACTCGCGATGTGGGAAGCGATTCGAAGCATGGCGTCGACCGTCACGGGGTGAGTTCAAAGCTGCACACACCCGGCTAGGAAGCAAGTCGTGTGCCGACCTCAACCATACAGTCGAATTCGCCATGGGCGCCCGATCCGCTCGACAGACGCGGATTTCCGGGTGCTCTTCGTAGATTGCGGAGCGTACGCCGGCCAAGCGGCCGACGCTGTCTCTCCACCCAGTCGCTGCAGCTCATGACCACCGCCTTCGACGCCGCCCGACCCCCGCTCACCCTCCTGTCTGAGGAGGAAGAGCTCTTCCGCACGGCTGTCGCCGATCTCGCGATGGCCGAAGTCCATCCGCGAGTTCGCGCGATGGAGGAAGCGGGTAAGCTCGATTCTGCCCTCACCGCCAAGTTCGTCGAACTCGGCCTCATGGGCATCGAAGTGCCCGAGGAGTACGGCGGCGCCGGCGGCTCACTGATGATGGTCGCGCTTGCGGTCGAAGAGCTGAGCAAGGTGGACGCGGCGGCCGCCATTCAGGTCGACGTGCAGAACACGCTCGTCAACTATCCGCTCAATCGATATGCGACGCCTGAGCAGAAGCAGCGCTTTCTGACGCGCCTCACATCGGGCGCGATCGGCGCATACGCGCTGTCGGAGCCGGGTTCTGGATCGGATGCGTTTGGGCTGACGACCCGCGCCGACAAGACGACGGACGGTTGGACGTTGAACGGCGCAAAGGCGTGGATCACGAACGGTGGCGAAGCCGAAATCTTCGTGGTGTTTGCGAACGTGAATCCGGAAGCCGGTTACAAGGGGATCACGGCATTCATCATCGAGCGCGGAATGCCGGGCTTCAGTGTCGGTCGCAAGGAAGACAAGCTTGGCATCCGCGCGTCGAGCACCACAGCGCTGCACTTCGACAATACCTTCGTGCCCGACGCGAATGTGCTGGGACCGGTCGGCGTTGGGTACAAAGTTGCGATCGACACGCTGAACAAGGGACGCATTGGTATCGGTGCGCAGATGATCGGTATCGCGCAGGGCGCGCTCAGCGCAACGACCGCGCATCTCAAGGAGCGCAAGCAGTTTGGCAAGTCGTTGAGCGAGTTTCAGGGCATTCAGTTCCAGATCGCGCAGGTCGCGACTGAGCTCGAAGCGGCGCGTCTGTTGGTATACAATGCCGCGCGGCTCGACGACGCAGGGCATGACATCGCTCGTCAGGGCGCGATGGCCAAGCTGTACGCATCGCAGATGTGCGAACGGATGACGTCACTGTGCGTCGAGCTTTTCGGCGGATACGGTTACACGCGCGAATATCCCGTCGAGAAGTTCTATCGTGATGCCAAGATCGGCACGATCTACGAAGGGACGAGCAACATGCAGTTGCAGACGATCGCGAAAGCAGTGCTCAAATAGTGGGGGAACTTCGGAGTTTGGAGTGGTGAGCTTGAGTTACGAGTCATGAGTTTGCATCGAGTGGGCGCGATGATCGCGATGGTGGCGGCCATCGCGCTCATTACGTTTGCGACGCTCACACCGGGTGTCGCGAATGGAGCGAACGCCGCGCGATGGCAGTTCACCGCCGGTGCGACGCCGCTGACCGATGCGTGCAGCAACGTGCTGTTGTTTGTGCCGTTGGGCGTCTCGCTGGTGTTGCTCGGCGTAAATGTGCGTGCTGCGGCCACGGTCGGCGTGTTGCTCTCGCTCGTGATCGAAGTGTTGCAGTCAACGGGACATCCGACGGGCCGCTATGCGACGGTTGCGGATATCGTCACCAATGCGCTTGGCGCATTCGGTGGTGCAATCGTCGCGAGCTCGAGAGCCCGGTGGATGCAACCGACTGCGCTCGAGGCGCAGCGTCTGGCGTACCGATGGAGCGCAATGGTGGTAGTGATCGTAGCGTTCACGGCGTGGCTGCTGTCGTCGGTTCACCGGTTCGGTGCCGACGCCACTCAGCCGACGTTGAGCCGACTGGAGAACGCGCCGAACTATCCATGGTTTTCGGGAACGGTCGTGCGAGCCGCCGTGTCTGGCGTCGAGCTTGTGCATCGCGGCACCGGACCCATACTGGTTACGGCGCCGGTTGCACCGCGCGAGACTCGCGTGACGGTCGTTGGTCGGGACGACCGGCAAGCGTTCGTCCCGCTGCTGTACGTGCATGACGCGCGCGATACAATGCCGTACATCGTCCTCGGACAGTTTGGCGACGATGCGGTGCTGCGATCGCCGCGTCAGGGTGACGCACTGGGAGTGCGTATGCCTCAGCTCGTGCTCCCGGGCGCATTTGCGCGGATGGCGGTCGCAACGACAGACAGCGTGAGACGCGACCTCACGGCAACGGTGACATCGGCGCGGCTTGCGATGCGTGTTGCCGCCGCCGATCCGTTGGCGATTGCACCGCTGGAGCAACTCGAACTGACCGCGTCGCTCGGCTGGCTGATGGTGCAGCCACTGATCGGTGACGACAACACAAATCGCATACGCGGAACCATCGCCTGGTTGCTGCTGCTCGTTACACCGGCATTTTTCTGGTGCGGGCGGAGTGGCCAGCGGCGCGTTAACGCCGCCGGCGTTGTGCTCAGCGCGATTTCGGGCGTGTTTCTGCTCACACCGATGATCTTTGGCATCGCGCGGCTCCCGCTCTGGCAATGGGGTACGCTGCTCGCCGCGGCAACCTTCGGTGTCCTCAGTTCGCATTGGACCAACTCGGCGGATTCATGACTCTCACGCACTTCGATCAGATCGACGCGACGAAGGCCGCGGCGAACGGCCCGGTCAGCGATGAAGTGAGTAGTGCGGCGACGCCGTCTCGCGAGCGCACTGGCGCCGACAACACGGCGTCGCACGCGGTCGGTCGCGCGCGCGCAGCATTGCCTGCGTGGGCCGAGCGTTCTGTCAGAGAGCGGAGCGCGATCATTGAGCGGTTCCGTGCACTCGTCTTCGAGGAACGGGCTACGATTGCGCGCACTGTTTCGGAAGAGACGGGAAAGCCGCTCGCGGAAAGTCTGATCGCGGACCTTTCGATGGCGCTCGACGGCGCGCGCTTTCTGACTCGCATCGCGCAAGGCACGCTGGCGCCAAAGAAGATGCGTTCGGATACGCTTGCAGCGTGGCGAAAGGTGATCACGGTCCATCACGATCCGTTCGGCGTCATCGCCATCGTGAGTCCGTGGAACTATCCGTTCTTCTTCCCCGCGATGCACAGCATGACTGCGCTGATCGCCGGCAACACCGTCGTGCTCAAACCATCGGAGCACACGCCGAAGTCGGCTGACCACATCGCGCGGCTGATGTCACGCGCCGGCGTACCCGATGGTGTCTTCACGGTGCTGCAGGGTGATGGCACAGTGGGCGCCGACCTCGTCGCCGCGCCCGTCGACAAAGTGATGTTCACGGGCAGCGAGCGAACAGGACGTCAAATCGCGACCGTTTGCGCGCCGCGCTTCGTGCCTGTCTCGCTTGAACTTGGCGGCAGTGACGCCGCTGTTGTCCTCGAAGACGCGAACATCGACATCACGGCGAGCGGCATTCTCTGGGGACGCTTCACAAACGCCGGGCAGACCTGCGCGGCGATCAAGCGCGTGATCACGGTTGGTTCGGTGCACGACAAACTCGTCGCGCGACTGGTCTCGCAGGTGAATGGCCTGCACGTTGACGAGCCGACGACGGTCGATGAAGCGGCGCGCGATGTCGGGCCCCTCATCACCCCGGCACAGCGCACGCTCCTGATGGCGCAACTCGCCGGTGCTATTGCCAAGGGCGCACGGGTCGCCGTCCGACGCGACAGTGCGACGAGTGCCGCGGACACCACCGACAACTCCAACGCTCCGCTCGTCATACTCACGAACGTCACGCCGTCCATGAGTGTCTGGCACGACGAAACGTTCGGTCCAATCCTCGTGATCGCGCGCGCGACGTCAGACGATCAAGCCATCGCACTCGCCAACGACTCACGCTACGGACTCAGTGCGTCCGTCTGGTCTGCGGATCGCAAGCGCGCTGATCGTGTCGGCGCCAAACTCATCGCCGGCTCCATCGCGCTCAACGACTCGGTCATCACCGCAGGGCTGGCCGAAGTGCCGCACGGGGGCGTGCGCGCCAGCGGCATCGGTCGCATACACGGAGTCGAAGGGCTGCTGGAGTGCGTGCGGACACGCGCGGTGGTCGACGATCAATTGCCGATGCTGCGGCAGCCGTGGTGGTTCGGCTACGGCGCCGACAGCGCATCACGCGTAGACGCCTATCTGCGCCTCACACACGGACGCTCGCTGCTCACCAAGCTCAGTGGAATCGTCGGAACGATCCGCATGGTACTCTTCCCATCGCGCCCACTCTAACGATCTGAACTACGACCCCACCGGCGGGGTATCTTTCCCTACATGTTCGGTCCCATACTCGGCATTCTCGATCTCCTGATCACCGTGTTGCGCCCGGTGATCTTTGTTGCAGGCGCACTGACCGCCGTCGGCGCGCTCGTGTCGTACAGCGTCCGTACGCGTCGCATTTCGCCATTCTCTCCAGTGGCGCGGTTCGTTCGGGAGCGCGTCGACCCATGGTTGATCGCGCCGATGGAACGCAAACTTCTGCGGGCCGGTGGTACGCCCTACGCCGCACCGTGGTGGACACTCGCCGCAGTCGTTCTCGGTGGACTGGTCATCATCTCGGGGCTCGGCTTCCTCCGCCAACAGCTCGGCGTCATGGCCTACGCAGCGACGGCCGGCGCGGGCGGAATCCTGGTGATGCTCGTGCGCTGGACGTTCGGAATCCTGCAGATCGCACTCTTCGCTCGCGTGATCGCTTCGTGGGTCGGGGGATCCGCGCACTCCAAATGGTGGCGTTGGGCGTTCGTCATCACCGAACCAATCCTCGCGCCGCTGCGCCGCATCATTCCGACAATCGGCATGATCGACATCACGGTGATCGTCGCGTATTTCGGGTTGCAGCTGCTGGAGTCAGTGATACTGTCGGCGCTCTGAGCTGAGACCGTAGAACAGCGGCCACGAATTACGCGAATTTCACGAATTGGTACGAGTGAGATTCAAGCGCCCGCTCGCAGCATTCTTTTGAAGGACGGTTTGGGCCCGAAGTTGAGGATGATTCCGAGGGTGAGGCCGGTTGCTTTCAGGTAGTGGATTAGCTGCGCCTGATGACCGGGCGAGATAGCAGCGCCGGCTTTGCATTCGAGAACGACGAGGGCGTCAACGACGATATCCGCGCGATATGTGCCAACGGACACGCCGCGAAACTGCACGTCGATTGGGACTTCGGTGCGACAGTTGATGCCGGCCTGTGTCAGTGCGATCAATAGCGCGCGTTGATACACAGCTTCCAGAAAGCCGTGGCCAAGTTCGTTGTAAACATCGTAAAAACAACCGACGATACGCCGACTGATTTCGGGTAGGACCAGCACTGTTGGTTGATCGTTCATGTTCGCTTTGTTGTGGGTGAGTTTCTCTCCATCAACAATCGCGGCTCCCCGTGCATCTCCAATCACCAATTCCCTGCCCCACTTGCTCGAAACCCGCACCCAGTACGCCACCAATTCGTGTAATTCGCGTAATTCGTGGCCGCTGTTTTTGAGTGACCGGACTCACCAGTCTGGACCGTCACAAAACCCCGAATCAGGAACTACCCACGCCCGCGCGGGTTCACTCTATGTATGGACCATCCGGTCCGACACCAACACATTGTCTTTCGGAGTTTTCTGATGCGTAAGTTGTCGATGCTGGTCGCTGGTGCAGCTGTGATCGCGTTTGCGGCGCCGAGCGCTGCTCAGGCGCAGGAAAAGGACATCGTCGAGACGGCGGTGGGTGCGGGTTCGTTCAAGACGCTCGCCAAGCTCCTCACCGATGCTGGTCTGATCGAGACGCTCAAGGGTCCGGGACCGTTCACCGTCTTCGCCCCGACCGACGAAGCATTCGCGAAAATTCCTGCCGCGACGCTCGCGGCACTTGGGAAGGACAAGGTTGCACTGAAGAACGTGCTCCTGTACCACGTTGTGTCGGGGAAGGTCATGGCCGCTGATGTCATGAAGATGAATGGCAAGAGCGCCAAGACTGCCGAAGGCCAGGACGTGAAGATCATGGCTGAAGGCAAGATGGTGATGGTCAATCAGGCCAACGTCGTGAAGACTGACATCATCGCCAAGAACGGCGTCATTCACGTCATCGACGCGGTCATCATGCCGCCCGCGAAAAAGTAGTTCAAAAAGCGGTGCAGTAAGCATTGCAGTTCAGTCGGTCAAATCGTCCCCACCGTTCACTCGGCGGGGGCGATTTTGTTTTGGCCAACTGAAAAGCGGCCACGAATTACGCGAATTTCACGAATTGGCATGGAGAGATTCGCGAGATTCGCGCAATTGGCGGCCGGCAGTTTGTATTTTGTTGGATTGCTTACAGGAGTCGCCTTTCGTTGACTCCCCCGCATTGACTCCCCGCCTTCGTCCTCGCCCATGCGCATGACGCTCTCCCGACAAATTTCATTCGCGTTCGCCGGCATGTTGTCTCTGAGGAGCGCGATGACAGCTCATGCTCAGCGACCGCCGCAGCCCGCTGACCTCATCGTCACCAACGCTCGCGTCTATA
>JBKJTE010000312.1:0-6520 GCA_046590495.1 Gemmatimonas sp. | reverse complement strand
ATCAAGGACATGTTTGTCGCCGGTGCGTTGGGATCGATCGGTGATTATCTGAAGACGCACGTGCCACGTCAGATTTTTCCGCCTGGAACAACGCCGTCGTATTCCAACTATGGTGCGACGCTGGCGGGCTACGTCGTTGAGCGTGTCTCAGGCGTCCCGTTCAACGAATACATTCACACGAACATATTTCAACCGCTTGGCATGACGCGCGCGACATTTGCGCAACCGTTGCCGGACGATCTGAAACCGTTCATGTCGCAGGGATACCGCCTCGCATCGCAGCCGCCAAAGAGCTTTGAGATGATTCAGGTGTGGCCTGCAGGAAGTGTGGCCGCCACCGCAGATGCGATGTCGCGCTTCATGATTGCGCAGTTGGCCGAGGGTCAGTACGGCGATGTGCACATTCTCAAACCGGAGACCGCTCGCCTGATGCATTCGCGCCTGTTCGGCGTCAGTCCAGCGGCGAACGGTATGGCGCACGGCTTCTACGAGACCACACGCAATGGTCACCGCACGATCGCCCATGGCGGCGATTCGCAGTGGTTTCATAGCGATATGCAACTGATGCTCGACGAACACCTCGGGTTCTTCATCTCGTCCAACAGTGCGGGTAACGGTGGGGATCTGCGTGCGGCGGTTTGGACCGGCTTTCTCGATCGGTACTATCCGTACACACCGCCGGTCGTGGCCCTACTACCGAACGCGCTCGACGACGCACGCTCCGTTGCTGGAGCATATCAGACCAGCCGACGTGTCGAAACGAATATGGTTTCCGTCGTCAATATGCTGAGCGAGGACATGCTGACGGTGAACGCGGACAGCACGATCAGCAACAGTTCGCTCAAGGATTTGGCGGGAAATTCAAAGCACTTCCGGGAAATTGCGCCGTTGGTGTTTCGCGAGGTGGATGGACAGGCGATACTGGCGTTCACGAAAGACGAACAGGGCAAACTCGTCATGAGTGGCGACTATCCGTTCATGATCGGTCATCAGACACCGACTTTGAAGAACGGCCGTTTGAACATTGGCCTGCTGTGCTTCGCATTCGCCGTTTTCCTGCTGACACTGCTGAGTTGGCCAATTATGGCCATGGTGCGAAAGCACTACGGCTCAGCTCCTTCTCTGTCCGCCGGATATCGTCGCTTGCGTTCGGCGATCCGTGTCACGTCGCTCGCGAGCCTGGTGTTCGTAGTGCTCATCGCGACGTTCTTGTCTGCAATTCAATCCGACATCGCGTCCTTTTCTTCGACTCGCGCCGGGTACTTTCATCTGCTGCAGGCCATCGGCCTGTTTAGCCTTCTTGGTTTGCCCGTCGCAGTCATTTACAGCGTGAGTTCATGGCGCGATCAGTCGCTGTGGGTCTGGACGAAGGCGTGGAACGCGCTCACTGCACTGGCCTTTTTCGCCTACACAGGATTCTTACTCAACTGGCATCTGTTCAGCATGTGAGCCGGGTGCTGTCGAAGACAACCGTTGCCGCGCCGACGGGATTCTGCAGCGTCACCGGCGTGATTTAGCGTGGTTCCGAACACAGATTGCGAGTGAAGGTTCGGTCGGCGCGATTCGCGTTCAGCAAAGCGGGTTCCCCATATCGTTCTCCGAGTAGCGACACAACATTGGGGGGCGTTGCCATGAAGACCCAGTACTACACAGCGTCGAGTCTCGATGGATTCATCGCCACCACCGATGATTCACTGGAGTGGCTCTTTGCGCTCGGCGACATCGACGACACGAGCTATCCCGCGTTCATCGCGCAAGTGGGCGCGCTGGCGATGGGCGCATCGACGTACGAGTGGATGCTGCGTCATGTCATTCGACCCGAGAGCGACACACCGGGCGCATGGCCCTACACGCAGCCCACGTGGGTGTTCACTCATCGAACGTTGCCTGGCGTCGCGGGCGCAGACGTACGCTTCGTGCAGGGAGACGTGCGCCCAGTGCACGCGCAGATGCGGGCCACGGCGGGCGACCTGAATGTTTGGCTTGTCGGTGGCGGCGAGCTGGTTGGTCAATTCCTCGACGCACACTTGCTGGATGAGATCATTGTGCAGGTGGGCTCTGTCACACTCGGCAGCGGGAAGCCATTGTTGCCACGCGCCATTATGTCGCCGCCGCTCCGACTCGAGTCGGCGCGCGCAGTCGGCGTTGGCTTCGCCGAGCTGACCTACACTGTTCCGAAACTGGAGCGTACGCAGTGAATTTGTGGTCCGTCGCAGCGGGCGCTCGATGAGGTCAAAACTGCAGCCCCCGCCGCTCGACGCGGTGCTGGGCGGGGCTGACGCGGTCAGTGTTGGACGTCTGGCCGGAGTGGGTCCGGGCGGGCGTTTGCCTCTCACGCCAGAGATGCTGCGCGACGCGCCGAGTGGTGATTTGTTCGGGCTGACGCAGAACGTCGGCATGGGTTGGAATTCCAACGCGCTTGGCGGGCCGGAGTACGTCATCGTGAGCACGACCGGCGGAATTCGTGCCGAATCGGGCGAAGCCATCGCGCTCGGCTGGCACACCGGACATTGGGAGCTTGGACTGCTTGTGCGCCACGCAGCGGAAACGTTGCGCGGCAAGGGCGCGATTCCGTTCGCCGGCTTCGTCAGTGATCCGTGTGACGGACGCACGCAGGGGACGACGGGCATGTTTGACAGTCTGCCCTACCGCAACGACGCGGCGATTGTGATGCGACGCCTCATTCGTTCGTTGCCGACGGCGAGCGGTGCGATGGGGATTGCGTCGTGCGACAAAGGCTTGCCCGCCACGATGCTCGCACTCGCCGCGTGTGGTTCGCTGCCGACGGTCGTCGTCCCCGGTGGTGTCACGCTGCCAACGATCGGCGCTGAAGACGCGGGGCAGATCCAGAGTCTGGGTGCGCGCTTTTCGCACGATCTGATCACGCTCGACTACGCGGCAGAGATGGGGTGCCGAGCATGCGGATCGGCAGGCGGAGGTTGCCAGTTTCTGGGGACTGCGGCGACGTCGCAGGTTGTAGCGGAAGCGCTGGGGATGGCGTTGCCGCACAGCGCGCTTACACCGTCCGGCGAACCGTCGTGGTTGGAATTGGGTGCCCGTTCAGCGTTGGCGCTGATTCGACTTCATGCACTTGGCGTGACCACCAACAAGATCGTTACATCGCACGCGATCGAAAACGCGATGATGGTTCATGCTGCGTTCGGTGGTTCAACTAATCTACTGCTGCACATCCCGGCCATCGCGCATGCAGCGGGACTGCGCGCGCCAACGGTACAAGATTGGATTCGCGTCAATCGCGCGACATCGCGATTGGTTGACGCGCTGCCCAACGGACCGCGTGGTCATCCGACGGTGCAGGTGTTCATGGCCGGTGGCGTGCCTGAAGTGATGCTGCACTTGCGTAGCATGGGACTGTTGCACGAAGACGTGATGACGGCCACGGGCGAGACGTTGAGTACGACACTCGATTGGTGGGAGCAGAGCGATCGCCGTCGGGCCGCGCGCGCGCGACTTGGCTCCGCAGCGCAGGTGTCGCCGGACAATGTCATCATGGGGCCCGATGCAGCGCGTCGCGCGGGACTCACGAGCACGGTGGTATTCCCGATGGGGAATCTCGCGCCCGAGGGATCGGTGGTGAAGGCGACGGCGATCGATCCATCGGTTGTCGGAGCTGATGGCGTCTTTCATCATCATGGGCCCGCGCGTGTGTTCACGTCGGAACGGGATGCCATTCGTGCGGTGAAGGGCAACGATGGCGTGACACCAATCGCACCGGGTGATGTGATCGTGTTGATCGGCAACGGACCGATGGGAACGGGGATGCAGGAGACGGCGCAGATCACCACAGCGCTTCGCTATTTGCCGTGGGGCAAGTCTGTTGCGTTGATCACCGACGGACGATTTTCCGGATTTTCGACTGGCGCATGCGTTGGACATGTTGGCCCTGAAGCGCTGGCGGGCGGACCGATCGGCCGCGTACGTGATGGTGACCTGATTGAAATCACGATCGATCGTCAAACGCTCAACGCATCGTTGTCGCTCGTTGGTGTGGAAGGTGTAGGCGTGGACGTCGCGACTGCGGCACGAACACTTGCAGAACGACCGGCGCACCCGGCGTTGGCGCCACATCCGCAGTTGCCCGACGACACGCGACTGTGGGCAGCACTACAGCGAGCGAGCGGTGGTACGTGGGCCGGATGTGTTTACGATGTCGACCGCATTATCGCGGCACTGGAGCAGTCGACCCTTCCGAGGCATTGATGCGCATTCTCTATATCGGCGGCAGCGGCGAAATCAGTTTCGACTGTATTCACGAATCGGTGCGAGCCGGGCACGACGTCACGGTGTTCAATCGCGGGCAGAACAACGCCGGACTTCCCGACGCATGCAACTTCATCACCGGCGATCTGCACGACGACGTTGCGTATCAACAGCTGGCTGACGCCCACTTCGATGTGGTCTGTCAGTTTCGCATCTTCACACCAGACGAGATGTCGCGCGACATCGCCCGGTTCGCTGGCCGCTGCGGTCAGTATTTGTTCATCAGCACAGCATCCGCGTATCGCAAGCCGGTGCGTAATCTGCCAATCACTGAAGCCACGCCACTCGAGAATCCGTTCTGGGCGTACTCACGTGCCAAGACGGCGATGGAGTTGCTGCTGACCACACAGGATGCGCTTCCGTACACAATCGTCCGACCAAGCCACACCTATCGCACCAAGATGCCGACGGCGCTGGGCGGCGAAGTGTCGCGGCTACTGCGCGGCCTGCCGATCGTGATTCACGGCGATGGCGAATCGTTGTGGACGATTACACACGCGGCCGATTTTGCGCGACCGTTCGTTCGGCTGCTCGGTGCACCCGCGGCATTGGGCCAGGCATTTCACATCACCAACAGCCATTCGTGGTCGTGGAATGAAATCTTTGCGGCGATCGCTACCGCGCTCGACGTTGCGCGTCCGGCCTTTGTGCATGTCGCATCCGATACGCTGGTGCGATACGATCCCGAGTGGCTGGGACCACTGCACGGCGATAAATCCGCGTCGGTGATCTTCGACAACAGCAAAGTGAAATCAGTCGTTGGCGACTTTGAATGTCCGATCGACCCGTGGGTTGGCATGCAGATGGTGGCGCGCGACTATCCACCGCGCAACGAACCGGATGCGCGCCTCGATGCAATCTACAATCGCATCATCGCTGAACAGCGCGCACTCGGCGCGTGAGCAAACTCGCTCTCCTGTTGCACAGTTCACACACCCGCGCGTCTATGAGTTCACAGATGACGTTTCCGGTTCGATCACCAACGGCGTCACCGGATTGATCAGCAACCACGCAACTGCCGCGACAGCGTACACGACTGCGGCCACCACGAATGCGGTGTTCCAACTCGCGATTGCCGGCACCGCGTCAGCACTCGCACGACCATTGTCGAGGATGTAGCCAACGACGACAGGCCCGAGTGCGCCGCCGATGTTGCCGAGCATGTTCATGCTGCCGGACAGTGAGCCGGCGTAGCGACCGCCGACGTCCATGCATGCCGCCCACGCATTTGGAATCGCCAGGTCGCTCGAGAAGCTGGCAAACGCGAGCGTTATGATGGCAAGTGTCGGATGTTCGACGTGGGATACGAGCAGCAACAATACGCCCGCACCCAACGCACCGCTTGCCGCAACGCCTTTCCGCGCACGCGCAACGCTGGTCCCATTGGCGACGAGCTTTCGCACCAACCATCCACCGATGAAACATCCAATGCCGCCAAAGAAGAGTGGCAACCCGGCGAGGACTGCGCTCTTCTCGATCGGCATGTTGCGCGCTTCGCGCAGATACGTCGGCAGCCATGTGATGTAGAAATACCAGCCGTAAGAGATGGCCGCGTATTGGAGCCACAACATCCACACGGAAGGGCTGGTGAGCAGCGCATTCCATGGCACCGGCTGATGCGATGGCGCATTGCGTTCTGCACCATCCATCATTGCGAGCTCCGCCGCGTTCACCGAAGGGTGTGAGGACGGTCGATCCTTGAACCACCGCGCAAAGAGCACTGCCCACGCAATGCCGATCAATCCGAAAATGCCAAAGGTCCAACGCCAGTTCACATAATGGAGCGCAAGTGCAACGATTGCCGGCGTGAACGCGCCACCCCAGCGCGCACTCAGCCAGAGTATTCCCTGTGCTCGTTCGCGATCGCGCGATGGGAGCCAGATGGTGAAGATCTTGGTGATATTCGGAAAACATCCCGCCTCGCCTGCGCCGAAAAGAAATCGGCAGACCAGCATGGAGCCGAGATTCCACGTCCAGCCTGTGGCCATCGTAAAGAGCGACCACATCGACACTACTTTGAGCAGGACGCTGCGTGGACCGTAGCGATCGCCTAACCAGCCACCTGGAATCTCGAAGAGCGCGTACGCCAGCGCGAAGACCGAAAACACCCACCCCATCTCACGGGGACCAAAGCCCAGATCGCGGCGGATGTCACCAGCAGCTTGAGACACAGCGACGCGGTCGATGTAAGTGATCATCGCAAGCGCCAGTACAAAGGCGATGACGACGAATCGCGCAC
>JBKJTE010000351.1:0-6987 GCA_046590495.1 Gemmatimonas sp. | reverse complement strand
GGTTGTTCTCCTTGAGAACGCGGATGGATGCGTCGGCCATGGCATGCACCGCGCGCCGGAAGATCACCTGTCCATCAAAATCCCAGAGCGTGTCCCCAAAGCTCACATCGCGCCCGGCGTACGTGCATGCAATGGCCGATGCGTCCATTCGCGTTCTCAAGGAGAATAATGTCACGCCCGACGAAGTCGATCTCGTCGTTCCGCACCAAGCGAATCTGCGCATCATCGAATCGGTCGCGAAGTACGCGGGCGTACCGATGGAACGAGTCATTGTCACGGTTCACAAATACGGCAACATGAGCGCCGCGACTGTTCCCGTCGCCCTCGTCGAAGCGCTTGAGTCAGGGCGCGTGAAACCGGGCGCCAACATCCTGATGCCAGCGTTCGGTGGAGGGCTGACTTACTGCTCGCTGCTGGTGAAGTGGGGTCAGCGGGTGACACCGCTCGGCCTGTCCGACGCCGAACTGCCACCTTGCACGAAGACGGCTCTCGAACTGGTGAACAAGGTGCGAGCCACGCAGGACCCGCATGGCAGGTCGCTGCGTGGGCTCATGACACCAGAGTTTGTCGAGGCGCAAACCGTGTAGCCGCGACAAACGCTGCGATTACATCAGCTGCTTTTTCTGAATCTCAAGTGCGCGATCAAGGTGCTTCTGGATGATCGGGGCAGCCTTGGTGATCAGGTCCTTGAGCTCCTGCGACTGCGCAGCGCCGAGTGCTTTCGTTGCAGTTTCGAGCACGGCCTTGTGATACGTCACTTCGTAGTCGATGTATGCCTGATCCCAGTTCTTACCCTTGCCGTCGGCGTTGAGCTTGTCGAGTTCGGTCTTGGCGTCCATCTCGCTCATGTCGCCCGACGGTGCCATCGCGGCGATGCCAAGCTTCGTGGCAAGCTCCTGCCCTGCCTGGCGCAGCGCGTGGTGCTCGCCGGCCATCATCTTCCCGAAGTTCTTCACGTCGGCGCTGGTGCCCTTGGTCGACGCGAGGGCGCCACGCGTGCTGTCCGCCGCGTTCGCACCGTCGAGGATGTAGCAAATATTCGCGTCGGTCAGCGCCGGTGTCGCCGGCTGCGCAGGCTGCATCGGCGTATTGGCACCCATCGCTGCTGCTGTGGCTGCCGCGGTTGAGTCGGCCGCTGCATCGGGCTTCTTGTCACAAGCTGCCGCAGCGACGGCGAGCGTGATTGCGGCGAGTGCGGTGATCCTTGGTGTTGGCATACGGTGCTCCTCGATTCAGTGAGATTGGACGCGAGTCGCCGGACTCCGCGCAACGAACGTGCGCGAGCCGACCGGTCGCCATCTCACCATGCAAGCACCGGTCCGCGCCGCGGAACGCAAGCCCGACTGTTCGCGATGTGCGCCACAGGCGCTGAAACGATCAGTAGACGTCGAGGTCTTTCGCGACGCGCACGGGCCCTGTGAACCCGCCCTGCCGAACGCCGGCGATCAGTTCAGCCGGAGTGCCCCCCATCCACACGACGTGGGAGAGCACGATGAACTTGACGTCGTACTTTGCCGAGAGCGTTCCAATCTCGACGTCGCTCGTATGGAACGTGTGCATGTAGCGCGGCCATTCTTCGCCACCGGGACGATCTTCGGGGCGAAGTCGCACCGCGGGATACGACTCATGCACCAGTACATCGACGCCTTTGGCCGCGGCAAAGAACGCATCTGCAGGACCGGTGTCGCCGGAGAATGCGAATTTTCGCGTTGGCGTTTCGACGACGTAGCCGAGTGCCGTTCCCCAGTCGCCGTGGGGAACGCGGACGGCGGTGATGCGAACTCCCGCGCTGTCGTAGACGATGCCGCCCCGCGTCTCATTCACGCGGACTTTCTCACCATCGCGCTGTCCGTGCTCGAGTCCATCCGTTCGCATGGTGATGTCTTCCTTCCACGCGGAAAGAATGAGATCGGTCATGCGCAGCGTGCCCGGCGGTCCAACAATCGACAGCGCGCGTTTTCTTCCCATCACCCACGTGGTGAGCATCACATCGGGGAGGCCCAGCGTATGATCGCTGTGCAGGTGCGTGAGGAAGAGTCGTGTGGCGTCGTCGATGGTGAGCCCCGCCGCCGCAACGCGTCGCATGATGCCGCTCCCCGCATCGAACAGGAATGTGCGATCCCGATAAACGACGGCGTACGCCGCGCCGGCGCGTTCAGGATCGGGTGCCGGCGTACCGGAGCCGAGTACGATGAGGCAGCCGACGACTTGCTGTTGTGCGGAGCAGACATGCTGGTTGGTGAACCGACGCTGCCCGGCTGCGGTGGATACGGGCGGAAGTGTCAGCGCGACGACCGCAGCGATGCCGACAACCGCGAGTCGATTCACAAGTTGCCGTAACGCGCACTGCGAGATCGCACGTCGCCGCTTCGCATCGGCGTCACTGGTGGGCAGCGACGCGTGCGCGCTCACGTTCCACGAGCAGTCGACGCAGAATTTTCCCGGAGGGCGACTTGGGAATCGCCTCGACGAACTCGACTTGACGGATTTTTTTGTACGGCGACACACGTTCGGCGACAAAGCTCATCACCTGCTCGGCGGTGAGCGGAGCGCGTGCGACCACGAACGCTTTCGGAATCTCGCCGGCGTCGTCGTCGGGCACTGGAATCACTGCGGCGTCGGCGATGTCGGCGTGCGAGAGGAGTACTGCTTCGAGTTCCGCGGGGGCGACCTGCAACCCCTTGTACTTGATCAACTCCTTCACGCGATCGACGATTTCAAACCAACCGTTCCCGTCGACCACGGCCACGTCGCCGGTCTTGAACCAGCCATCGGCGGTCATGCACATGGCCGTCGCCTCGGGCTTGTTGAAGTAGCCCTTCATCACCTGCGGTCCGCGAATCCACAGTTCGCCGCGCTCGCCCACGGCAACGTCCTGTTCGGTGATCGAGTCGACGAGTCGACACTCGGTGTTGGAGACTGGCGGCCCGACCGACTCGTAGCGCTGCACCTCGCCGTCGAGCGGGTGGTAGTGCGTGACCGGACTCGTTTCGGTGAGCCCGTACCCCTGTACCACTTTGATACGCAGCCGTTCAGAGCACGCCTGCGCGAGTTCCCGGCCGAGTGGCGCTGCGCCGCTGAAGAGCAGCCGCAGTGACGACAAGTCGAATTTGGCCACGACCGGATGTTTGGCCAGGGCCAGAATGATTGGCGGCACCACGTTGGCCACGGTCACCTTGTTGTCCTGCAACAGCTGCAGAAACGGTTCGAGCTCGAAGCGTGGCATGGAGATGATCGTCGCTCCTTGCAACAGTGCGCCGCTCATGATCACCACCATGCCGTAGATGTGAAAGAACGGCAGGACGCCGACGACAGTGTCGGAGCTACGAATGAGGTGGGCGACGTCCATCTGTTTCAGGTTCGCGACGAGATTGCGGTGCGTCAGCATCACGCCTTTTGGAATCCCCGATGTGCCGCTCGAGTACGGAAGAGCGGCAAGGTCAGTCGCCGTGTCGATGTCGACAACAGGCGGCTGATCGCCGTGCTCGAACAGCGCAGAAAACGGTATGATCCCTTCAGCGTCGCTCTCGCCGATCACCACGATCTCGCGCACACTCGACGCGAGACGCGCTGCGGTCTGACACTTTTCGACGAGCGCGGGAATCGTCACCAGGCAGATCGCTTCGGAGTCGGCGAACTGCGCACCGATTTCTTCTGCCGTCGCGATCGGATTCACCGTTGAACAGATTGCGCCGATGACGGTGACGGCAAAAAAAACGACGGCGAAATCAGGGATGTTCGGACTGACCAGTCCGACCACATCGCCCTTACGCACGCCGCGCGCGTGCAACCCGGCCGCAACGCGACGGATGTTGTCCTGTAGTTCCGCGTAGGTGTAACCGCGACCAGTGACACCGCACTTGATTGCGAGTTTGTCGGGATGTGCACTCGCGTCGTTGAACAGATACTGCACGAGTGGAAGGTCAGGTATTTCGATACCTGGATACGGGCTACGCAGAATCATCGGGACGCACCGGGAGGGAGAGAGCGAGATCCGCGAAACTACTTCAACCGTGCCACCTCTGCCAGCAGGCGCGCGCTGTAGCGTGCCATCTCAGCGAACGCGGCGACAGGAATGCGTTCGTCCTTGCCGTGGGTGCGCTGCACGTCCGAGGATTCCATGAATGTGCCCATCACACCAAAGACCGGAATGCCGACGTTGCGAAACCAGAGGCCATCGGTCGCGCCGGATTCCATGAAGGGAATGACGGGAATGCCCGGATGCTCCGCGTGCACCACGCGCTCGATCATCGATATGAGTGCGGGTGTCGGAATGGAGGGCGCACTCGGATGCATCGGGTTGAGCACTTTGATCGTGATGCTCGTGTCGGCAACGACACTGCGGAGTGTGCGGAGGATTTCGTCCTGTGCGATGCCCGGCATGACACGACAGTTCACCGTGGCGCCAACTTCCTGCGGTATCGCGTTAGGCGCAGTGCCCCCGTGCAGCATTGTTGCGATGCACGTGGTGCGGAGGTGTGCTGCGTGGCCACGATCGGAGAGCAGCGTAGCCATTGCCTTCTCATCATCCGGATTGCGTGCGACTGCCGCCATTGCCGCACCCATCTCACCACTGGTGAGCGCCGCGCGCTTTTCGAAATAGCTGCGCATCACGGGGTTGAGTGAAACCTTGAAGTTGTAGCGACCCACCTTCTCGAGCGCGCGTGCGAGGTGGTCGATCGGTGTTTCGATTGGCGGGACCGAACTGTGGCCGCCCGGTCCGTGCGCGATCAGGTCGACATCGAGGTACACCTTTTCGGCGGCCTGAAATGCGTAGGCCAACACCTTCCCGTTGCTCATGTCTCCGCCGCCCGCGTCGAGATTGAGCACGTACTCCGCATCAACCAGCGCACGGTGCTTTTCGAGCAGCCAGATCGCGCCGTTTTCGAAATCGGTTTCTTCGCCGGCCGTGAGTGCGAGCACCAGATCGCGCTCGGGCATAAGCCCTTGCTGCTTCGCGACGATGAACGCCGCCGCGATGGCCGCGGCGGGTCCCTTGTCGTCGACGGTGCCACGGCCATACAGGTATCCATCCTTCTCCGTCAACACGAATGGGTCGGTACCCCAATCGAGCCTGGGCGCTTCGACAACATCCAGGTGCGCGTTGAACACGAGCGGTTTTGCGCGCGTCGTTCCACGCCAACGCACAACGACATTTTGGCTGCGGGGTCCGCGGCCCATCACCATCACATCGGCCGCCGGAAATCCTGCGGCGCGAAATCGCGCGGCGAGTTTTTGTGCTGCCGGTGTAGTTGAACCGGTGCTCGACGTGGTGTTGCTCGCAATCAATTCGGTCAGAATCGTGCGGGCGAGCGTTTCGACCGGCGTCGTTGCCGCACCTTTTGCCGCTGGAGGCCGAGCCGACGTGACTCGTGAATTCGCCTGCGCATTCGCTTGATGCAACGCGAACAGCGGGAGCACAATCAGACAGCGTCGCAGCGTGCGCATGGCGTGCAATGGGTCGCGAGTGATGGAAGACGAGTGCCTAGAACAATCCTGCTTTTCCCTTGACCGACGCAATCAACGAGGCAGGATCGTAGCCGATCCCCTGCTTGAACACCATCACCACTCTGCGCACATCGGCGATCTGTTCTGCGGGATTACCGTCGATCACCACGAGATCGGCCTGTTTGCCGACGGCAATCGATCCAACGAGTGCGCCGCGTCCGAGAAAATTGGCGCCGTTGAGTGTGCCGATGCCGATTGCCTCGAGCGGCGTGAAGCCTGCTTCCACCAAGAGCTCAAGTGCGCGTTGATTCGAGAAGCCAGGAACGAGCCCACCGCCGCCGGTCGGGTCGGTACCGACAATCAACGTGCCACCGGCGCGGGCGAACGCGCGCTCCAGTGCCATGCCATTGGGAAAGAGCTTGGCGTACACTGAGGCCGTCTGCTTTGCCGTCGCTGAATACCGCTGCTCAAACTGTTCCTTGAGTTGCGGCAGCAGCAGGTCGAGGCCGAGCGGCATGGGGCGCCCGGGGGTGAACGTCTCGAAGATCGTGAGCGTCGACGTAACCGCGACGTGCTTGTCGACGAGCAGCTTGAAAATCGCCTGTACTTCTACGGAATTCGGATCGAGCACGGACACGGTCGACTGCGCCGCCCCACCGCGCGCCGAACACTTGTCCGGCTGTTTGTTGGGTACGAAATCATTCATCGCGAGGAAGCCGTGCTCGAGATTGTCGATGCCGGCCGCAACGGCTTCGCGATAGGTCACGGAGCACAGATGTCCGGTGATCTTGAGACCGCGTTTGTGCGCTTCGTCGGCCGCGGCAGCCAACTCGTCGCGCGTGATGTTCATGTACGCCTTGAACGACGTCGCGCCTTCGTCAGCCCAGTAGTTCACCTGTTTGCGCGCGTCAGCGGCGTCGCGCAGCTCGCGCACCTGGCCCAGACCGAGGCCAGGCCCATCGAGATAGGGCGCGGTGGCGTCAATCCAGGGGCCGGCCTTGTCGCCGCGGGCGATGGCGCGCGCGATGCTGATATCGCCGAAGCCGTTCATATTGCCGCCGGTGCGCATCGATGTCACACCACCAGCGAGATACAATCGGGAAAACGATTCCGCGAGATTGCCGTAGACCCCCGGACCTGTCGGATAGAACAGATGCTCGTGCACCATCACGAGCCCTGGCATCACGCTCTTGCCCGCGAGATCGAGTGTCTGTGCACCGGCGGGGATCGCAACAGTGCCCCTGCGCCCCATCGCCGCGATCCGACCGTCTCGGACGATGAGGGTCTGTCCCTCACGCGGCGCCGCGCCGGTGCCATCGATGACGCGCACGTTCGTCAGTGCAACAATCGATGTGTCGATGGTGACGTACGAACGCACGGACGGGGCGATCGTCGCACGCTGCGCCCGCGCGTCACCCGTGGCGCCAACCGTTGCAGCGATGAGGGCGGCTGCAACGGTATACCGCAGCGCGACTCCCACTACAGCTTCTTCATCGCAGCGGCGCTGATCTTGACCGACGCGAGTGGATCGGGTGAGAC
>JBKJTE010000266.1:0-16428 GCA_046590495.1 Gemmatimonas sp. | reverse complement strand
CCTGCGGACATTCCCTCCACGAAAGTGCCGGCCTGGGCCAGCACGAGCGTCGCACCGGCGAGGCCGGCCATCCCGCCGGCGAAGAGCACTGCGGCGAACTGCACTCGTCGCGGGCGGATGCCAGCGGCGATCGCGGCTTCCGGTTGCTCGCCGACCGCGCGGAGCGCGAGCCCGGCCTGCGTTCGCGCCAACCACCACGCGCAGAGAGGCACCATCACGTACAACAAGTATGTGACGAGCGGCTGCGCAAAGAGCGCATGACCGATGAGAGGAATTGACGACAGGGCAGGGATCGGGACGACGCCAACTGTGGGGGTGCTGAGCGCGACGCCAACTGAACCGTACACGGTTCGGTAGAGCGTGCCGGTGAGGCCGAGCGACAACAGCGTGATCGCCGTGCCAGTGATGATCTGGTCAGCGCGCATCCAGACGGTGAAGAGCGCGAACAACAGCGCAATCGCGACACCGGCCGCCGCGCCGGCCGCGAATCCGACCCCAGCGCCGGCGGCGCCCGCTGCCACGGTCGCGCCGAGCGCCCCCGCGATGATCGCACCCTCGAGCCCGATGTTGATCACGCCCGCCCGCTCGCTCACACACTCGCCGAGCGCGGCCAGCGCCAACGGTGTCGCAGTCCGCACGCTCGCCTCAAGAAAGCCAGACGCGCTTTCGAGCCCAGTCATGGCCAACGCACTCACGTCCCCGACTCCGCGCGCGCAACCGCACGCGATTGCCAACGCTCCGCCGCCACCACCAACAAAATCAGCGTGGCCTCCACTACCGACACCACCACACTCGGCACACCAGCGTCACGCTGCATCGCATTCGCGCCCGCCTCGAGTGCGCCAAAGAGCAACGCAGTCGCCAACACACCGACTGGATTCAATCGCGCCAGCAGCGCAACGGCGATCGCCGTGAAGCCATACCCCGGCGAGAAGTTGTCGTATAAGGCGTACGTCACACCGGTGAATTCGACGGAGCCTGCAAGGCCGGCCAACGCGCCACTCGCGATGAACGCCAGTACGATGGTGCGTCCGACTTTGATCTGACCCGTGATCGCCGCGGCGGCAGCATTCGCGCCGACTGCACGCAAGCGGAAGCCACCTGCGGTCTCCCGGAGCCACCACCACGCAGCAAGGGCGAGGGTGACCGCCAACAGCACGCCGACGTGCAGTCGTGTCCCGTCGAGCATCACTGGCAAATGCAACGCGTCAGGCAACGACGCCGACTGCGGATTGACACGCGTCGGTTCCTGCAACGGACCGCGCACCAGCCAGCCGACCAGATACTGCGCAAGAAAATTCAGCATGATCGTGCTGATCACCTCCAGGACACCGAACTTCTGACGCAATAGCGCTGCGATCGACGCCCACGCGCCGCCGGCCACCGCGCCGGCAACCAGAATGCAGATGACGGCGACCGGCGCCGGGAGTGAGCCAACAACGACCGCAACAGCCGCTGCAGTTGCGGCACCCACCAACAGCTGACCCTCGGCGCCGATATTCAGAATCCCCGCTCGAAACGCGATCGCGACCGCGAGTCCGGCAAATGCCAATGGCACCGCACGCACCAAAGTCGCCGACGTGATCGCGTACCACGATCCAAACGCGCCGCGCGCAAGTGCCGTCAAGGCCACAGCCGGGTCGTGTCCCGTGGCAATCAACAGGAGCACCAACACCACCAGTGCGACTCCGGTCAACGCCGTCGTACGCACAACAAACGCGATCGCTTCACCGGCGGGCGGGCGTGTTCCTGATCGCGAAATCGCGATCTGCTCGACCGGTGTTGTCGTCGCGGTCAGCAATGGAAGCGCGGGCTCGGTACCGCGACTCGTTCGCACGCGTTGCGCGATGCATCAGCGCTGGCCGGAGTTCCTGCGATGCCCGGATCTCGAGCGAAACGTGCGGCCATGGCGGTCAGCGGTGCTGTCGTCATCCGCCGCTCGGCGCTGTACCCAGCATCGCGCGTCCCACCGACTCACGATCGCGCGGCGTCTCGGTCAACACACCGTCATGCATCGCATATACACGATCGGCCAATAACAGCACTTCGTCCAAGTCGCTTGAATACACGACGACTGCCGCCCCCGCATCGCGTGCAGCGCGCAACGAATCCCGCACCGCCGCCGTCGCTCGAAAATCCAATCCCCGAGACGGATTCTCCACCACCAACGCGCTCGGCGCATCCTTCAATTCGCGTCCCAAAACAAGCTTCTGCTGGTTTCCGCCTGACAGTGCTCGCGCCGAAGCCTTCACACCCGATGTCTGCACGTCGTACGTCTTCACGATCGACGCGGTGGTCTCACGCAACGCGCTCCACAGCATACGCCCGCGCCGCGCACCTGCACCACGCAGGGCGACATTCTCAACCAGTGATGAATCGAGCAGCAGCGCTTCACGATGACGGTCTTCGGGCACAAAGCCGACAACATCCGGTCGCGTGAGCGATCCACTGATTGGCTCGCTGCGACCGGCGAGCGTGCGCAGGAGTTCGTGCTGCCCTTCGCCTTCGACCGCTGCGATGCCAACGATCTCGCCGGCATGCACGCGTAACGACGCACCGCGCACGCGTTCGACACCGCGGTCGTCAGCGACGTGGATTGCATCGGCGACCAGTACGGCTGCGCCGTGCGTTGCAGTGCCGCTCACGACCACGTCAGCTGACGCGACTGACGCAACGCCGGCCGACGATATCGTATCGTTGCCAAGCATCGCGTTCGCCAACCCGGATTCATCCGTCGACAATGCGCGAGCCGCGAGCGCAGTCCGTCCGCGACGCAGCACGGTCACGTCATCTGCAATCGCGAGCGCATCGCGCAGCTTGTGCGTGATGAGCACGATGGCATTGCCGGCGTCTGCGAATCCTCGTATCCACTTGAGCAGTTCGGTCGCTTCGCTGGGCGCGAGCACAGCTGTTGGTTCGTCGAGGATCAGGAGCTGCACGTCGCGCGCGAGTGCTTTCACAATCTCGCAGCGTTGCTGCGCGCCAATGGGCAGCGCGCTGACGAGTGCATCGGGATCGAGTGAGAGTCCGGCGCGTGAGGCGACGTCGCGCACGCGTGCGGCCGCCGCGCGCGGATCGAATCGGCCATGACGCCCGAGTGCGACGTTTTCAGCGACCGTCATCGCCGGCACCAGCGTGAAGTGCTGGTGCACCATGCCAATGCCGAGTGAGAGCGCAGCTGCGGGCGATGGAATAGTGCTGATTTCGCCACGCAGACGGATTATGCCGGCGTCGGGTTTGAGCAGACCGAACGCGACGCGCATGAGCGTTGTCTTGCCTGCGCCATTCTCGCCGAGTACGGCGTGTACCGTACCGGGGCGCACGAAGAGGGATGCGTCATCGAGTGCGAGCACCGAGCCAAAGCGACGCGTGATTCCTTCGAGCGAGAGGACGGCGTCTCCCGCTGATGGCATGTTCACGATCCTGTTGGCAGGTGCAGAAAGGACCACGGCAATCCGAAGCGCTCGTTGAGGTAAGCGCCGAGTGCTTGAACGCCGAGTGTTTCGGTAGCGTAGTGGCCGGCAAAGATGAGGCACATGTCGTGCTCGATTGCGTCGACTGTAGTGTGGTGTGGGCCTTCGCCAACGATCAGGGTGTCGACACCGAGTTCACGTGCTTCGCGGAGCGATTCTGTGGATGCCCCGCCGCCGGTGCAGATGGCCCAACGTTTCGTGACGCGTCCGTGCGTGCTGATGCTGGTGCGCACGGTTCCCCCGTAGCGTGCGGAGTACGCCTGCACGCGCGCGAGGATTGCGTCGGTCGATTCGTTGGCAGAGCCCGAGACTCCGATTTCGATGTTCTTATATCGTGCGAAGCCGCCTGTTGGCGCAAACCCAAGTGTTGCCGCGAGTAGCGAATTATTGCCGAACGACGGATGGAGGTCGAGCGGGAGGTGTGAGGAGTAGACGGCGATGTTGTTGGTGAGGAGCGAGTGGAATTTTTCGTAGGCAATGCCGACGAGTGGTTGTGCGTCGTTCCAGAAGAGGCCGTGGTGGACGATCAGCAAGTCGGCGCTTGAGACCGCGGCTTCGGCGATTGCGGCGCGTGATGCGTCGACGGCGACGACAACGCGTGAGACGTGACCGCGATTGGCGACTTGGAGTCCGTTGACTGCGCCGGGGTAGTCGGGGATTTCAGCGGTGCGCAGTTCGGTGTCGAGCGCTGCGACGATGTCGCGAAGTGGAACCGTCGACATAGTGGTCAGGGCTTCTGTGGAGCGATTGGCTTCGCGGTGTCGGAGCCTTTGAGCAGTTCGTCGAGGGCGTGGAATGTGCCGGCGCGGAGGAGGTTGCCGACGGAGTCGACAGCGCTGCGTGCGGAGGCGGGAACGCGCGCCTGCATTGCGGCGTCGGGATTGAGGACAAGGCGGACCACGTCGTCTTTCACGCCGAGGTTGATGACGCGTCCTTTGAAAGTGCCGCCGACGATTTCTCGTCCGATGATCATGAAGGCTTTGCGGAGATCGATAACGACGCTACCGACGATGACGTCTGGTGCGACGCTGTTTTGATCTGCGTTGGTGCCGAAGGCGAGGACTTTTTTGTCGCGGGCGGCTTGGAAGACGCCGAGTCCGGCGGCGTCGGCGTTTTGGAAGAGGATGTCAGCGCCGCGGGCGATTTGGGCGAGGGCCTGTTCTTTGCCGGCGCTGACGTCATCCCAGTTGCCGATGTACGAGGTGAGGACTTGGACTTTCGGATTGACTACTTTGGCGCCGCGCGCGAACGCAGCGAAGCTGGCTTTGACGGGAGGGAGTTCAGTGCCGGCGATGAGTCCGAGCGTATTGGTTTTTGTCATTGCGCCGGCGACCATTCCCGCCTGGTAGGAGGCTTCTTCAAAGAGGAAGCTGATGCCGGCGAGGTTGGGTCCGGTGACGCGTCCGGAAGTAACGACGTAGTTGGTGTTCGGGTAGGCCGGCGCGACGCGGGCAGCGGCGTCCTGAAATTCGAAGCCGTGTCCGACGACCAGATTGTAGCCTTGGGCGCCGTACTGCCGGAAGTTCTCTTCGAATTCGGCGGGGGTTTTGGTCTGTATGTGGGAGATTACGGCACCGAGCGAATCGCGGAGTGCAACGAGTCCGTCGTAGGCGCCCCCGTTCCAGGATTTGTCGGTAATCGGGCCCGGGGTGAGGAGGGCGACGCGGAATTTCTTGGCGCCACTGTCCCCGGTCGGTTTGTCTGCCGTTTTCGCGCAAGCCGCGGCGAGTGCCACAACGGCGACGGCGACGGAGCGAACAACCGAGCGGAGCAGCTTGTAATTCACCAGTAGCGCGCTATGGTGCTTCATTTATGGCCCTATTGTGTCGGTGTACTATCAGTCTTCGGTGGACACGCCCAATACGTTCAGGACGCGCTCAAGGTCGTCGTTAGAGAAGAACGCAATTCGCACCTCTCCGCGATCCCGAGCGGTGAGATGGAGTGAAACCCCTGTTTGGAGTTTTCGGCGGAGCAGCTCTTCGATCTGGCGTACGACGGCGGGCGAGACACCGGCTGGAGTGACGGGAGTTGCTGCGGCAGATTTCTTGGCGTTTTTGGGGACCTGTGGCCGTGCCGACTGCACTCGTCGTTCTACTTCTCGGACCGACAGTCCGTTGGCGGCAATTTCGCGGGCGAGGTCGGTGATTGCGCGTTCGGCGCCGAGACCCAGGAGGGCGCGGGCGTGTCCGGCGGAGAGCTGCTTTTCCTGAAGCAGGCGTCGGACGGTGGCCGGGAGCTGTAGCAGGCGCAGGGCGTTCGCGACTGTCGAACGGTCCTTGCCGACCACGTCGGCGACTTCCTGTTGTGAGAGGGCGAACTCGTCGATGAGGCGCTGATAGCCGTCGGCTTCTTCGATCGGGTCGAGATCGGCGCGTTGGAGGTTTTCGACCATCGCGAGCGTGAGTGCTGCGCGGTCATCTGTGGGTCGGACCACGGCCGCGATCTCGGTCCATCCGAGTCGGGAAGCGGCTCGGAATCGCCGTTCGCCTGCGATGAGCTCGTAGCCGTGTCCATTTGGGGCGGGGCGGACCGTGACTGGCTGGAGTAGCCCGTTGATTCGTAGGCTCGCTTCCAAGTCGGCTAATTCATCCGGACGAAATTCGCGACGTGGCTGATACGGGTTTGGCCGGATCTGGGCGATCGGGAGTGTTTGGAGTGCGCTGACTGGGGTGTCTGCTTCGGGCCTTGGCGATTCAGTGCGCGGAGACTCTTTGCGAGCGAGGAGTGCGTCGAGTCCGCGACCGAGTCGGCGGGGCGTTTCCGGTGGAGCCATGATCAGCGAAAGGTCAGCGGGAGGTCGACGGGGGGCGGACGAGGCGGATTGGAGCTTTGTTCACGGCGCTGACGCGTCAGTTGGGGCGGGGCGGTCGTCTGATTGGTGGGCGTTTGACAGATCTCGATGTTGGTCGCGTTCGAGCAGTTCACGTGCGACCGACATGTAGGCCTGTGCTCCGACTGACGCGACATCATACACCACGATCGGCTTTCCGAAGCTGGGAGCTTCGGCGAGTCGGATGTTACGCGGAATGACCGTCGGGAAAACCCGATCACCGAAGTGTTGGCGTGCGTCGGATGCGACTTGGCGGGACAGGTTGAGCCGGGCGTCGTACATTGTGAGGAGCACGCCGTCGACTTCGAGTGCGGGGTTGAGGGTGTCCTGGACCCGTTGAACCGTGCTCAGCAGCTGTGTCAGCCCTTCGAGCGCGTAGTACTCGCACTGGAGCGGGATGAGGATCCCGTCGGCAGCTACGAGCATATTGAGGGTGATCAAGCCGAGCGACGGGGGGCAGTCGATGAGGATATAGTCGTAGCGATCCTTGATGGCGGCGAGGGCGTTCCTCATGCGAATGCCGCGATCCGGGTCATCGACGAGTTCAACTTCGGCTCCGGCGAGATCTGGCGTGGCCGGAACGACGTCCAGGTGTCTGAACTGGACATGGCGGACCATGGCGTCGTCGATCGAGGCTTGTCCGATCAGGACATCGTAGGTGGTGGCGGCGAAGTCTGTGCGCGAGAGTCCGCAGCCACTCGTGGCGTTCCCTTGTGGGTCTGCGTCGATGAGGAGGGTGCGTTGTTCTGCGACCGCGAGGGAGGCGGCGAGGTTGACGGCTGTCGTGGTCTTACCGACGCCGCCTTTCTGATTGGCGATTGCTAGTATGCGTCCCACGGGGTGCGTTCAAGGGGATTCGCTGGGAGCGGTAGTATAGGTGCGGCGGAAGGCGAGTACCATGGCTCCGTCGGTGTTTATGTCCTGATATCACGGCGTTTCACGTGGAACAGTTACCGACATCGATGTGAACGGCGGGTGATTCCCCTGGAAACGCGAAACGAGCGAGAGGCGTGAGACGCCCTCGCTCATTTCGATGGATGAAGCCGCTCCCTGCAGGGGCGAGCTCAACCGACTCGGAGACCGCGCTACTTCTTCTCGAAACGCCAGCGTGTGGAGACGGTGACAGCGACGGTGCTCAAGCCTTCGCTGAGCGGGGTCGGTGTGGCGTCGCCACCCGCAACCTTGGACATCGCCAGCATCGGGCGCGGCTCTGGGCGCTCAAAGTCGTTGACGCTCAACTCCAACAGCTCGACGATCTGGCCGCCGGCCGCCCTTGCCGCCACGTCTGCCTGACGGCGCGCCGACTCGACGGCAAGTGCCAGCGCCGCGTCACGAGCTTTGGCTGCGTCCTTGACCAGAAAATCGAGGCCCGCGACGCGGTTGGCGCCGTTGGACAGTCCGGCGTCGATGATGCCGCCCGCCTGCTCGAGCTTGTCCGTCTCCACCTGCACGATGTTGCTCACCCTGTAGCCGTCCAAAATCACTCGGCGCTCCTTATCGTCATAGCGCTGGACAGGCATGACGCTGTAGTTGAGTGTGGCGATCGCGGACGATGGAATTCCCAGGGCGCGGATTGCAGACAGGATCGCTGTCTGCTTCCTGTTGTTTTCTGCGGCGGCGCCGGCCGCGGTCCTGGCCTGGGTTTCGACGCCGACCTGAACGCGGGCCCGATCGGGCGCAACCTGGACTTCGCCCCGAGCTTGCACGCTGATCTGTGGTGGCGGGAGTGGCGTCGGAGACTGCGCTGACGAAGCCGAAGCCGAAAGGGTGATGGCGGCTAGTGACGCTACCCCCCGTGCAGTCGCGCGGACGAAACGCTGCGCGAGTCGGCGACGGCCGGTCAACGCGATCGTTGGCTCTGAGAGTGGAAACGTCATCGGTTCTCCTATGTACTGATTGCGTGCTGTGCGCTTTCGGGAAAGCGCGCCAACTCTCGACGCGCGCGAATGCAACGGCGTGTGGCAAGGAAGATCGCCGACCATCCCTGCAAGAGGCGAACCCCACTTCAGGGACAAAGTTCGGAAGTTCCTGGGCAAGCATCAAAATCCCCCTGACCACCTCCCTACAAGCGCTACGAAGAGCACAAGACATGCAACGTCAATATAAAGCCACTACTATGCCATTAACACGCCACTATAGGGAAACAGGCGACAATTGTCTCTAAATTCTGGACTTTTCGAATTTGGTGGACCGCGAGCGTTCGAGTTCCCAAACAAGATTCTGCAGATCTGCCGGGCTGATTCCCGGGATCTGGCCGGCCTGGGCTAACGTGGATGGCCGCCGAGCAGCGAGCTTCTGACGGGCTTCCATAGAGAGCGTTTGCATGCTGGCATACTCGAGGGTTGGGGCCAGCGTCACGGCGCCCATCGCCTGCAGTCGGTTCGCGCGCGAACGCTCCTTTTCGAAGTAGCCGGCGTACTTGATTTCGAGCTCTGCTCCCACGACGGCGTCGTGCGGGAGTTCCGCTCCGACATGTGCCGCGTGAAAGAGCGCCGTGAGGGACACGCCTTGGCGACGCACCAATTCCACCGCGCGGACGGCATGCGCCAGCGGCGAAGACGACACAGCGCGAAGTACGGGATCGGCGACTTCGGGCGTCATGCTCGTCGCTTCGGCCAAGGCGTGTGCCGCCTTTACGGCGTTCAGTCGCGTGTGCGCGTGCGCGATCTCTACGTCTGAGTACAGGCCTGCCGATTCGGCGATCGGTGCAAGCCGCGAGAGCGCGTTGTCCTGACGTACCGTCAATCGAAATTCGCTGCGCGATGTGAACAGCCGATACGGCTCATCGACACCGCGTGAAACGAGATCATCGACAAGCACGCCGATATAGCTCGATTCCCGACCGAGTATGATCGGATCGCGTTGATGTACCCAGCGCGCGGCATTGAGTCCGGCAACGACGCCTTGTCCTGCGGCTTCTTCGTAGCCGGTCGTGCCGTTCACTTGTCCGGCAAACCATAACCCGCGTACCGCGCGCGACTGCAGTGTCGCGTCGAGTTGCGTCGGCGGATAGTAGTCATACTCGATGGCGTAACCCGCGCGTGTCATGCGCACATTCTCGAGGCCACGGACGGTGCGCATGACGTCGAGTTGCACCGGTGCAGGCAACGACGTCGACAGGCCATTCACATAAAGTTCGTGAGTGTCGTGCCCTTCGGGTTCGAGATACAATTGATGACGTGCAGCGTCAGGAAATTTTACGACTTTATCCTCGACGCTTGGGCAGTAGCGCGGGCCGCGCGATGCGATTGCGCCGCCATACATCGCTGACTCTCCGAGGTGTTTCGCGATGAGTGCTTTGCCACTTTCTTCGAGCCATGTGATCCAGCATGGCATCTGGATTGGATGACGTGTGTGTTCACCGTCGCGACGTGCTGTGGTCCAGAAATGCGACCACTCGTAGTTGAACGACTCGATCTCACTCAGCTGTTCATCGAGCAGATCGAGCGCAACGCTACGTCCATCAATGCGCGGTGGTGTGCCGGTCTTGAAGCGGTCGGTCGTCAGGCCGATTGCATCCAGTTGTTCGCCGAGGTGTGTTGATGCCGCTTCGCCGGCGCGTCCACCGCTGATCTTCGTATCCGTGCCGATGTGCAGTTTTCCGCGACCGAATGTGCCTGTGGTCAGCACCACGGCGCGCGCGCCGAAGCGTCGTCCCTCGAGCGTTTCCACACCGAACACGTGTGAGCCGTCGGGCGAGAATAGCAGGCGCGCGACCATCCCTTGAATCGTCATCAGATTCGGTTGTGCTTCGAGCAGCCCGCGCACTGCGCGTCGATAGAGTCCGCGATCGCACTGCGAGCGGGGGGCCCAAACGGCGGGTCCTTTGCCGCGATTGAGCATGCGGAATTGCACTGACGCTAGATCGGTCGCGCGCGCGATGATCCCGCCGAGTGCATCGACTTCACGGACGACGGTGCCTTTGGCGATGCCGCCGATTGCCGGATTGCACGACAGTTGGCCGATCTGCTCGAGCGCGCCCGTCACCAGTGCAACGTTTGCTCCTGCGCGCGCGGCCGCGACGGCGGCTTCGGTGCCGGCGTGTCCGCCGCCGACGACCAGAACATCAAATGTGGCTTCGAGCGACGCGGTGTCTGGAGAGGTGATTCGGTCGCGCATGCTGGGGGCGTTCATATCCTCAAAAAATAGCAGCGGGTGCTAGCGCCGCTTGGATTTGCAGGGATACGAACAGACGAAACACAACTCCATTCTCGAGCGGAGAGCGCGGAGGACGCGGAGAACCAGTTGCTATCCCTGCAAAAGCGGTTCATCAGTTCTTATCCGTTCCGATCCCGCCGTTCGTCGCACCGCTCACAGACCGACACATGCCGACTCCGCTCTCGCACACCGCGCCCACGATGTTCATCCGCAAGGCGGCGTTCGAGCGCGCCGATCTGTCGCGTCAGGCGTTTGATGAAGCCTTGGGGCTGACGCCTGAAGAGTTTGTTGTGGACGGTGGGCTGATCGTCATCGGGCCGCTGGTTGGCGAGTCGGCGTTGACGGAATTGATCGACGCGCTTGAAGCGGCGGGGCTCGTCTACTTCGAAGATTTCTTTGAGCTGAGTGGCAACTGGCCGGAGTGGTTGCGTCTCATCGCCTTGAGCGCGGAGCGGGCGTAGTCGTCGGCGTGTTTGTTTGCGGTGCGTCGCAGCACGCCTTCCCATCCGCAGCCCAGGCACCAGCTGCGCCGGAAGCGGGGTCCGAGGAGTTTCCACCATCCTGAGCGTTCGATGGGGAGAGTGACCGTGTCGCAGAGTGGGCAGCAGTCGCCGTCGGGGATCATGGCGATGAACAGTTTCGTTGCCATCCAGATGACGATGATTCGGATGATCACGAAGACGCCGATGAAGATTGCCGCGTCGGTCCACGTCCATGTGCCGGCCATGCTGCCTACCCCACTCGACTAGAGGCGAGACTCCACGCGGGTCCAGAGCTCGACGTACGCGACACCGTCTTCGACGCGATCGATGACGACTTCCGTGTGATCGCTGACGGAGGTTGCATCCATGCTGCGTGCCGGGAGCGTGTACGATTTGCCGTCGAGGACATACACCATGTCGCCGACACCGTCAGCGGGAAGAGCGCTTGTAGTCCGTCCGATTGTTCCTTGCAGCAGATAGCGTTCGTCGACCTGTTCGGCGCGCGCGCTTGGGATTGCCCATCGCGCGATGAGCACCGACTGCAGCGTCATCGCCAATCCGCCTGCGACGCCGGCGATGACGATTTGCGCGGCGATCGGCAGCGAGGTGTGCTGCGTGATCAGATACGCGGTGAGTCCGAACCCGAAGGTGAACGCCGCGATCGACGCGAGGTTGAACAGTGGCGACGGTTCGCTGGCGGGATCGTGTTGGCTATGGCGTTCGTGTGGTGCGATGACCGGGTGCACGTGGCGTTCGGTGCCGTAAAGCATCGCGAAAACGCCGAGTACGAGGCCGGAGAGGAGGAAGAGCAGGGAGACGGGGAGCATCAGCTGAATCTATTGGAATTCGGATCGGATCCGTCGATGAATCTGCTGGCGAGGAATTCTGAGGCGCGCCATTCGCCGTAGTACCACGGATTCCACGGCCACCGTCCGGAAGTGAAGCCGACGTGTCCACCCCGTTCGGGAAACTCCAGGGTGAGCGCATTGTTCCCGACTGCGGCTGCGCGGACCTGGTCGAGCACGTCGGCTGGCAGGAACGGGTCGTCGACGGCGCTCAGCAGCAGGGTTGGAACGCGGATGTTCTTCAGAAACGTGAGGGAGCTGGCGCGAGTGTAGTAGTCGGCCGCGCTGTCGAAGCCGTGGAGTGGGGCGGTAAAGGTGTCATCGAATTCCCAGATGGTTCGAGCATGTGCGACGGCTGCCAGTGGTGCCAGCTCTGCGTGTCGTCCGACCTTTTCGAGTGCTTTCGGGATGAGTGAGCGAAGAAACGACCGTTCGTAGACGGCGCCGAATCCGCGTCCGAGGTGTCGCGAGGCGCGTGCCAGGTCGAACGGGACGGACATTGCGACGGCGCCGACAACCTGCTTTTGGAGTGTGTTGCCGTGTTCGCCCAGCAGTTTGCACAAGACGTTGCCGCCGAGTGAGACGCCGACGAGTCCCAGTGGTGCGTTGGGGAACTCGGTGGTGATCTGATCGATGACGAAGGCGGGGTCGCCGGTTTCGCCGGAGTGGTAGGATCTCGGGAGTCGATTCGGCGTTGACCCGCAGGTGCGAAAGATGAGCAGGTCGGCGCCCCACCCTCGGGCCTGGGCTTCGCGAAAAATCGCCCGGACGTAATGTGAATGGACGCCGCCTTCCAGTCCGTGGAGTATGAGGACGCGCGGCGCGTCTGTCTTCGAGCTTTCTGGCGTGTCGAGTCGGGCGAGTTGGAGAAAGTCTCCGTCGGGCGTGTCCCACTGCAGCATGCGGACTTTTGGTACTGGTTCGCGCCTGCCGATTCGCCCCCAGAGGGTAGCGGTGTGGGGATCGGGGAGCCACCAGGCGGGGCGATATTGGCGCATGTGCGGGGATGGGGACTGGGGACTGGGGACTGGGGACTGGGGTAGATTGGCGCGATGGCGAGTCGAGAGAAAGCTAGAGTGTGGGGGTGGGGCGAGTGACGACGGCGGCGTTGCTTCCCGCAGCGATCGTTTTCGGTGCCACTTGCGCGCTCGTCGCTGGGACGATCGGTCATGGGATTTTGCGTCCGATGCTTGAGTCCCGGGGGGTGTCGCCGTGGACGGTGCGTGATTCTGTTGGGTCGATGCCGTTGGTACTGATTGGCGCTGCAGCGATTGGAGCGTCGGCGTCGTTAGCGTCGGGCTGGCTGTGGGGCGTGTGTGAAGCGATCATCCCCACCGTTCTCGGGGTGATTGCTGGCGCGTTGTTTCTGCTCGGCCTGTTTACGCTGCGTCTGGGTCTCCTGGCGTTGCGTAAACTCACCTGACCCTCGTTCGCACTCTTTCCGCGCGCCCATGTTGCAGCGTCTTGCCCGTAACCTGACCTTTCAGGTTCTTATCGCCGTATCGCTTGGCGTTTTGCTCGGTGTGGTTGAGCCCGAGTTTGCGAAGAAGCTCAAGCCGATCGGCGACACGTTCGTGAATCTTGTGAAGATGGTGATCACGCCGATCATTTTTCTGACGATCGTGCACGGTATTGCGTCGATGGCTGATTTGCGTCGACTGGGTCGCGTGGGTGGGAAGGCGTTGCTCTACTTTGAGCTGGTGTCGACGCTTGCGTTGGCGATCGGGCTTGTGATTGTGAACTTGACCAAGCCTGGTGCGGGGCTGGATGCGACCGCGATGGCGGCCGGCGATGTGTCGGCGTATACGAAGGCAGGCGCGCAGCAGGGGACATTGGAATTTTTGTTGCACATTGTGCCGAGCAATGTGGTGGGGGCATTTGCGTCGGGTGATTTGTTGCCGGTCGTATTTTTCTCGGTCCTGTTTGGTGTCGCGTTGACTGCCGTTGGTGATGCGGGGCGTGACATTGCCGATCTGTTGTTGCGATTGCAGGCGGTGTTTTTTCGGATCGTGGCGATCGTGATGAAAGTTGCGCCGATCGGTGCGTTTGGTGCGATGGCGTATACGATCGGCACGTTCGGTTTGAAGACGTTGCTGCCATTGGGTCGATTGATGATGGACGTCTATCTGACGATGGCGGTATTCATATTTGTCGTGCTCGGCACCATTTGTCGGTTGTACGGATTCCGTCTTCTGAAATTTCTGCGATTCATTCGCGAAGAGATTTTGCTTGTTCTGGGGACGTCGAGTTCTGAAGCAGCGTTGCCGCGGATGCTTGAGAAGATGGAGCGGTATGGATGTGCGAAGCCTGTGGTCGGGCTAGTGATCCCGACTGGGTATTCGTTCAATCTTGACGGTACGAGCATCTATTTGTCGATGGCTGCGATTTTTATCGCGCAGGTGTATCGCATCGATTTGACAGTGACGCAGCAGGTCACGCTGCTTGGGATTCTGATGCTTACGTCGAAGGGTGCTGCCGGCGTAACGGGTTCTGGATTCATCGTGTTGGCGAGCACATTGGCAGCGACGCGGACGGTGCCGGTCGAGGGTGTTGCGCTGTTGCTTGGTGTGGACCGATTCATGTCGGAAGCCCGCGCGATCACGAACCTGATTGGCAACGGTGTTGCGACGTTGGTGGTGTCGCGGAGTGAGGGTGCGTTTGACGATGCAAAGCGTCAGCTTGCCGACGATGCCGCCGCCTGACCTTCAGGTCCAGGTTTTTGGTACCAAGAAGAACGCCGATACGCGAAAGGCCCTGCGTTTTTTTGCTGAGCGTCGGGTGAAGACGCACTTCGTGGACTTTGCGGAGCGTGCTGCATCGCTTGGCGAACTGCGTCGATTTTCACAGAAGTTTGGGATTGAGGCGTTGCTCGATCGCGACTCGAAGCGATTTGCGGAGCTGGGGCTCCGTCCTGCGTTATACGGTGAAGAGAAGTGGCTCTCGATCTTGGTGGACGAGCCGTTGATGTTGCGTCAGCCGCTTGTCCGGATGCAGCACAAGGTGACGATCGGGATACACGAGACGGTGTGGAAGGAGTGGTTGGGTTAGAGGTGCGATGATTTGGTGACGGCCGATTGGTTGGGATGCCCCATGGTTCTCCCATGCCGTCTCCGACATTGCTGGAAGTATTTCGCGATCGAGCCAGCGTGCGGCGGTATAGTCCGCGCACCGTGGCATGCTACGAACGGTGGGTGATCGAGTTCATCAGGTTCCATGGGCGTCGACATCCGCGCGCACTCGGTGCGCCAGCAGTGCGGGATTTTCTGACGTATCTGGCGCAATCGAGGAAGGTTGCTGCGTCGACGCAGAACCAAGCCTTGGCGGCGCTGAACTTTTTATATCGCGAGGTCCTCGAGGACCCGCTCGTTCCGCTCGAGGGGTTGGTGGCGGCGAAGCGTCCCCATCACCTGCCGAATGTGTTGTCGCGTGGGGACGTGCAACGTGTGCTTGGCGTGATGGAGGGGACTCCAAGACTGATGGCCATGCTTCTGTATGGATCCGGGCTGCGAGTGATGGAGTGTTGCAAGCTGCGTATCAAGGATATGGACACTGAGCGTGGCGAAATCCGGGTGCGACGCGGAAAGGGAGACCGGGACCGCGTGACGATGCTACCCTCGCACATTTCCGCTGACGTTTCGATCCAGATTCGGAAGGTGCGTGCCTGGCACATCCACAGAATTCACCGCGGCGGAGGGCACGTGGACCTTCCTGGGGCCTTTGATCGAAAGAGCGCGACCGCGTCGCAGCGTTGGCCGTGGATGTGGCTATTTCCCGCGAGCCGCGACTACGTGCACACGGCCAGCGGTCAACGGCGCGTGCCGCATATACATCCAACTGTCGTTCAGCGTGCGGTGAGCATCGCGGGCCGCACGGCGCAGATCGCGCATCGGGTCACATGCCACACATTTCGACATTCGTTCGCGACACATCTGCTCGAATCAGGCTACGACATTCGGACGGTTCAGGAGTTATTGGGCCACCGCGATGTGTCGACTACCATGTTGTACACGCACGTTCTAAACCGTGGCGGGCTGGGAGTGCGGAGCCCGCTCGACGTCGATTTCCGGTAGCCCTTGTCGGCAGGACGAACGTGATGTTTCGCGCTAGAGCCCTCCATGCGAAAGTCGGTACTATGCGCAGCTGCTCGCAGTCTAAGCTCGGCGGCCTGAAGTACGTTCTCTGGGTGCGAAAGCGAAGGACAGCGCTAAGTTGCGAACGCCTATCGGTCCTCGTGTGACTCGGACTATGCAGCGAAATGGAGCCGCCGATATCGGACTTGGCGGCGATAAACCGCGGCGGAATCACGGGTTTTGCTGTCTAAGTCTTGTTAGGCGGCTACGGAATCACTTGACCATGGACCGAGAACTCATGGATAGAGAATTGATGGATCGCCTCGCATTCGAGATTAAGGAACCGATGACCGCCTTCGTTAGTCCGTTCGTTACGCCGATTTCGCGATCCGACAGTACGGAGTACGCGTGGGCGTGGGGAACTGGGGCGTATGCATGGATCGAGTCAGCCGAGGGTGCATTCCTTTTGACGAACGATCATGTTGCACGCGTAGCCTCGACCGAGCTGTTGGCACATTTGCCTCGGCCCGGAGCGAAATACGAGGCGATCGTTGCTCCGTTCCAGTCGTG
>JBKJTE010000210.1:0-17716 GCA_046590495.1 Gemmatimonas sp. | reverse complement strand
CGCTGTCAAAGCCGTCAGCCAGCACGGCCGACAATGCTCGCGCGGAGACACCGCGATAGCGTAGCGTGCGCAAGTCACCGCCGAAGCTGCGTTCAAACAACACCTGCCACGCCATCGGTCGCGCGCCCTGCGTTCGCGTCCCTTTCGCAACCACGAGACGTGGGCGTTGCGCGATGACGTGCATACGTGTGACGGCATCCTGCAAGTCGGCCAGAATGCGATCGTCCCGTGGCACGTCCCGTGGCACGTCCCGTGGAACTTCCGGTGAAGAGTCGGGCATGGTTGGCAGCGGTTGTTGTGGGACAGCTAACCGGCACGTACATGCACGGAATCAAACGAAAGGGAGCGGATCCTCCAACAGCTTTCGGCTCTTGTGTGTGTTCGTGGCATCCGCAAAATCCGAACGGTTCATCCGTTTCTTCCCGTGTTACTTTGTTTCAGTTCTCCGCGGCTCCGCGCCTCCGCGAGAGCTCGCTGTTGCTGTTCCTATTCGCGCAATTCGCGTGATTCGTGGCCGCTGTTTCTCTTAGCTGTTGCAGGTCCGAGAGTCATCGCCGCAGCCATACCGGTCTCAATTCGTGCTGACACTTTTTTTCGTCGTCTTTCTCGATCTCATCGGCTTCGGAATGATCATCCCGGTCTTTCCCTTCTATGCGCAGAAGGTGGGAGTCGATCCGGCGTCGGTGATCTTCTTCCTCGGGCTCTACTCGCTCGGCCAACTGGTGGGCGCGCCGATCTGGGGAATGCTTTCCGATCGTATCGGACGACGGCCGGTGCTACTCATCACACTGCTGGCAAACGCCGGCGCGTCGTTGATGCTCGCGTATGCCGATAGTGGAGTCTTTCTCGGCGTGTCCCGAATTGTCGCGGGATTTGCTGCGGGCAATATTTCCACCGCGTACGCCTACACCACCGACATCACCACCGATGCGACGCGCCCGAAAGCGCTCGGCCTGCTCGGCTCGGCGTTCGGACTCGGATTCATTCTCGGGCCCGCGATCGGTGGACTGCTCGCGGGCGCCAATCCCGATGACGTCGGCGCATTGGCGCGTGTTGCGCATGGCGCTGCAGTACTGTCGCTGGTCGCGTTCGTGTTGACGCTGCTTCGTCTCCCTGAATCGTTGCCCGCCGAGCGACGGAGCGTTCGTGGAGCCAAGCGAAGCGGCATGATGGCACTCTTCAAACGCCCGGTACTTCGCGACCTGCTGTTCTCCACGATCATCGTTGTTTCGGCGGTCGCGCTCTTTCAGAGTACGCTCGCACTCTTTGCCGCCGACAGGCTTGCTGTCGGTCCCCGCACGCTCGGCTGGATTTACGGTTTTGTCGGCGTCGTGTCCGTCGCCGTGCAGGCCGGCGCGATTGGTGCACTCACCAAACGATTCGGCGCGGCAAGCCTCACACGTGCAGGTGCACTGCTGATCGCGATCGGACTTGCCGCGATTCCGCCGGTGCACTCGATGACGTTGTTGCTCGTGGCGCTCGCGCTCTTTGGCGTTGGTTCAGCGCTCTTCAATCCGAGCATGAGTGGACTCGTGGCCGCCACTGCAGAACCGCACGAGCGCGGCACCGTACTCGGCGCGTATCAGAGCGCCGCGTCGTTTGGTCGTGTGATCGGTCCGTTTTCGGCGAGCATCGTCGCGCGTGCGACGTCGTTGCAGTGGCCGTTTATTCTCGGCGCCGTCGTGTCGCTGGCCGGGGTGTTGCTCATTCACACCCGACCGCAGGCGCCACGCCAGGGAAGCTCCAACCAAGTCTGATGGGTCGCGTCGGTGACGCGTGCGGACCGGTCAAACCAGTGCAGCGCTTCCGTGCCTCAATGCCGCACCGGCCCGACGATCTTCCACGTGGCCGGATCTTCCATGCCGATCAACCACACGGAATAGCCGCGCAGTTTGTGTTGATGCACGAGCGCGAGTTTCTGCCTGAATGCGCGCGCGTCCTCGATCCATGCGTGTTCGAAAACGCCGTTCCGTTCCCACATCGCGAACGACGCCTTTTGCGTGGCATCCCACTGCACAGTTGCGCCTGCGTCGCGCATCAGTTGCATCAATCGTGGATACGCAATGTCGTCGCCACGTGCGCGCGCGGCACCGGTCTTCGGATCGTAGTGCGGATACCAGTAGTCGGAATACGCCGCAAGCCCGAGCGAGATGTTGTTGACTGGAACCCCCTGCGCCAACACGTACTTCAGCCCCGCCAGCATCCACGGGTAGCCGGCAACAGGCCCAGGTGTCGAGCCACCGGTATGTTGCGCGTACGTCATGTACGAAATGAAATCGAGCGACTCGGCGAGCGCCTTGTAGTCGTACGCGTTACGCCAGTAGTCGGCCATCCACTGGTGATAGGGGAGAACGCCACGGCTGTCATCGCCGCGCGGAACGACAGCGGCGGACAGTTCGCAACCTGCCTTGTGTACAGAGTCCGCCGCTTCACGCGCGAAGGCCGTAAATGCGTCGCGGTCGCCGACGTACAGATTTTCGAAATCGAGCTGCAGTCCGTCGAGATGTTCGTCGCGACACAGCGCGGCCATGCTGCGCGCCGACGCGGTGCGCGCCGTAGCATCGGTGACGATGCGATGCAGAATTCCAAGGTCGAATCCCGGATTCATCACCAGTGGCATGAGCTTCACGCCATTCGCCTTCGCGATGGCGACGATGCGCGGATCGGTGCCGCCTTTGATCGCGCCGCTGCTGTCGATCGAATAGACCTGCGGCGCGATCACACTGACATGCTTCGCGTTTACTTCGAAGCTTGTGATTCCTTCGGCGTTGTTGCGGATGTACCAGATCGATTCAGGGGCGCGGGACGCAGCACGTTGCGGGGCTCTGGTATCCGTCATTTGCGCGAATGCACCAGACGCGCAAACGAATGACGCGAACGCGGCGAACAATTTCACGATTGACGTGGACGCTACGGGTACGGATACACGGAGCGCACAGACGAAACTCTTGGATTCGCTCCGTGCAAATCGCGGGATTCGTTTGCGCCACATGCACATTCGCGTCATCCGCGGCCTAGTTCGGAATTGCGTTCATCGAACGGAGCACCGGGTAATGCGTTGGTGCAGGCGTCTGGCCGAGTATCGGGTCGAGGAGATTCCACCACATGAATCCGTCGTCGGAGCGCGGGTCCATGAGAATGAAAAGCAGACGTGCGAGTGGTTGATCCATCGCGATCACAACAGAACCGGTTGGTACCGTCTGCTCTGACGCTTCCCACGCGCCGGTAATCGTGCGCGCCTTATGCGTGCCCTGATACTCGCGCGTTTCCATCGTGTTGGTGGCGATCCTGTACCGCTCGCCGCTGAACGCGACGTCCTTGGTGGTGAGCGTATACTTGATGCCATGCGCTTCGAGGCGATCGATCACCGTCGCGATCATGCGCTGCATTGGTGTGCCGCCGGGGCCACCGCGTCCGCCCCCACCGGGAACGATCTGCCCGGGCACGCCGACGCCACGACCGCCGCCGGGTGCCGCGCCAGTTGGTGCGGCGTCTGAATTCGGAATCACCCAGACGCGCGGCGCGAGGCTCGTTTCAGTCGGCTCGGTCGTGCCGTAGAACGGAAGCATCTCGCTTGTAACGCCGGCATTACCGGTTCCATCGGGGCGGAGGCGATACGGGCGATCGGCAACATACGGGTTGCGAACAGCGATCGTTGGCGCGAAGACGATCTGCTTGAGCTCCACTGCCTTCGCCAGCTGCTGACGCACAGAAAGCTGCTGACCAACGATCGATTCCTTGTTCGCGGTCGCCACAACTTCCCGCACCTTGTCGGCGTTGTTGGATACGAAGCCGAGTGTCTCTTCGAGGAACCAGTACGTTTCGAAGATGCGTGTCTTGAAGGACGCGTAGGAATACGTTTCGGAAAGCAGACCCAGGATATTGCGCACACCAAACAGCGTGGACGTATAACGCGGGCGTGCAAGGTCGGCGTCGGAGCGCCAGGCGCGATCGACACCGGTGCCGGAGACGCCGCCATAGTACCACCAATCCGAGCCGTGCTTGGCCTTGATCGTCTTCGTGATTTCGGGGAGCATGACTTCGCGCAGCAGCGTCATCTCACCCTTGGAGTTGTTGGGGTTGAGCGAGGTTTCGTACGTCATGTTGAAGCCGCTGTTGGAGCTGCCGTCTGTGGTGTGCAGGTCCATCGCCACGTGGGGCTGATAGCGCGTGAGGAGCGAGACCATCGAACGCGCTTCGGCGGTTTCGAGTTTGGTACCGTCGCGATTGAGATCGAAACCCTGCGCATTTTCGCGTGTGCCCATGCCGCCAACCGGCCCGGCCTGACTGCCGCGATTGGTGACGTTCACGCGTTCGTTGCCATCCGCGTTGTAGATCGGATTGATCAGCAGCACGGTGTTCTTGAGCCAGGCATTCCGCTCACCTTTCGCGATCGAACGGAGCAACCAGAGCACGGCCTCTTTTCCTTCCACTTCGCCGGCGTGGATGTTCGCCTGGATATAGACGCGGGTCTTGCCGGTTGCCATCACCTGCTCGGGGCTCGTGCCCGGCGCACCGATCACGGCAAGCGGCATCGGCCGCCCTTCAAACGTGTAGCCGTAGGTCGTGAGATGAATCTGCGGATTTGCCGCCGCCATCTGCTTCATGTAGGCGATCACTTCGTCGTAGCGACTCGTTTCGGTGTAGTCGGTGCGCTCGGGGCGCGTCAACCACTGTGATGACGCCTGTGATGACGGAGACGATTTCTCCGCTGACTTGGTCGCTTGTGCAGCGACACTCGATGTCGCGCCGAACGTGCTCACGACCACGACTATCGCTGACGAAAGCGCGCGGGCGGCACGGGTGAATCGCGTGGAAAGGTTCATCGGTATTGATCGATCTGCTCGTTGTGGTCCTGAATGACACGAACTTCGCGCAGCGGCGGTGTCGCACTACCGTGCGCGCGCAACATCACGGCGATGTGCGTGCGTCCCTTTGTGAGCGCGAACGGTATCACTGTCTCCACAACGGCCACGCCCGACGATGCGCTGAAGGGCTTCGTGGCGATCACACTATCCTCGACCACGACGTCGTACTCGCGCGCGCCCTTGGCGCCGTCCTCCGCACTCGGCGCGAATGTCCACACCAGCGTGACTGCCGTGTCGTCGAATGTGGTGAGCGCATAGCGTATCCATCCACGCGCTTCGCGATACGATTTTCCATCGGCGATTCCACTTGTCGCGTCGTGGCCGGTATAGCCGTGCGACGTCTCGCTCACGGCGTTCCCGGCAACGACCGTATCGACGACGCGACGGTCGTGCGCTCGCGCAGCGATGCACAGCATGCTGAGGGCAGTCGTGATCCCGATGGCATTGCGATGGCGGAGCACGGTTCTGTCCGGGAATTTCGATCGGAGACCCGACGCGCAGTCACGCCCCGCACCGGCGGCGAGACTCACGCCGGGTTGGCCAGAGCGCGGAGTTGGGCCGCGTGATGCGCGGTGTGCACGGTGACGAGTCGTGCGGCTTGCGGCGGACGAAGCGCGCCGAAGACGTGGTGCGTCATCAGACAGGTCGGGTCGCTCCACCGCTCAACGAACTGCTGTTCGGCGGCCAATGCTGCGGCTTCGAGCGCGGCCAGCAGCGGCTCGCGATCATACGGGCCATCGCCAGGGCGAATTTCACCTGGCGCCCGCGCCGAGGGCGGAAACTTGCCGCTCTCGAGAATGGCTGGGAGAAACTTCCATCTGAGAAGCGGGCGCAGCCATCGAGACGAACGCACCCGAATTCCGGGTCCGCCAGTGAACTGCGCGGCAACCACTTCGTAGGTGAGTCGAACATGCTGCGTAATCTGCGCGGGCGACCAGTGCTGTTCATCCCGTGCCCGCTCCCACTGCTCGGGTGCGACTGCGCGTGCCGCTGATAGCAGTTCGTGCACGGCCCGCTGATGATCGGCGCGGGCAACAGCGGGATCGATCGGGATGCGCATGCGGGTCCGTGCGGCGGGATGGTGGAGGGCTACACCAGTTCCGTCGCGCTGGCGCCGCCAGACGGGAAGATACTTCGCGATGACTCGAGATGCTGCTCCGCTCGAGTCATCGCCCAATGCACTCGACTGACGTTATTGGCCGACTCCACCCACAACACGCTTCAAAACGGTGCCCCGAGCCAAGCTCGTCGTGGCGTCGATTTCGTTCATGATGTACACCGCACTTGCGGCGACAGTACTCGGATATTTCTGCACAAAACCCGCACCGGTCATCGCTTCGGTAAGCGTCACGAGCTGAATCGTGGCCGGCTGCACGTTGATCAGCGACGCATCGTTGAGTGCGCGGAATGACCGGATTGCCGCATCAATCTCGTTGCTGCGCTGTGCCGGTGCGTTGCCCGCCA
The DNA here is from genome assembly GCA_046590495.1 of Gemmatimonas sp. Classification (GTDB taxonomy): domain Bacteria; phylum Gemmatimonadota; class Gemmatimonadetes; order Gemmatimonadales; family Gemmatimonadaceae; genus Gemmatimonas. The sequence goes on along the minus strand of JBKJTE010000210.1, from coordinate 11,384 downwards.
TGAGCCCGATCAGCATGTACGTCGTTCCCGAGTACTGAATCGCCGCCGCTTCACCACGCAGGGTGCTGCCATCACTGTTCTGCGCCGAGAAGACGGCAATCGCGGCGGGATTGCCATTGATCGTGGTGTTTCCCGATTGCTGGACGGTGATCCCCTGTTGACCGGTGAACTGCGCCAACGCCTGCGCCGGCGCTCCTTGCCCGGGCACGAGTTGCAACTGCGCGCTATTGTCGCTGGCCTGTGACACGACTGCCTGCGCCATGTTCACGCTCTTCCATCCACTCGGAAAGTTGAGCTGGAAGCGCAGATCCGGGTGCAGGAACAGGGTGCCCTTGAAGTAGCCGAGGCGCGGATTCTCGCCATAAATCATCCCTTCGACAACTTTCAGATAGCCGTCACGATTCACCTTTGTATTGGTGAACGTGCTTGCCGGCAACGCCGCCACTTTCGCCTGCGCCGTCTTCACGCGATTGCCGGGATCCGGGTGCGTGCTCTGCCACTCGGGTACCCGCGCGCCGCCACCTTCTGACGAGAGGCGCCCCAGTGTGTTGAAGACGTTTGGGGCCTGGCGGACATCGTAACCCTGCGCGAGCGAATACTTGAAGCCGAGTGCATCGGCCTGCGTTTCGTCGTCACGCCCGAATTTGAGAAAGAGCAGCGATGCGCCGGTGCCAAGCAGATCGCCGTACTGCGCGATCTTGGGTGACAGTACTGATGCGCCGACCAGTCCGATCTGCGCGATCTGTTGCTTGCTCATCGCCGCCACGGTGTGCTTCGCCGTGACGTGGCCGATCTCGTGTCCAATGACTTCCGCGAGTTCGGCTTCGTTCGTCAGCTGCCCCATCAAGCCGCGGGTGACGAAGATGAATCCGCCGGGGTACGCGAACGCATTCACCGCTGCGTCGTCGAGCAGGTGAAATTCCCACGGCAGTCCCGGGCGCTCAGACTTGGCCGCGATTGCCTGCCCGATGCGTCGCACCATTGCCTGCGCCGCCGGATTGTTCGCCTCGCCGACGCTTTGGAGATCGCCGGCCGAAGCCTGCTTTCCCATTTGGATTTCCTGCGACTGCGAAATAAGCGAGAGCTCGCTTTTGCCGCTGACAGGATTGGTGGCGCAGCCGCCGAGCGCTGCTGCAGCCACACACGAGGCAGCCAACGACATACAGCGCATCGGGAGGTTGGACGAAGTCATGGCAAGTTCCGTCAGGATGTGGCGAAGGGGCGCTCGAGGCTGGGCGACTGTGGCGTGAAAAGTTCGGCGCCGCCTTCGGTGATGACCATATCATCTTCAAGACGGATGCCAAACTCTCCGGGGATGTAGATCCCAGGCTCATCCGAGAAGACCATGCCGGACTTGAGTGGAAGTGTGTTCCCCCTCACCAGATATGGCCATTCGTGTCCGTCCATACCCATGCCGTGCCCGACGCGATGACTGAAAAATTTGTAGTCGGGGCCGAACCCGGCATCGACGATGACTTTGCGTGCGGCGGCATCGACGGCTTCGCAGGGCAGCCCCGGTCGCGCCGTTTTCACGGCCATCGTTTGCGCTCTGTGCTCGATCTCAAACACATCCTTCATGCGTTGCGTCGGCTTTCCGAGCACGAACGTGCGCGAAATGTCAGAGCTGTAGCCCTCGACTTTGCATCCGCCATCGATCAGCAGAATGCTCCCCTCGCGCACCACTTGCGGCGTTACTGAACCGTGCGGCAGCGCCGAAAACTTGCCGATCTGCACACCGGCAGAACCATCGTAGCCAAGCTGCTTGTGTGCCTGCTGCACCAGTTTTGCGAAGTCGTCCTGCGTCATCCCTTCTTTCAACGACTTCCACGCGGCCTCGTACGCCTTGAGCGTGACCTGACTGGCGAAGCGCATGATCGCGATTTCGTGCGTGTCTTTGATGGTGCGACAGCCCGCGGTGACCGGTGTGCCACTCACCACTTTCACATTCGGAAGGTGCGCGGCACCGTCGGCGAACACGAAACGCACAGTCTCCTCTGCGCCGATCGTTGCTGTCGTCAGTCCACGCGACTTGAGTCCCTGGGCGATCAGCGCGTACGGACTCTCGTGCTCTTCCCACGCATACACGGTCGCATCTTTCCCCAACGGCCCAAGGTGCACCTGTTCCATCGCACGCTCTTCCTCGAACTTCGGCGTGACAAGGAATGCGTTGCCACTGGCCGGGATTACCGCTGCGAGTAACCGTTCGCTCAATCCCCACTTGATGCCGGTGAAATATTCCATCGACGTTCCACCGGTGAGCATCAGCGCGTCAATCTTGTTTACCTTCATCAACGAACGCGCGCGTTCAAGTCGTGCGCGACGTTCGTCGACAGAAATCGGTGTCACCTTTCCTTTCATCGACGTCAGTGCTTTGATCGCCGGCGGCAAGCTGCTGGTCTGATCGACGTCACGGCCTCCAGCTTCGTCGGCGCGTGCAGCTGGGGCGCTGAGAGAAAATCCGGCCAGCGTTGCCGCCGAAGCGCCGAGGAAGGTGCGACGGTTAGTCATGGATACATCCGAGGGGTCGAGTTCGATTCGGCACAAAGGTGGACAGGCGACGATACGTCGAGTCTCGCCGGTTCCGACAGGGGTGAAGCGTGATCACGCGCAAATGAATGAACCGGTGCGGTCCATTGCGTCCCATTTGGGTTGACTTGCTGGACCGATGCCTTTGCTTCTACTCCCGTCCTTGCCGCTTCTACTATACGAGGGTCCCGTGCCTCTTGAACCAACACCACGACGCCTGCGACGTCCCGGCCGGCAGTCACGTCTCCGCAGGCCGGTCTCGTCGACTGACTCCATTTCGCGCTCCATCGTTCACGTATTCACGCGGTTGTGCGCGCCCGCGATCGCGACACTGTTTACAATTCTTTCGGTTGCGGTAACGCCTTTCGCGACCGCATCCGCGCAATCGACCGGCACCGTCTCCGGGCGCATCACCGATCTCGAGAACGGTCAACCGATCGTCGCCGCGCAGGTCACCATCGGCGGCTCGCAGTTGGGACGCGCCACCGGTGACGACGGACGCTTCGTCATCACAGGAGTGACGGCCGGTCCCGTCATAGTCACCGTTCGTCGCATCGGCTATCTGCAGGTGACGCGTTCCGTGAACGTCGGCGCGGGCGGCACGGTAACGCTCGATGTCGCGCTCGCCAAGAGCAGCGTGTCACTCACCGGCATCGTTGTCACCGCGACCGGTGAAGAGCGCAAGAAGGAAGTCGGCAACGCTGTCACCACCGTCGACGCATCGCAGTTTGAACGCGGCGGTGTGGCCAACACGCAGCAAATCCTCCAAGGCCGCTCGACCGGCGTCACGGTACTCGGCAACTCCGGTCAGCCGGGCGCCGGGGGCTCGATTCGCCTTCGCGGTGTGAACAGCATCACGCAGGGTAATCGTCCGCTCATTTATGTCGACGGCGTACGCATCTTCAACGGCAACTCGCCGACGGGGGTGTCGTCGCGTCAGTCTGTGTCGCCGCTGAACGACATCGCGGCGGCCGACATCGATCGCATCGAAGTGGTGAAGGGGCCCGCCGCGACGACGCTCTATGGCACGGAAGCGTCGGGCGGCGTGATCCAGATCTTTACCAAGCGCGGACGCGATGGCGCTGCACGCTGGAATCTCGAAGCGAGCGGGGGCTTCAACAGCATTGGAAAGTTCGGGCCCAAGTCTGATCCGACGGGATTGTTTCTTCGTGAGTGTCGCGGACCGAACCTGGTCAACATCGATGGTGTCGCATTCGAAGACGCCACCTGTCCGGCAACTGGCACCTGGTTTCAGAAGGGCGCGGTCAGCCGCTACTCACTCGGCGTTCGTGGCGCGGGCAGCGGCATCAACTACGCGATCTCCGGCAATCTCGAGAACGAGTACGGTGTCGTGCGTGTCGGCAACAACAAGACCGGCGGCATTCGCGCCAACATCGGCTTCACGCCGCGCAAGGATCTCGTCTTCGCGTTGAACACGTCGTATCAGAAGCGTTCGACTGCGATGATCTCCGACGGTAACAGCGCCGATGGATTTCTGCTGAACGTGTCGCGCGGACCTGGTTCGAATTTCAAAGGCACCGGCTGCAGCAATGCAACGATCACCTGCGTGCTGAACGACACGATGTTCTCGAAGGCCAACACGATCGGGAACGATCACTTCATCACGGGCGGTACCGTAACGTGGACCCCGCTCACACAGCTGACGAATCGTCTTGCAGTGGGTTTTGATTACAACAATTCCGACCTTCGCACGGTCAATCCGTTCGGGTATCTGCGCACGCCGACGGGTCAGTATTTCCAGACGCTGTGGAATCGCACGCTCATCTCCATCGACTACGCGAGCAGCTGGAAGCAGGCGTTGGGAAAGAGCTTCTCCTCGGCAACGTCCGTTGGTGGTCAGCTGTTTGACAGTCGGCTCAACTCGACTGATCTGCAGGCAGACAACTTCGCCGGTCCCGGCACGCCGACACTCGTTTCCGGTTCGTTGCGGCAGATCACCGACGTGAATTCGCAGCGCGTGATCAACGCCGGCTTCTTCGGACAGCAGCAGATCGGGTGGCGCGATCTGCTCTTTGTCACGGCTGGTGTGCGCGTTGACGGCAACAGCGCATTCGGTCAAAGCTTTGGACTGCAGACGTATCCGAAGTTGAGTGCGTCGTACGTCATCTCCGACGAAAGCTTCTGGCCGGCCAAGTTCATCGAGACGCTCAAGCTACGTGCGGCCGTCGGTGAATCGGGGAAGGCGCCTGGCGCATTCGATGCGACGCGCACCTGGAATCCGGTCGCTGCAGAAGGCGGTCTTTCAGCGTTCACGCCGGGACAGCTTGGCAATCCGAACTTGGGCCCCGAGCGCACCCGCGAAACAGAAGCCGGCTTTGACGCCAGTGCATGGAACGGTCGACTCGGTGTGGTGGTGACGTACTTCAAGGCGAGCACCAGCGATGCACTCATCAACGTGTCGTATCCGCCCTCGCAGGGCTTCTCGGCGAATCAGGCGGAAAACGTTGGCGTGTTGCAGAGCACCGGCCTCGAAGTGCAGCTCACCTCGACGGTGCATCCGACCCGTTGGGCTGAACTGAACGCGCGCGTGCAGTACACCAGCGTGAAGAGCAAGGCCGTGGATCTCGGCGGCCGGTTGCTCACGCTCGACGCGCTCGCCCGCAGCTACGTGAAGGAAGGGCTTCCCGTGCCGGCGTACCTGGGGTTCAAGGTGCGCAACGCGGGTGAGTTCGCGACGCCGATTGTCGACACGCTGCAGTTCCTCGGCGCGACGTTCCCCGATCAGATCATCAATCCGTCGGTGACGTTGACCCTCTTCAAGAACCTGTCGATCGACGCCGTTGGCGAGTGGCAGCTGGGCGGTCACCTGTTGAATGGCACCGCATTCCAGAACTCCGGCTTACAGATCTGGCAGCCGTGCTTCGCGGCACAACGCGCACTCAAGGCAGCGGCGGCCGGTAATACGGCGTCACTGGCGACGGTGAACGCCGGTGATCGCATCAAGTGCTCGATCACTGCCGCTGAGCGTGACTACAGCTACTTCGTGGAAAGCTCGGACTTCTTCAAGCTGCGTAGCGTGTCGGTGTCCTACCAGTTGCCACAAAGCGTTTCGCACACCACGCGCCCCACAACGCTGCAGCTCACCGGCCGCAACCTGATCACGAGCACGCACTACCAAGGCGGCGATCCGGAAAGCGCAGACCAGCGTACCAGCACGTTCTATCGTCGCGATTATTACAACTTCCCGTCCTATCGCACGTTCCTTCTCTCCGTGCGGACGAGCTTCTGACCATGACAACCGCAAATATCTCCCGCACTGCCCGTCGCGCGGCAACGAGCTTGGCGCTGGTCGGACTCGCCGGCGCGCTCGCGAGCTGCAAACTCGAAGTGACAAATCCGGGTCCGGTGCAAGACGTTGATCTCAACACAGCGGGTGCAATTCCGGCACTCGTGAACGGCATGGGTGGCGATCTGTCGAATGCGATGGGCAACTATCTCACGCGCGGTTCACTTGCCGCCCTCGAACTCGTGCATGCGGGCAACTTTGCCGCTGAGCGTAAGTTCTACGCAGGCACCATCGGCGCCGAAGATGTCGGCGGTGATTGGGCGCGCATGCACACCGCGCGGTGGGTCGCTGAGCGTGGACTCGAGCGCATGAAGACGGTGCTTGGCACCGCATTCGAAACGAACGCCAACACGCCGCGCGCATATCTCTACGCCGGTTTCGCCAACCGACTCCTCGGCGAAAATGTCTGCAACGCCGTGATCGACGGTGGACCGTCGCAGCCGAGCGCCATACACTTTGTTCGCGCGGAAAGTCTTTTTACGAGGGCGTTGACGATTTCGCGTGCACTGAACAACACCGCACTGGCAAACGCGGCGCTTGCAGGACGCGCGACTGTGTTGGCGTGGCAGGGCAAGTGGACGGCGGCCGATGCCGACGCCGCGCTGGTCCCGGCAACGTTCCGTCACAACGCTGTGTTTTCCACCAACACGGCGCGCGAAAACATGGATCTCGCTGCCCAGACCATCACCCGTCGTGAAGTGACGGTGTGGAACACGGTATGGGTCGCCGATCGTGATACGCGCGTGTTATACGACACGGTCAAGACGGGCACCGCGATCACGAAGGGGCAGGATGGCGCGACCAACTTCTTCCGTCAACGCAAGTACATTACGCTTGGCGATCCGGTTGCGCTGGCCAAGGGTTCGGAGATGCTTCTCATTCGCGCGGAAAACTCGTTGCGTGCCAACGACGTGACCGCGACGATGAACTTCATCAATCAGGAGCGCGCGACGTTTGCGTTGCCGGCCGTGACAGCGACAACGGTGAACGATGCGTGGACCGTGCTGATGCGGGAACGCGGTGCGGTGCTGTGGCTTGAAGGGCGCCGCTTGTGGGATCTTCGTCGCTGGTTGGCCGACGGCAGGAGCACGGTGCTGAAGGGACGGAGCGTCTGCATGCCGATCAGTCTCGAAGAGATCGGCGCGAACCCGAATCTGCGGTAGCGCTCACGCGGCGACGGTGCGTCGACCGACTTACGCATCCGTTCGACTGTGCGAAGCGTAGTACAGCTGTGGGTGGCACTCGGCGGGCTGGGGAACTTCCTGACCCGCCGAGGTCTACTCTCCAGTACACGTTTCGATGCACGAACCGCGCGAAAGCGCTCGAGGGTTTTCAGATGAACAAGGTTGCTGTGCTTACCCGTCCCGCCACGCCGTCGCTGCTCACGCTCTCAACCGTGGCATTGGCTGCGCTCGCCGGCGCGGTGCTCCTGTTCGGCGCGCGATCAGCGCATGCGCAGTCGGGCATGGCCAGGAGTGCTCCGGCGCAGGCTACTGCCGGTGCCCGCGCGCAGGCTGACTTTCAGAAACCAGCCGACTCGGAACTGAAGAAAAAGCTCACACCGATGCAGTATCAGGTGACGCAGCACGAAGGGACCGAACCGCCGTTCCGCAACGAGTTCTGGAACAACCACGAAGCCGGCATTTATGTAGACGTCGTCTCAGGCGAGCCCCTGTTCAGCTCCACCGACAAATACGAGTCGGGCACGGGCTGGCCGAGCTTCACCAAGCCGCTGGCGAAGGAGAACATTCGCAGCAAGACCGACAACATGCTCGGTGTCGAGCGGACCGAAGTGCGTTCGCGTCGCGCCGACTCGCACCTGGGACACGTGTTCGACGACGGACCGAAGCCGGCGGGTTTGCGCTATTGCATCAACTCGGCTTCGATGCGCTTCATTCCCGCGAGTCAGTTGGAGAAAGAAGGGTACGGTGAGTATGCGAAGCTGTTCGCGGGGTTGAAGACGAAGTAAAGACGCGTCGCCAGCTAAACGAGGAAGTGCTAGTATCAGGCTTCCCACACAGTTGGAGCGACGCATGACCAGAGTTCGAGAGTTTGCTCACAAATCGCGACGCGCATCAGTTGGCCTAACGGCAGCCGTGCTCGTCGCGATTGATGCATGTGCTCCTCACGCCACGGCACATCCGGTCATGGCGAGTCGCCCAACGTCCGATGCTATCAATTGGTCAGCGGTCGACGCGGCGATTGGCCGCGCTGGCATCCTGCAGGCCAGCGACGTCCATCGTTTCAACTTTCCGCGCAGCGATCTGCACGTCACGGCCGCAGCTGTGACGATCAAACCGTCGCTCGCGCTCGGCGGATGGATCGCAATGAAAGCGGTCGGCGATGGCGTCGTCGCGATGGGCGATCTTGTGCTTGTCGAAGACGAGCTCGAAGCGGTGCTATCGCGGTTGCAGAGCGGGGGCATCGAACAGACGGCAATCCATCATCATCTGCTGCATGAAAGTCCGCGCATCTACTATGTGCACGTGCATGGACACGGAGACCCGGTACGAATCGCCGAGACCGTCCGCGCGGCAATCGCGCTCACCAAGGCACCGCCGGCAACAACGGCCCCCGCGGCCGCAGCCGCTTTCGATCTCGACACGATTTCGCTCGTGAAGGCGCTTGGCTACAGCGGACGGATCAACGGCGGCGTATACCAGGTGAGTGTGCCGCGCGCTGAGACCATTCGAGACGGCGACTTCGAAGTGCCGGCCGCGATGGGGCTCGGCACCGCGATAAACTTTCAGCCCACCGGCGATGGCAAAGCCGCAATTACCGGCGACTTCGTCATGATCGCGAGCGAAGTGAACGCAGTGATTCGCGCGTTGCGTGATGCTGGCATTGAAGTCACGTCGCTGCACAATCACCTGCTCACCGAAACACCGAGACTGTTCTTCATGCACTTCTGGGCCAACGACGATGCCACAAAACTCGCGCGTGCGTTGCGTAGTGCGCTCGAAAGAACCAACTCAAAACGCCCGACGTCGTGACGGTTGAGTTGCATGCTCCCGTTCGCGTTCGACCGTTCATATTTTGGTTTCGCCGTCGCTGCGGCCTGTTCGCCTTCGCTGCCGTACTCGGACCGACGCAGCAGGCCGTAGCGCAGTCGCAAGAGGCAGAGCGGAATGTTCCACGCGCCAGTCTACGCGTTGGTCAGCTGGGCAGCGGGTTCAAGCTCGATGGGAAACTTGACGACGCAGCGTGGGCACGCGCGGATTCGATCGCGACGCTCACACAGACCGAACCCGTTGAAGGTGCATCGCCCTCGGCGCGCACTGTGGTTCGTGTGCTTGCCGACGGCGGAGGCTTGGTGTTCGGCATTCGCGCCGACGATCCCGATGCATCACGCATCACCGCATTTGCACGCGCGCGTGATGCCGACCTCTCGAGCGAAGACAATCTCAAGATCGTACTCGACACGTATCTCGACGGACGTTCTGGATTTGTTTTTGCCGTCAATGCAAACGGCGCGCGCTACGATGCGCTCGTCGTCAATCAGGGTGAAGGCGAGAACGCGAACTGGGATGCCGCATGGGAGGCGGCGACCGCACGTACCGCCACCGGATGGTCGGCGGAAATTCGCATTCCTGCACGCAGTCTGCTCTTTCGTCGTGGATTGACATCGTGGGCCTTCAACGTGCAGCGTCGCATTCAGCGGTTGCTGGAGACCGATCGATGGTCGACGCCCGATCGCGACGTGAAGTTCGGCATGACGAGCCGTGCCGGACTGCTCACCGGAATTCCCGCGTTCGACCTTGGTGTCGGAATGTCGGTGCGCCCTGCAGTCACGGGTGCCGCGGGCGTTGCAGCACCTGGTGAACAGTGGGATGGCTCCAGGCACGCGAGTCTCGATGTCACACAACGCGTCGGCGGCAACGCGCTGGCATCGCTCACGGTCAACACGGACTTTGCGGAAACGGAAGTCGACACGCGGCGCACGAACCTCACGCGATTTCCGCTCGCCTTCCCCGAGAAGCGCACCTTCTTTCTCGAAGGCACCGATATCTTCGATTTCGGACTGGGCACGGGTAACGATGTGCGTCCGTTCTTCGGACGACGGATCGGCCTGCTGAACGGCACCGAAGTTCCAATCGACGTCGGCGTGAAAGTGAACGGTCGACAGAGCGGTACGAGCTACGGCGCGCTCGCTGTACGCACGCGTGATGTACGCGGACTCGCCGACACGTCGCTCCACACGGATGCGACGATGGGCGCCATCCGCGTCAAGCAGAACGTGCTCGGCGAATCTTCCATCGGCGCCATCGCGACATTCGGCGATCCGCGCGGTCGCGGCCAAAGTTGGGTTGCCGGTCCCGATTTCACTTACCAGACGTCGCATTTTCGCGGCGACAAGAATTTTCTCGCCGGTGCGTGGGCGCTCGCAACGGGGCGCGATGGGCTCGTTGGCGAGAAGCGCGCGTTCGGCGCGATGATTGATCTGCCCAACGACCGTTGGGACATTTCGACGACGTACAAATCGCTCGGCGATGGATTCGATCCATCGCTCGGCTTCGTGCCACGTCCCGCCGTGCAGATCGCAAACGTGACCGTAAACTTTCAGCCCCGTCCTTCGCGTCCTGTGCTCGGATTGCACGTGCGGCAGATGTTCTATGAGTTCGCGACGACCCTCGTCGCGAACCAACAGAATCGCTGGGAGAGCTATCGCATCTTTACCGCACCGATCAACTGGCGTCTCGAGAGCGGCGATCGATTTGAGTTGAACTACGCACCCGCCGGCGAACATCTCGATGCCCCATTCGAGATCGCTGATGGCGTGACCATTCCCACGGGTTCATACCACTGGAATCGTTATCGCGCCGAGGCAGGATTCGCCGCAAAGCGACGTTTTTCCGGACAACTCACGTGGTGGTTCGGCGACTTTTACACCGGCTCACTCAACGAATATCAGGCAACCGCGTCATGGAAGCCATCGTCGCTGTTCATCGTTGAGATGAACGCGACGCGCAACGTCGGCCGTCTCGCCGAAGGAAGCTTTGCACAGCAGGTGATCGGTACGCGATTGCGCGTGAACGTCTCACCTGATCTGCAATTCAACAGTTATCTGCAGTACGATAACGAGAGTGAACGCTTTGGCACCAATGCGCGCATGCGGTGGACGTTCAGCCCGGTTGGCGACCTGTTCGTCGTCTACAATCACAATATTCGCACGCTTGACCCGCTGACTCGCAATCACTCGCTCAGCTTCGACTCCAACGAGTTGTTGGTCAAGCTGCAGTACGCCTTCCGTTACTGAGCGCCACGCAATTGGTGACCCACTGACTTGACCTCCGTCGGTGTGATGCGTATCGATGCCACGCCGACGCAGCACGAATGCCACTGGGGACCTCGTGCGTAGCGCCCTCATCCGTGGGGTGTTGAATGAGCAGCAGTGTGTTGCAGACAGCGATCCGTGAATTCGTCGACGCGGCGATGCGCGACAAAGTGCGCTTCTCCGGTCTGCACATCGACGGCATCGAAGTCACGCAGGCAATTCAGTACAGAAGTGCGGCGGACCATCTCACCGATCCGACCGATCGCGGCGCTGACA